>CANJMS010000035.1 GCA_947475825.1 Nitrosomonadales bacterium
ACGCACCAAGGCTAAACTGAAAGCCGCAACAACCGAGCACATGCTGACATTGGAAAAATCACCTGAGCGTGTCAAAAAATACTTCCAAGATTCTCGCGTAAAATATGCGGCATGAAAACTTCAAACTTCATCTGGCCGGATCAATAGCCTTGAAGAAACGCGGGCGCGTTATGAAGACCGCATGAACAGCGCAAAAACGGGCTTCTATTGGGCAGTTGCGATATTGATTTTATCTGCTTTTCCGCTGGTGGTGCAGCTTGTCCCCGGCCTATTCGGCAGCTGGTTCACAGCGCCCAATCCCAATCAGGATGGAACGCCCTATGCGGTGTTGGGGAAAATCTTCCTCTTGTTGCCTGCGACATGGCTAACCGCCTTCTTCACCAAGTCTTATGCGGAATACTTCCATTTGGAGCGCGAATACGCACACAAGGCAGCACTGGCTAAATCGGTAGATGGGTTCAAGCGCCAGACACTAAAGTATGCAGAGGAAATTACTGCCGAGGTGTTCATGGAAATTCGCACCAACCCAGCAAGCCGCGCTGGCCCAGAGCCAGCCGCCCACCATTTATATGATGTGCTGTCAAAAGCGGTTTCAAAGGTTGTCGGAAAAGATGGCAAGAAAGAGGATTAGCCATAAGAAGAAAATTCATCAGTGAGAATCATTTGGAGTTATATTATTGAACTTGCTTGGTCAGGAAGAGGGCATTTACATGGTTGGTCTCACGCATTTAGCTATAGGTAAATACTACCCATGTCACAATCGATATACACCCCGATACCTACGTTTTTTATTGCTTGTACCGAGCATGCTTCTGGAATAATCAGATACTGGAAAGAGTTATTTTTGTGAATATAGAGCAAGGATCAATATGAAAATTCATGAGTATCAGGCAAAAGAAATTTTGCGTCAGTATGCGATTCCCACGCCGCGTGGCAAGGTTTGTTTCAGCGTAGAGGAGGCAGTGGCGGCGGCCACCGAGATAGGTGGGGCGCTGTGGGTGGTGAAGGCGCAGATACATGCAGGTGGCAGGGGTAAGGGTGGAGGTGTGAAAGTTGCGCGCAGTTTGAATGAGGTGCACGAGCATGCAGGGGAAATTCTGGGGATGAAGTTGGTCACGCATCAAACTGGCGCTGCAGGACAAATGGTTAGATGTTTGCTGATTGAAGAAGGCATGCATATTGTGCGCGAGTTTTATGTGGCCTTTGTGGTGGATCGCAGTAAGCAGCGCGTGGTGTTGATCGCCAGCAGCGAGGGTGGCATGGAGATTGAACAGGTGGCGGCGAAATCGCCGAATAAAATTCACAAGGTGTGGATTGATCCGGTGGCGGGGTTGACCGACGCGGAAGCTGATGGAGTTGCCAAAAAAATAGGGCTGGTAGGGGTGCATGGTGCGTTGGAACGAAATAGAGGTTTCTTCTGTTTGCAGAGTTTGTATCGCGCATTTGTGGAGAAAGATGCGACGCTAGCCGAGATTAATCCTTTGGTGCTGACGGGTGATGGTCGTGTGATTGCGTTGGATGCCAAATTTAGTTTTGATAGTAATGCGCTGTATAGGCATCCGGAAATTGTGGCGTATCGTGATTTGTCGGAGGAAGATCCGAACGAAATAGAGGCCTCTAAATTTGATTTAAGCTACATCGCGCTGGATGGGAATATCGGCTGTCTGGTTAATGGTGCGGGTTTGGCGATGGCGACCATGGACATCATCAAGCTTTACGGCGGCGCCCCAGCCAATTTTCTGGATGTGGGTGGTGGGGCAAGTAAAGAAAAAGTGGCGGAGGCTTTTAAGCTGATGCTGAAAAATCCCAAGCTGCGGGCGATTCTAGTTAATATTTTTGGCGGCATTATGAGGTGTGATGTGATTGCTGAGGGTGTGGTGGCCGCGGTGCGTGAAACGCATTTGAACGTACCCCTGATAGTGAGATTGGAAGGTACGAATGTTGATCTGGGTAAAAAAATTCTGGCGGAATCCGGTCTCGCAATTATTGCGGCCAACGATATGGCTGATGCGGCGAAGAAGGTTGTGGCCGCAGCACGGGGGAAACAGTAAATGTCAATTTTAATCAATAAAGACACGCGCGTGATGACGCAGGGCATGACGGGCAAGGTCGGGCAATTTCATACTTTGCATAGTAAAAATTATGCCAATGGCGTAAATTGTTTTGTAGCGGGCGTGACTCCTGGCAAGGCCGGGCAAAGCTATGAAGGCATTCCAGTTTTTAATAGCGTGGCTGAAGCAAAAGCGCAAACAGGCGCGACCGTGTCGGTGATTTATGTGCCGCCACCCTATGCTGCTGCTGCGATTGATGAAGCGGTGGAGGCTGGGTTGGAGCTTGTGATTTGTATTACCGAGGGTATTCCGGTGATGGATATGCTACGCACACGCTACAAAATGCAGGGCAAAAAAACTTTGTTGATTGGGCCGAATTGTCCGGGTGTGATTACCCCAGATGAAATTAAAATTGGCATCATGCCCGGGCATATTCATCGTAAGGGAGGCATTGGCGTGGTGTCGCGCTCTGGCACGTTGACTTATGAGGCAGTGTGGCAATTAACCCAGCTTGGTTATGGGCAATCATCGTGCGTTGGAATTGGTGGTGATCCGATTAATGGTTTAAAACATTTGGATGTGATGAAAATGTTTAATGATGACCCTGCTACAGATGCTGTGGTGATGGTCGGTGAAATAGGTGGCAGCGACGAGGAGGAGTGTGCGCGTTGGATACGCGGCAACATGAAGAAACCCGTCGTGGGATTTATTGCTGGCGTTACTGCACCACCTGGTAAACGTATGGGACACGCTGGCGCAATTATTTCCGGTGGTCAGGGCAGTGCGATGGTCAAGCTGGCAGTCATGGAAGAATGCGGCATACACATCACACGCAACCCGGCAGAGATGGGCAAGACGATGAAGGCAGTATTGCGGAGATGAGCGTGGGTAGGCTTTGAATTTTTAGAAGTGCCCTAAATTTTGCAGGATTATTTTTTTTAGGGAAGCGCTGAGTAGATTCTTCGATAAGCTCAGGACGAATGGCAAGCATTTGATTCTGTTCGTGGTGAGCTTGTCGAGCCATGAGTAGAATCACTTTGTTCAGTGCTTCCTAAACTGTAGTAGACGCGACTACTACAGTTTAGGGTTTATTCGGACACTTCGATTTAGTGCAATCCGCATAGATATACAGCGCATGTTCGCGGATGCTAAATCCCAATTTTTCGGCTACCTTAACTTGGCGTTTTTCAATTTCAGGATCATGAAATTCTTCAACTTTTCCACATTGCAGGCATACCAAATGATCGTGATGCCCGCCTTGGTTCAATTCAAAAACTGACTTGCCACTTTCAAAGTGGTGGCGGGTAAGCAGTCCGGCCTGTTCAAACTGTGTAAGCACGCGATAAACCGTAGCCAAGCCTACATCCAGGCCTTCGTCCAGTAATAATTTATAGACATCCTCCGCGCTCAAATGCCGCATTGTGGCCTGTTCAAACAGGTTTAATATTTTCAGGCGCGGCAGGGTGGTTTTGAGACCAACTGCTTTAAGGTCTAGTGCTGAACTCATTTTATTTAATTACGTATATGTTGAAGTATTTCAGGCTTATCAGCGGGTTGCCACGTGATGGATTGCTAATAAATATCCTTAAAATGCCAGCCATGTCAGGGTTTTGGGTAGCCCAGGTCGTTGCGGAATATTTGTATATTGCTCCAGATTGGCTTGGGTTAACAAAATGTCCATGCAGCGCATTTGAGCATATTAGATATGTGCTATGCAAGGATGATTGAATGATGCCTCATGCTTAAGGATAGCGTAATCTCATAAAATGTTTTAGTATCCGCATGATATACAGCAAATATCTTAAATATTTAGTCATAATTAGGCATGATGCTACCGCATGGAAAGTAAATTGTTCTGGAAGGCAGATTGGTTCGTTGGAGCGCTAGTTGTGCTGGCATTTTTGCTGGGCGCAAACAGTGAGCTGATTCAAAGTCTGGAGCGTAAAGCCTATGACTTGGGTATGCAGGCCACCAAGCGCGTACCCAGCGATAAAATTGCAGTCATTGCGATTGATGACCAGAGCATCGGTAACCTTGGGCGTTGGCCGTGGCCACGCGCGATTCACGCAGAGATGGTGGATGTCCTGGCTGCGGCACAGCCCAAAGTTATCGGCAGCACGGTGTTGTTCTTAGAGCCGCAGGTTGATGCTGGTTTGGAATACATTGTCAAAATCGGCTCATTTCTCGAAACATCATCACTTCAAAAAAGCACTAATCCTGAGCACCAAAAAGACTTGGCTGAGGTGAACTCGCTGTTGCTCGAGGCGGTTGATAATCTGGCGAACGATCACAAGCTTGGTAACAGTTTGGAAAAGGCCAAAACGGTTTTGCTGGCGATGTTTTTTGATTTGGGTGAGCCGCAGGGAAAGCCCGATCAGCCGTTGCCGGATTATGTGCTGGCTAACAATCTACTCAATGTGCAAGATGGTGAGGCAGAGGCGGACAATCGGTCGCTGTCAACTATGGGCGTACACATTCCTATTCCCGAGTTGGGTGTTCATGCGCTGGCGATTGGACATTTAAATGTCAATCCTGATGTAGATGGTGCGATTCGCACCGAACCGCTGGTGGTCAGTTATTTTGATCAATACTATCCTTCATTGTCTTTGCTGTTGGCAGCCAAGAGTTTGAATTTGGAAATCAAGGACATTAAAGTAAATCTGGGGCAGGGTGTGCGCGTGGGAAATTTGAATATCACCACGGATGCTAGCTTGAGCATGAATACTTATTTTTATTCAAATCGTGATGGCAAGCCCGCATTTCAAGTGGATTCATTTTACGATGTGCTAAACGGGAAAATACCAGTAGAGAAATATCGTGACAAGATTGTTTTAATTGGCGCAACAGCGGCTGGCGTGGGCGATCCGCAAGTCACTCCTATTTCTGCCGGCATGGCTCCAGTGCTGACCTTGGCACATTCGGTTTCCAGTATACTCAAGCAGGATTTTTTTGTCACACCAGGCTGGGCGAGTTGGGTGCAATTGGCGGTGTTTGCACTGGTGGCGCTGTACCTCATTCTGCTTTTGCCGCGACTTAAAGCTGGACTGGCGGCAGTGATAACCGCTTCGATCTTTGCTACTTTGTTGGGGACGCATTATATATTGATGACATCACAAGCGATGTGGATACAGTTGATGTTGCCCGCCTCGTTGTTGCTGATTGGGCATTTGCTGCTGACCACTAAAAAATTCTTGATTACGGAGCAAGGCAAGATCAAGTCGGATGCAGATTCAGCAGAAAGTAATCGCATGTTGGGGTTGGCTTTTCAGGGGCAGGGCCAATTGGACATGGCTTTTGATAAATTTCGTAATGTGCAGATTGATAACAGTTTAATGGAGGTGCTATACAACCTTGGGCTGGATTTTGAGCGTAAGCGGCAGTTCAATAAAGCGGAGTCGGTCTTCAAATATATGGCCGAATATAATCCCAAGTTCCGTGATTTAGCAGCGCGCTTGGCGCAGGCCACCAGCATGTCTGGCGCGGTGATTTTGGGTGGCTCATCCGGCACCAATGCCAGTACCATGGTACTGGGGCAGGGCACATTATCCAAGCCTATGCTGGGACGCTATGAGATTGAGAAAGAGTTGGGCAAGGGCGCTATGGGCGTGGTTTATTTGGGACGAGATCCTAAAATCAGCCGTGTAGTGGCAATTAAGACGATGGCATTAGCTCAGGAATTTGATGCGGATGAATTGGAAGAGGTCAAAGCGCGGTTCTTCCGCGAGGCGGAAACCGCAGGCCGTTTGAATCACCCGAATATTGTAACGATGTACGATGCTGGTGAAGAGCATGACTTAGCTTACATCGCCATGGAATTTTTAAAGGGTGGCGATTTAACACCTTATACCAAGCCCGATAATTTGCTACCCGTGCCGACTGTGTTGAGTATCGTGGCGCGCGTGGCGGGTGCACTTAATTATGCCCATACATTAAATGTTGTGCATCGCGACATTAAACCAGCTAACATTATGTATGATACGGCGAGTGATACTGTGAAAGTGACGGACTTCGGCATTGCTCGTATTACCGATTCATCCAAGACTAAAACGGGCATGGTGCTAGGCACACCTTCTTTTATGTCGCCAGAGCAATTGTCGGGAATGAAGATTGAGGGGCGATCAGATTTGTTCTCATTGGGAGTGAGTTTGTACCAATTGCTGTGTGGTAAGCTACCGTTTCAGGGCGATTCAATGGCTCAGCTGATGTTCCGTATTGCAAATGAACAGCCGATTAATATATTAAGTGTACGGCCTGATTTATCACCTGCGCTGGTTGAGGTCATTAATATTTCTTTAGCGAAAAAAGTGGAGGCTCGCTTTCAAACTGGCGCAGAAATGGCCGATGCATTGCGGTCGTGCATAATGGGTGTGCCTCGTCCATTATGAAAATAGATCAGGCTTTGGAAATTACCAGTTTAAGCCACACGGGGCAGGTGCGCTCACATAATGAAGACAGCGTGGGATATGAGGCTTTATGCGGGCTGGTGGTTTTGGCAGATGGCATGGGTGGTTATAATGCGGGCGAAGTGGCCAGTGGTATGACGGTATCCGTGCTATCCAGTGAAATTAAAAGTGCGTTGCTGAGTAATGTTGTTTCGGATGAGGAAGATGACAGTGGTGAGGATATGGGCGTTACCTTACTACGTAAAAATGTGAAAAAAGCCAACGCCACCATCTATCATGCGGCGCAAAGTCAGCCGCAATATGCGGGGATGGGCACAACAGTAGTTGCTGCGTTGTTTTATGATAATCATGTGGCCGTAGCGCATGTGGGGGACTCTAGAATGTATCGCCTGCGCGGCGATGCGTTTGAGACTATTACGCGGGATCATTCGTTATTACAGGATCAAATTGATAGTGGTTTAATCAGTGTTGCGGATGCCCGCAAATCCATGAATAAAAATCTGGTGACGCGCGCAGTTGGCATTGATGTGGATGTGGATGTTGAAGTGCATGTACATGCGGTGCAGGTGGGGGATATATATTTGCTGTGCTCGGACGGATTGAATGATATGGTGTCCGATGATGACATAGGCAGCGCACTACAAATGTTACAGGTGAATCTGACACTGGCAGCTAATCAGTTAATTGAGATGGCAAATGATAACGGAGGTCGTGATAATGTGTCCGTTATTTTGGTAAAGATTAAGGGCGATTTTGCTGTGTCACACAGTTGGCTGGAGAAATTGTCACTCTGGTTTAAAAAAGTAAATGACAAGTGGTTATAAGTGACAGGAATTAATATTATGGCAGCGAAAATAATACTTAGCATGAATGACGCAGTAGTGCAGGAATACCCGTTGGATAAGGAACGCATTACGATAGGTCGAAAATCACATAATGCAATAGTGATTGATAACCTTGCCGTGAGCGGGGAGCATGCAGCCATAGTCACGATATTGAATGATTCATTCCTGGAGGATTTAAACAGCACTAATGGTCTTACCGTAAATGGAATTGCCACTAAAAAACATTTTCTGCAAAACAATGATGTCATTGAGATTGGTAAATACAAGCTGAAGTACTTGAACGATCAGGTCAGTCAAATCACGGCAGCCGACTTTGAAAAAACCATGATCTTGCGTGCCCCGGCAGCTAAGAGTGCGCCTAAGGCTGAGCTTCTTGAGCAAACAGGCAAGTTGCATTCCTCCATGCTGCCTCCACAAGCTGCACCTGCAGCTAAGAGTGCGCCTAAGGCTGAGCTTCTTGAGCAAACAGGCAAGTTGCATTCCTCCATGCTGCCTCCACAAGCTGCACCTGCAGCAGCTCCAGTTAAGTCGGCAGTTACTCCTGCTGGAGCAGCCGCCCCACCTGCTGCTGCGCTGCAATCGGGAATAGGGATGATTCAAATACTTACAGGGCCGAATGCGGGTAAGGAACTGGAACTTACCAAAAATCTAACTACGCTCGGGAAAGCTGGCACGCAAGTAGTGGTATTAACGAAGCGTGCACAGGGATATTTTATTACCTACGTGGAGGGAAGCAGTTATCCAACTCTGAATGCTAGGCCGTTAAGCGATCAGCCCCATCAATTGAAGGCCAATGACATTATTGAATTGGCAGGCATAAAGATGGAGTTTTACATCAAAAATTAGTCCGCCCAAATTCACCAGCCAGATCATTACCCGGTTTAAGAGAAGTGAGACAACACGCGATATTAATCTGGTTTGGTTTGGCACTGGTTGTCGTTTTTTTAGGTGGGGCAGCTAATTTCTACAAGGTCGAATTCATCCAGAAACTGGATGTCTTTCTGTATGACCAGCGCCTAGGTCTAACCATGCCTAATACGCTCGATGAGCGTATCGTCATTATCGACATCGATGAAAAAAGCCTGAAAGAGGAAGGGCGCTGGCCGTGGGGGCGTGATCGACTGGCCGTGTTGGTAGATAAATTATTCGATCAATATTCAGTTGCTGTGGTGGGATTTGACGTGGTGTTCGCCGAAAAGGACGACAGTTCCGGCTTGAAGGTGCTGCAAAAGTTGAGTCAAAATCAACTCAAGGATTCTGCGCAATTTCAAACCGTGTTGGAACAAATTAAACCACAACTGGATTACGACAGCATCTTCGCCAGTAAAATTAAAAATCGCAATGTGGTATTAGGTTACTACTTTAATAACAGTAAGCCGGGCAGTGGTGTAGCGATTTCTGGTACATTACCGGATGCAGTTTTCCCCTCGGGCACATTTGGTAAGCGTCCGATAGCATTTGTTAGTTGGGATGGCTACGGCGGCAATTTGGCAGAGTTGCAATCGAATGCAGCGAGTGCCGGGTACTTTAATCCATTGGTAGACTTTGACGGTGTGGTGCGTCGACTGCCCATGATAATGGAGTACAACGGCGCATACTTTGAATCACTGTCGTTAGCTATGACGCGCGTCCTGCTGGGTTCACCTAAACTTGCCCCGGGGTATGCTAATGGTGGTAGTACGGATTATGCGGGTCTGGAATGGCTCTCACTGACCATTGGAAATAACGATCTGCAAATTCCTGTCGATCAACACGTTAGCGCTCTCATACCGTATCGCGGCAAGGAGGGGAGCTTCCGATATATTCCGGCCACAGATGTGATTAATGGTCGTGTTCCCGTGACAGATTTGAGCAATAAAATTGTGCTGGTCGGTACGTCAGCCCCGGGTTTGCTGGATTTGCGCTCGACTCCTGTTGGTGAAGTTTATCCGGGTGTTGAAATTCACGCCAACATGATTGCCGGAATTCTAGATCAAAATCTTAAGCACAAGCCCGCCTATGCACTCGGCGCAGAGGTTGTATTGTTGCTGACTATTGGTGTGGTGCTAAGCTTTATCCTGCCTTTGCTTAGTCCTATACATGCCACATTATTAAGCGGAGTTTCAATGGTTGCGGTGTTGCTCGGGAATTTTTCCTTATGGCATGTCGCTAACCTGGCTTTCCCCGTGGCTAGTGCAGTCTTGTTGATACTGAGCCTGTTTATACTGAAAATGTCCTTTGGTTACTTTGTTGAGTCGCGTGCCAAGCGGCAAATTACGGGCCTGTTCGGGCAGTATGTGCCAGCAGAAGTAGTGGATGAAATGAGTAAAAATCCAGAGCACGTGTCGATGGAAGGCGAAAGCCGCGACATGACTATCCTGTTTTCAGATGTACGTAATTTCACGACGATTTCTGAAGGGCTGGAAGCGAAAGAGCTATCGGAGTTAATGAATGAATTTTTAACCCCGCTATCGCGAGTCGTTTATAAATATCGCGGTACTATAGATAAGTATATGGGTGATTGCATCATGGCATTTTGGGGCGCACCCTTGCTCGATCCACACCATGCGCGCAACGCGATCTTGGCAGGTTTGGAAATGCAGCAACGCTTAGCGGAAATGCAGCCCGCTTTTAAAGCGCGTGGCTGGCCGGAAATTTCGATTGGAGTAGGCATTAACACAGGCCGGGTCAGTGTCGGCAACATGGGTTCGGAGGTGCGTGTGGCTTATACAGTAATGGGCGATGCGGTGAATCTCGCCTCCAGACTTGAAGGGATAACCAAGCAATATGGGGTAGGTATTCTTGTGGGCGAACACACTAAGAATGGAGTAACCGATATTATTTATCGCGAGCTTGACCAAGTGCGTGTAAAAGGTAAAGATAAGCCTGTGTTTATTTATGAGCCAATCGGACAATTGGGGCAAGTTGCACAAGAGGTGATGGAAGAAATTAAGCTTTTTCACCAGACGCTCAAGGCGTATAGGAAGCAGGACTGGGATCAGGCAGAATTACAGTTGTACAATTTGCAGCGCATGTCGCCTACAAGGATCGTGTATCAAGTGTACGCAGAGCGCGTTGCGTACTTCCGCAACAATCCCCCTGGAGCTGGATGGGATGGGGTGTTCGTATATCATTCCAAATAATGTGCGGCAGACGATTTATGAGGTGATTGATTAGATTTAAATGATTCAACTTATATGATCAAATCCAAATGATTAAACTTCGAATACTTGGTTGCAGCGGCGGCATAGGTGGAAACTTTCGCACCACTTCTATGTTGTTGGATAACGATGTGTTGATTGATGCGGGCACGGGTGTGGGCGATCTTAGCGTGGCCGAGCTGTGCATGATCGATCACGTTTTCGTTACGCATTCCCATCTTGATCATATAACCAGCATTCCATTCATGGTCGACAGCGTCGGCTTTATGCGGGATAAGCTGCTCACGATTTACGCTACTGCCGAGACGCTGGAGATACTTAAGCAGCATATGTTTAACTGGAAAATATGGCCGGATTTTTCTGAAATACCTGATTCACAGCAGCCCTATATGCGCTATCAGGTCGTTGAGTTGGGGCAGACAATTAATTTGAACGGGCGAAAAATTACTGCACTGCCCGCGCACCACGTTGTACCTGCGGTGGGTTATCAGATTGATAGTGGCACGGCCAGCTTGGTATTCAGTGGCGACACTACGACAAATGATGCGTTTTGGCAGGTGGTTAACAAAATTACCAATTTGCGTTATTTAATAATCGATACGGCTTTTCCAAATGCTGAAAGAAAGTTAGCAGAAGTTTCCAAGCATTTATGCCCTAGCATGCTGGCAGAGGAGTTGCTGAAATTGAAAAGTAACCCAGAGATTTATATTACTCATTTAAAGCCAGGTGATGTCGACTTAACCATGCGGGAAATCGGTGAATGTGTGTCAGGATTCAAGCCCATTATGTTGCTAAATGGCCAAATCTTTGAGTTCTAATAATGCAAGTTTTACCCAATATTTAAGTAACGGAAGTCGCCCGGATTTTAATCCCCAGTAGCAGTTTGCAGCGAGCTACGACTGAATATGGAACTCGCTTAATCCGCTACTAAACATTAACTGTTGCGGTTGGTTATGAATCGGCCAGGAATAAACATGGATAACGCAATATCAACACCTATTGTTGAACGGCGGCGCGGTGCGGACGATGTCGCGCAGCAATTAGAATTTACCAAAAAGCTCAGTCAAGTCATTAACAAAATTCACGGCACCAGCAATGTCGATGAGATTATGCTGGATGTCAGCAACGACATTTGCAGTTTGATTAATGCAGATCGTTTGACCATATATGTGGTGAGCGATGACAAGGCCTCGCTGGTTTCTAAAGTAAAAACAGGTTTAACATCTTTCAAGGATCTTAAGCTGCCGATAGCCGAGCAGAGTATTGCAGGCTATGTTGCGCTCAGTAAAAAAATGCTTAATCTTAAAGATGTGTATGACGAGAAAGAGCTGGCCACGCATAGCTCGCAGTTGCGTTTTTTACAAGATGTGGATAAGCGCACAGGCTATCGTACCAAGCAAATGCTGGCGACCCCGGTCGTTGACGGCAATGAATTGCTGGGTGTTGTTCAGGTAATTAATAATAAAGCCGGCATTCCATTTCCCACCGCGATTGAAGATGGCATAAAAGAGTTGGCACAAACTATAGCGGTGGCGCTCAAGCAGCGCCAACATCAAACAGCAGTTAAGACGAAGTATGATTATTTGGTGGCGGATGCCGTGCTTACCCCAGTTGAATTGGATTTAGCTACGCGCACTGCTAGGCGTAAAGGTATTAACTTGGAAGATGTGTTGATGGATGAGTTCCAAGTTAAACCAGACGTACTGGGTAAATCGCTAGGTGGATTTTTTGGCGTGTCGTATGAGCCATTCAAACCAGACAGAGTCAAGCCGCCTGACCTACTTAAAAACCTGCGCCGTGATTATGTGGAAAGTAGTTGCTGGTTGCCAATAGAAGAGACACCGAAAGGTATGGTTATTTTGACCACCGACCCAGAGCGGATTAAAGCTTCGCGCGTCGTGAATAATATTTTTCCGCGTAGTCGGCTGATTTACAAAGTATGTCTGTTACGTGAATTTAAGGCTACGCTGGATTTATTTTATAGCGGCGGCGGTGGCTCCCCCTCGGAAATGAATGGCTCCTCGGTGAGTGATTTATTGACGGCGCTGGGTGGTGACGAGGATGAGTCTGCTGGCTCAACCTTGGAGGACGAAAGTGCCGCTGGCGATAATGAGCTGGTTAAACTGGTCAATAAAATTATCGTGGATGCCTATAACATGGGTGCTTCGGATATACATATCGAACCAGCCCCTGGCAAAGCCCCCACTTTGGTTCGCTTGCGTAAGGACGGCTCGTTGCTGAAATATATTGAAGTGCCAGCAGCCTACCGTAGCGCGCTGGTAACGCGGCTTAAAATCATGTGTGATCTGGATATTTCAGAGAAACGCAAGCCGCAGGATGGCAAGATTAAATTCAAAAAATATGGCCCGTTGGATATTGAGCTGCGTGTGGCGACTGTGCCATCGCAAGGCGGGGTGGAAGATGTGGTTATGCGTATTTTGGCTTCGGGTGAGCCGATCAAGCTGGATGATCTGGGCCTGTCGGTGCATAACTTGGCCACGCTGAAATCGATTATCAGCAAGCCCTATGGTTTGTTCTTTGTTTGTGGTCCAACTGGTTCGGGTAAGACCACTTCTTTGCATTCGGTGTTGGGTTATATCAATAAGCCGGACACTAAAATATGGACAGCAGAAGACCCGGTCGAGATTACCCAAAAGGGTTTGCGGCAGGTGCAAATCAATAAAAAAGCTGGGATGGATTTCGCCGTCATCATGAAAGCCTTTTTACGGTGCGATCCTGATGTCATCATGGTCGGTGAGATGCGCGATAAGGAGACTGTGTCTATTGGGATCGAAGCGTCACTAACTGGTCACTTGGTTTTTGCAACTTTGCATACTAACAGTGCGCCAGAATCCATTATTCGACTATTGGATATGGGCATGGATCCTTTTAACTTTGCGGACGCGCTGTTGGGTGTTCTGGCGCAACGGTTGGCAAAACGTTTATGTAAAAAATGCAAGAAACCGCATATTGCCACACAGGAAGAAATTAAATCCTTGTTGACCGAATATTCGGTAGAGCTTATGAATACTACCATCTGGAAGCAAGACCCGAACGCAGCATATCAGGCACTGTATGCCGAATGGGTGAAATTATTCGCAGACGCGAAAGGGCAATTTACTTTATATGATCCAGTCGGTTGTGACAATTGTTCTAACACCGGGTATCGTGGTCGCGTAGGCATACATGAGTTGATGGTTGGCTCGGATATGGTTAAAAAGCATATTCAAGAACACGCGCGCGTGGCGGAATTATTTTCCACTGCTTTGAATGAGGGTATGCGTACCTTAAAACAGGATGGCATTGAAAAGGTGTTGTTGGGGATCACTGATATACACCAAGTGCGGGCGGTGTGTATTAAGTAATGGGCATCTCTAAAAATCCAACTTCGTTGTAATACTTTGTTGCTTACAAAAAATGTCTCCTTATAGATATAACAATCATACTACTGCGTCAACATTTTGTGTTCGCGCCTCGTCTTGCTTGTAACCAGCCACTTGGTTGCTGTCGTTTAGCAACCTAGTGGAATGGCTATAACCAATGACTTGCCCAGCGTCTTTTGCTGGGTTAGTCAGATGGCTAGTAGTTATATCAGTTGTTCCATCAGAACTTTGAATTTTTAGAGCAGCCATAATCACGAATCGATATGAAGCAATCTACTTCCTTACTGCATCGCTTAGATGAATTAAATGCCATTGGGGTTGCGCTTTCCAGCGAGCGCGACATCAACCGTCTGCTAGAAATAATTTTGATCGCGGCAAAGCGCATCACTAACTCGGATGCGGGCACGCTGTATTTGGTGGACGCTACCCAGCAAGTTTTAAATTTTGAAATTGTGCACAACGATACCCTCGGCATCGCGCTGGGCGGCACTACCGGCAAGGCTATTACCTTCCCCTCTATAGAATTACGTGATGCAACAGGCAAGCCCAACCACCATATGGTCGTGGCGTATGCTGCATTGAATGGCAAAACCATCAACATTCCAGATGCTTATGCTGCTGAGGGTTATGATTTCTCTGGAACCCGGACATTCGATCAAAAAACAGGTTACCACTCGACTTCGTTTCTGACCGTTCCCATGATGAATCATGAAAACGAAACGATAGGTGTATTGCAGCTCATTAACGGAAAAGGGCATAAAAACTTTGAATCCCATCAGCCAGAAATTCATTGGGCGGAAATTACTCATCCTCAAATAAGTCACCTGGCAAACGTATCTTCAAAGAGCACACAAGATAAGGCCGAGCGGGGAATTGTTCCATTTTCATTGGCTGACCAGCACCTCGTGGAATCACTCGCCTCGCAAGCCGCCATTGCTCTGACCAACCGACGCTTGATTCAACAAATGGAAGAGTTATTTGAATCTTTCATTGGCATGATTAACGCAGCCATCGACGATAAATCTGCCTACACAGGCGGTCATTGCGAGCGTGTTCCCATACTCACGATGCTGTTGGCGGACGCAGCCAGCCGCACGAATACAGGGCCGCTCACAGATTTTATTATGACTGAGAAAGATCGTTACGAACTCAAAATTGCAGGCTTGTTGCACGACTGCGGCAAAATCATTACCCCCGTGCACGTGGTAGATAAAGCCACCAAATTACACACCCTGTTTGATCGTATCAACTTAATCGACGAACGTTTTGAAATACTCAAGCGTGATGCTGAAATCACCATGCTGCGTGAATTGCTTGAGGCGAAAGATGAATTCACGCGCGCACGCATTCAGGAAGCTTTCGAGTTACGCTGCCAATATTTAGACAATGATCGCAATTTTTTAAGGCATTGCAATAAGGGTTCTGAAAAAATGGCGGAAGCGGATCAGGAGCGTGTGCGGCAGATTGCCCGGTATCGCTGGCGCAACCCGATGGGGGAAGAGGTAAATTTTCTTACTGACGATGAATTAGAGAATTTAACCATACGTTCTGGCACACTTACAGCAGCGGAGCGAAAAATTATTAACCATCATATTGAAGTTACTATCACCATGCTGGAATCACTGCCGTGGCCCAAGCATTTAAAAAAGGTACCTGAATATGCGGGCGGGCATCATGAACGCATGGATGGGAAAGGTTATCCCAGAGGTTTAACGCGTGATCAAATGTCAGTTCAGGCCAGAGTCATGGGCATTGCCGATATTTTTGAAGCACTCACCGCCAAAGATCGTCCATACAAGGCGGGTAAATCATTGACAGAGTCTTTGCATATCTTGGGGAAGTTTAAATTAAACGGACATATCGATCCCGACCTATTTGATATTTTCGTGCGCGAAAAAGTATACCTGACCTACGCCCAACAGTTTCTTGATCCGGCGCAAATTGATGAAGTGGATGAAAGCAGGATTCCGGGGTACACCCCTTAACAGGGATAAAAACTACTGATGAAACAACTAGCCATCTGACTTGGCTGCCAAAATACGTCAGCCAAGTCATTGGTTATGCGCTCGGCAATCTGTAATTTAGAATTTGGGCGTTGCTCAAGAATTCGGAATGCTCATTGACTTCTGAGTCAACTCCGCTTCCTTACCCTTGCGCGCCTTGTTCTGCCGTCGCTCGTGACGTTTTTCAATGCGCTGTTAAAAAATTGTTTGCGTAGTCTTGTATCGCTTTGGGGGCTGACAAAAAGTGTCAGCTCAACTGGCAAAATTTGTCGTGGCTGGGGTTAAGAAACGCCAAGCAATGTTTGTATAAATATTAAAACCTTGTGAATACAACATATTAAACTTTATGATCTGGCTGGCACGAACCCTGCTCATAGAATTCCGCACGCATCGTGCGTTGTACTTAACTCTTAAAGGAGCATTGAAATGAAAAAAATCCAAAAAGGTTTTACCTTGATCGAATTGATGATCGTGGTGGCAATTATCGGTATTCTGGCGGCTGTAGCGATTCCGGCTTATCAGGACTATATTGTGAAGGCTAAATTATCTAAAGCGCAAGGTGTTGTTGAGCCAGTCAAGCTGGCACTGGCAATGTACTTTCAAGAAGAGGGTTCATTTCTCCAGCTCGCTAATCCATGGACGAGTTTGGGTATGAGTGGTGCTGGTCCAACTACGACGACTGAAGTGACCGCCATCAATATTACGGCTTGTACTGCTACCCCATGTGATGGATCGGCTGCTGCGAATGCTAATACTGTTGTGTTAACGCTCGGAGGCATTAAAGCTGGCTCAATTGATGGTAATACTATCACCATGCGCCCTATTCCAGGTGTTTCAGCGATGACCTGGACTAATACCTGTACAATTGCAGGCGCTGGTACAACAATTGATCCTGTGATGAAAAAATACTTTAATTGCCCTTAATTTGGTTGTTGTAAATTGTAAAAACCCCTCTGCGGAGGGGTTTTTTTTGGTGATAAATAACCATGAATTTACCTAAATCGTTAACTAATTACTTTCACCAGCGCGACCGAGGTTGGATGCTGTCTTTATTCGCTTTGGTGTGTAGTGTTTATCTGCCCTTTTTAGGGAATCCATTCATTTTTGACGATGCGAATATTATTCAGGCTAATACCCTGGAGCATTTGGCGCATAGCGGTTTTCAATTTGGGTCGCGTTGGCTGTCCTATGCCAGCCTGGGTTGGACGTATGCCGTATTCGATACTCTGCCGCATTTTTATCGCGTGGGCAATTTGCTATTGCACACAGCGACGGTTATTACGCTGTTTTATTTGCTGCGGCAACTTATGTCAGCAACCATTGCCGATGGCAAGAATGCCCCACAGGGGGACAATGAAGCGCAAATAATTTGGGGTGCATGGTTCGGTGCGGCAATTTTTGCTGTGCATCCGGTGGCGGTATACGCAGTCGGCTACGTCGTTCAGCGCAGCATCGTGATGGCGACCCTGTTCGTGTTGCTGATGCAATTGACCTATTTGCGCGGCCTGTTGACTGGACAAAAGCGTTGGCTGGTGCTGGCTGTGCTGGCATATTTCTTTGCAGGACTGTCCAAGGAGCATAGTCTGTTAGCACCGCTGTTGTTGGGAGCACAGACGATATTATTACGTGGCAAAGTTCGAGTGACTGCTAGAGCATTATGGCTGACTTGGAGCGCGCTTGCGATAGTTGGCATGCAAATTCTGTTGCAGGCGAAAGGTGTCATTGGCGTTTCTAATGAAATTATGGCCACTAATTTATTCGCGCAGCAACAAGTGGTTGAGAACACATCCATGTTGCATGTGTTGAGCGTGCTGACTCAGGCAGGTCTGTTTTTTAAGTATTTGTGGCTATGGCTGTTGGCTAATCCAGCTTGGATGTCGATCGATATGCGAGAACCTTTTGTAACAAGCCTGAGCGCGTGGCAGGGCTGGTTAGGAGCAGTTTCATTTCTTATATACGGCGCGTTAGCTTTTTGGCTCTTGTTGCGACCACGATGGATGGGCTTGATTGGTTTTGCATTACTGTATCCATGGCTGCAATTTCTAGTTGAATTTTCCAGCATACGTGTTCAAGAGCCCTTTGTTTTGTATCGTAGCTACTTATGGATGCCAGGCGTGCTGCTCTTGATTCCTTTTTTATTAATAAAATGGCCCCATAAAAATACGTTATTTGCATTGGGTTTTGCAGGCTTACTATTGTTGCCCCTGGCGTGGAATCGGATGTGGGTGATGGGTGATAACTACCGGCTGTGGAATGATGCAGTCGCACTGCTAAGTAGTGAGCATGTTGCAGGAGCAGACCGCATATTTTTTAATCGTGGGATCGCACCATCCCCGGATAAAAAACAGGGAGAGGCAATCGCCGATCTTGAGCGTTCAGTCAAAATAAGTCCACATCTTGCGCCACTGCACTATGTATTGGGTGTGGAGTACTTTAATGCAATACGATATCAAGATGCGATGGTGCAATTTGAAGAGACAATCAGGTTAGACCCTCAAAACGGCAATGCTTACTATGCCAACGGGTTGATTTTTAAGCGTCAGCACGACGATAAGCAGGCTATACAGCAGATGAAGAAAAGTTGTGAATTAAAAAATATGGCTGCTTGCGTAATAACCGGAATGTCAAAGTAGGTCTGGTAATAGTTTGGTTCTTGTTCAGCGCTTCTGCATCGCTGCCGCAATCGCCTTCAGCTTTTTCAATTCACTCTCAATTGCAGACAGTTTGAAATAATCTTTCCCTGCGTTTTTTGCCAGTTCGAGTTGTTCAATCGCACTAAATAAATTACCCCGCAAAGTGTAGTGATAAGCCAGCGCGTGGTGCTTTTCCTGCCGCTTGCCGAGTGCTGCGTAGGTGCGTGCTTGCAATTCATACAAATGCGCGTCATTCGGGTGTTTGAGGACTTGCAGTTCGAGCACGTTTAGCGCGTCGTCAAAGCGTTGATCTTGTAGTAGCAGCTCAGCGTAGTCATAGAATAATGCACGATGCTGCGGAAAATTTTGGGTGGCAGTACGGTAAAAATTGATTGTGGCAGGTTCGCGCTTATGGGCATTGCTGATTGCCCCAGCCAAAGTGGCGATCATCGGGTTTTGTGCAGTGTATTTTTGTAGTGGGGAAAATTCCTGTGCAGCTTGTTTAATTTGACCATTGTTCAGTAGCGCCATCGCCAGCCCATAACGCTGCGCGATTGGGTTGCCATGTTTTTGGTCACCCAATGCCCCGTTAAAATAAGTGATGACATCCCGACTATTTTTTTGCATCGCGCGTAGTTTGGCGCGGACTAGATGAAAGTTCAGGCTATCGGCAAAAAAACGAAATGGGATTTGTTGCACGCGGCTGGCAGTGTCCGCAATTCGTTCGCTGGTAATAGGGTGGGTGCGTAGGTAGGAAGGCACGTTGTTGTCGAATAAGTTGGTAGCTTTTTGCAGGCGCTCAAAAAATGCGGGCATGGCGCGAGGATCGAATCCTGCTTTTTGCAGGGTAATCAGACCGAGTCGATCCGCTTCCATTTCATGTGTGCGGGTAAAATTTAATTGTCTTTGGATAGAGCCAGCCTGCGCGCCGATGATGGCGGTTTGCGCGGCATCAGGGTTATTGCGTGCAGCCAATATGGCGATGGCGATAGCAGCCATGGTGGTGAGGGAATCAAATTTTTGACCAGCCACCATGCGCGCAATATGATGTTGGGTAACATGTGCAATTTCGTGGCTGAGTACAGAGGCCAGCTCGGATTCGCTCTGCGCGGTCAAAATCAGGCCAGTGTTCACGCCAATAAAACCACCAGGAAGTGCAAAGGCGTTAATTGAATTATTGTCCAGTGTGAAAAACTCGAATTCCTGTGACGGTTCATTGCTGTTGGCGACTAGCTGATAGCCAATGTTATTAAGATAGTCATTGACCTCGGCATCATCCAGAAAGCTTTTGTCTGCGCGAATTTCAAACATGCTTTGCTCGCCAATTTGCTTTTCTTGTTGCGGAGTCAGTGATTCCTGCGATACATCACCCAAATCGGGCAAGCCTTCTGCATGTGCTAATGAATTAAAAGTCAGCGTAGTAAATCCGCATAGTGCGATAAGCATATAAATTTTCATGTCACTATGATACCGCCATTCATTTGTAGTTCACTAAAATTGGTATTCAATTTGAACGCTGTATGATGGCTGAAGATATGAGCAAGCAAGTTATAATGCTCGAAGATTTATGATGTTGGAGCATTTTATGTCAAGGGACATGCAGTAATGGACAGAATTGGCAAGTATGAAATCCTGAGAGAGTTGGGGCGCGGTGCAACTAGCACCGTGTATTTGGCCTTGGATACGTTTAATAATCAGCAAGTAGCACTGAAATTATTTGATTTGCAGCGGCTTAATGACACCAGTATTTCCAAGGCATATCGTAAATTGTTGCTGACCGAAGCCTCTCTCGCAGGCAAGCTGTCTCACCCGCATATTGTAAAAGTGTTGGACGCAGTTATGGAAGATGAACTCAGCTATATCGTGATGGAATATGTTGACGGTAAAACGTTGGATCGCAATGCCGAAGTGGACAATCTGCTGCCATTAAGCACCGTTGCAGAAATTATTTACAAATGTTGCAAGGCGCTGGAATACGCGCAGTTTCAGGGAGTCACGCACCGTGACATAAAACCTGAAAACATTTTGCTGTGTGGCGAGAGCGACATCAAGATTGCAGATTTTGGCGCAGCCATGTTGCTCGATCAACAAACCACGCAGGTTAGCGGGGTCGGTTCGCCTGCTTACATGTCGCCCGAGCAAGTCAAGGATCTACCACTCACACATCAAACTGATATTTATTCTCTGGGTGTGGTGATGTACAAGCTGCTGACTGGAAAGCTGCCGTTTGATGCGCGCAATAAATACAGTTTGATTTATCAGATTATGAATATTGAGCCGCCTGTTCCGAGTACTTTTCGTCCAGAAATTCCGCCTGAAATGGATGCGATAGTGTTGCGGGCGATGAATAAAGATGAGGAAAAACGCTATCAAACTTGGGAGGATTTTGCACACGATTTGGTTTATTTATTCAGCGGAAATGTTGCTGACCAGACGCAAATTTTTGATCGAGAAAAATTTGACATACTGCGCAAGCTGTCTTTTTTCAAGAGCTTTAGCGATGTTGAATTATGGGAAATTTTGCGTATCAGTATCTGGCAGAAATTTGAAAAAAATGAAGTCATTCTTAAGGATGAATCTGAAGGAAGCGATTTTTTTGTGATCGCACAAGGCACGGCCAGGGTTATGAAAAACGATAGAATGCTCAATATTCTGAAGGTGGGCGACTGCTTTGGTGAAATGGCGCACCTGAACGATCAGGGCTTTCGTCGCACAACCGATGTTATAGCTAAAACTGATATTACTTTGATTGAGTTTAAGCCGACCATTCTGGATAGATCATCCATAGAATGTCGCTTTAAATTAAGTGATGCTTTCCTGCGTGTATTGGTGAAAAGATTGGCCGTGGCTAACACGCGGGTTTCGTATTTATTGCAGGATTAATGATGATGGATAACTCAGCGGAATTTTTTTGTCAGTTTATGCATTATTGATGATCGGGAGCTGGTAGATGAGCACATTTAAAAACATCAATGTGGTCGAGTTGAAAGCGCGTCTTGGCGAGAAGAATTTTCATCTGATTGACGTTCGTACAGATGCAGAAACTGCACGTGGGATTATCCCTTACGCAAAAAAAATACCCTTGCATCTTTTGCCGACACACTTGGCACAGATGGATAGCAATGCGCCCACGGTATTTTATTGTCAGATGGGGGGGCGCTCTGCACAGGCAGCAGCCTTTGCTACCGCGCAAGGTTTTGTCGACGCATATAATTTGCAGGGTGGCATAAGCGATTGGGTGCAATCCGGATACGCTGTGCTAAATGAATTTTGGTCAAATGAATGATCAATTATTTGACGCTGAACTGGATGCGCGTCAACTGAGTTGCCCGCTGCCGATACTCCGCACGAAAAAATCACTGGCGCAGATGACTGCTGGACAGGTGTTGAGGGTGCGCGCCACCGACAAAAAGTCACCGGACGATTTCATTGCATTCTGTACGCAAACAGGCAATGAATTATTGTCCTTCACACAGCAGGGTGACGAATTTATTTTTTACCTGCGCCGCCGCGCGGATTCAATTTAATTGGATTGATCTTGTAGTTGCTCCAATATCGCCGGATTTTCCAGTGTGGAAGTATCTTGCGTTATTGCCTCGCCACGCGCGATGGCACGCAATAAACGACGCATGATTTTTCCAGAGCGAGTTTTGGGCAGGTTATCACCAAACCGTATTTCCTCTGGCTTAGCAATCGGGCCTAATTCTTTACTCACCCAATTACGCAGTGTTTCAACCATCTGTTTTCTGGTCGTCGCATCTGGTGGCCGAGCTTTTTTCAGCACTACAAAAGCAACGATCACCTCGCCCTTAATGTCATGCGGCCTACCCACCACAGCGGCTTCTGCCACTTCAGGATGAGAGGTCAGCGCGGACTCTATTTCCATGGTGCCGAGTCTGTGGCCGGATACTTTGAGCACATCATCCATGCGCCCCATAATCCACAAATAGCCATCGGCATCGCGGTGAACTGAATCTCCCGCCAAATATGCGCCACGCATTTCGTCGGGGAAATAGGTTTTTTTGTAGCGTGCTGGATCGCCCCAGATGGTGCGGATTTGCGAGGGGAAGGGACGTTTTATAACCAGAAATCCGCCGCTCTGATCAACCACTTCTTCGCCTACTTCATTTACGATGCCGATCATGATACCGGGCAGCGGTAGCGTGCAAGAGCCGGGCTTGGTGGGGATCGCACCAGGTAGCGGGGCTAACATGTGGCTGCCTGTTTCGGTCTGCCACCATGTGTCGACGATGGGGCAACGCGAGTGACCCACTTCCTTGTGATACCACAGCCACGCTTGCGGGTTGATCGGTTCACCCACGCTACCCAATAAGCGCAAGCTGGACAGGTCATAATTTCTGGGTAAATCCGCGCCTAATTTTATGAGTGAGCGAATCGCCGTTGGGGCGGTATAAAACGTAGTGACTTGGTGATCTTGAATCATTTTCCAAAATCGTCCGGCATCGGGAAACGTGGGTATGCCTTCAAATATCACCTGCGTCGCGCCCACCGCCAGCGGGCCGTAAGCGATGTAACTATGGCCAGTGACCCAACCCACATCTGCCGTACACCAGAAAATATCGGTTTCCTTGTAATCAAATACCCATCGCATAGAAACGATAGTACCCAACAAATATCCCGCGCTGGAATGCTGCACGCCTTTCGGTTTGCCCGTGGAGCCTGATGTATAGAGTATGAATAATGGGTGTTCTGCGGTCACCCATTCTGGTTCGCATTGGGCAGATTGCGAGTTGAAAAGATCATGCCACCACAGATCCAATTTTTCATTCCAAGCGACGGGATGGTCAGCGCGTTTATAAACAATCACGCTATGCACACTGGTCACATCTTGCAGCGCTTCATCCACTGCGGCTTTCAGTGGAATAATCTTGCCGCCACGGAGTTGTGCATCGGCAGTAATCACGGCACAGGCTTGTGCATCGACAATGCGTTCGTGCAAACTCTTAGCCGAAAATCCACCAAATACCACCGAGTGTGTTGCGCCAATTCGTGCACAGGCCTGCATAGCTACGATGGCCTCAATGCTCATCGGCATATAGATGACAACGCGGTCGCCTTTTTTGATGCCGCGAGATTTCAGGCCATTTGCCACCTGACACACGCGCCGATATAACTCACGGTAATTGATCGTGGTCACCTTTCCATCATCCGCCTCAAAAATCAGTGCAATTTTTTCTGGCTGTGTGGCGAGATGTTTGTCCAGGCAATTATAAGAAACATTCAGCTGCCCATCTTCAAACCATTGGTAAAACGGCGGGTTGCTCTCATTCAGCGTAATCGTAAAAGGTTTTTTCCAGACAATATTTTCGCGTGCCAGCTGCGCCCAAAAGCCCGTGCAATCCTGCGCCGCAGCCGTGCATAAATTTTGATACGCAGCCATGCCGGAGACATTGGCTTGCTGGGCAAATGGTGCGGGAGGCTGAAAGGTAAGTGCTTCGTGCGCGATGGATGTTATGTTATTGATCCGGCCAGATGAAGTTTGAAGTTTTCATGCCGCATATTTTACGCGAGAATCTTGGAAGTATTTTTTGACACGCTCAGGTGATTTTTCCAATGTCAGCATGTGCTCGGTTGTTGCGGCTTTCAGTTTAGCCTTGGTGCGTA
>CANJMS010000036.1 GCA_947475825.1 Nitrosomonadales bacterium
AGGCTGGCCAAATTTAATGGCATACCTAAACATACGTTCTATTTGCATCTGAAAGAAACTGAATATCGTTTTAATCATCGTCGTGATAATCTTTACCTTGAACTACTCAAATTATTGAGATTGAATCCGCTTTAGCTTCCTAAGACCCTATTTTTATTGAGAATGTGGCAATAGTGGTGCAACGTATGTCATCGCTAGCTGGGTAGCACCTTGATGTGCGTTCACAAATTGTAATGCGGCATAACGGGCAGTCGCTATTTGATGAGTATGATTGAATAGGTTTTGCACGGCCTGGGCAAGTTCTGCGACATCTTGCACACGCACTGCAGCACCACACTCCACGGCCTGTTCGGTGGCTTGTGCAAAATTAAACGTGTGTGGCCCGATGAATACAGGCCTGCCCACACTACATGCTTCGATTAAATTTTGCCCGCCATATGGCAGCAGGCTTCCACCAATAAATGCCATGTCGCAGGCGGCGTAGTAAGCAAACATTTCGCCCATACTGTCGCCCAACAATACTTGTGTGTCATCTTTTAACGGCAGATTTTCGCTGCGGCGCTGAAAACGAATGTTGCGTTGCGTAAGCAAGTCCGCCACTTCATCAAAGCGCTGTGGGTGGCGCGGCACAATGACGGTCAGCATGTTAGGAATATTTATTTGCTGGAGTGCCTGTAACAGCAATGCTTCTTCACCGATGCGCGTGCTGGCAGCTAAAAATATTTTTCGATTTTCCCCCCATTTATCTCGGAGCACTGCGCCTAATTTCAACATGGCTAAGGGGGGAGCGATGTCGAATTTAAGATTGCCCATGACCGCAACTTGGGTTGCGCCCAGATTTTTTAGGCGCATCGCATCGCCCTCACTTTGCGCGGCAACTGCACTTAATTCTTTCAGACCCAACTGTGTGAGGCGCGAAAAGCGGGCATAGCGTGCGGCAGATTTTTCGGACAGGCGTGCATTGAGAAGCAGCAGTGGAATATTTTTTACGTGACAGGCATGGATCAAATTAAACCAGATTTCAGTCTCTAGCAAAATGCCCAAGCTCGGCTTGAAGTGCTGTAAAAAATTTGCCACGGCAAAGGGATAATCGTAAGGCAGATAAACACGCAACACGCCATCGCCATAAAGTTGTTCGCTGGCGGCGCGACCCGTAGGCGTGGTGTGCGTGAGTAGTAGTTGATGTTGCGGGTAAGCTTTTTGCAACTGTTGAATTAAATTTGCAGCGGCGCGTGTTTCTCCAACCGACACGGTGTGCAACCAAATAATCGGGCGCTTGGAGGTGACTGTGTAATGCCCGAAACGCTCACCGATATGCGATAAATATTCAGTTTGCTTGCGTGCGCGCCACAGTAGATGAAACGCCACATAGGGTAACAGTAGCCACAAAGTGAAAGTGTAAAAGCGGCGGCCAATGTAAAAACTATTCATCAAATGCTACATCACCCTCTGCTACAACATCTCCCACCTTGATATTTTTAAAATCAAACCAAGCACTATCCATCAGGTGTGAAGGTTTAGCGTTTTGCATGGAGGTGAAAATTGTTTGATTGCGCCCCGGGTATTGCCGCTCCCATTCGGCCAGCATTTCTTTAATATTCTGACGCTGAAGATTTTCCTGTGCGCCACATAGGTTGCATGGAATGATAGGGAATTCCATTTCTCGCGCAAAACGTGCAATGTCTTTTTCCGCAGCATAGGCCAGCGGACGTATGACCACATGGTCGCCTTTGTCAGTAACAAGCTTAGGTGGCATGGCTTTTAACTTGCCGCCAAAAAACATATTCAGAAATAGCGTTTCGATCATGTCATCGCGATGATGACCCAGTGCAATTTTATTCGCGCCCAACTCTTTTGCCACGCGATAAATAATGCCGCGCCGTAGACGCGAGCACAGCGAGCAAGTGGTTTTTCCTTCTGGAATTTTTTCCTTGACGATGGAATAGGTGTCTTGTGTTTCGATATGATATTCGATGCCGATGGATTTGAAATAATCCGGCAATATGTGTTCTGGAAAGCCGGGTTGCTTCTGATCCAGATTCATGGCGATCAGCTTAAAGTCAATTGGTGCGCGCTTTTGCAAGGTGCGTAAAATTTCCAGCAGAGTGTATGAATCCTTGCCGCCGGACATACACACCATGATGGTGTCGCCATTTTCGATCATATTAAAATCGCTGATGGCGCGCCCAACATTTTGCTCCAGACGACCGCGTAGTCGCTTGGAGTTGTTGGACAGATATTCAAAGTGTATGGGTTGTGCGATGTCGTTCATCATTTAAATGTTAATACTTTTTCCCCCATCCACGGCAATGATTTGTCCTGTGATATAGGGTGCGTCGTTTAATAAAAATTGCACCGTGCGGGCAATGTCTTCAGGTTCACCTGCATGTTGCAGCAGTGTGCGCGCGATACTTTCTCGGCGCTGCGCTTCATTTGCCCAAGCGTTATTTTCCGGCCAGATATTCACACCAGGTGAAACACCATTCACGCGCACATGCGGAGCTAATTCTTGTGCCAACGCGCGGGTTAATCCGGCCAAGCCAGATTTGGCCACGCTATATAACAGGTAATTTTTCATCGGCCGTTCCGCATGTATATCGATAATATTAACAATCGCGCCATTGGTGCGTTTTAATTCGGCGGCAGCTGCCTGTGCCAGCAGCAAGGGCGCTTTCAGATTCGTGCCGATTAGATCATGCCAGTGTTGCTCGCTTATTGTAGCCAACGGCGTGGGAAAAAAACTGGAAGCATTATTGACCAGCCCATCCAGCCGTCCAAAATACTGAATTGTATCTGCGACCAGCTTGGGCAAAATTGCCGCGTTCAGCAAATCCGCTTGGATACACAATACAGAATTTGCCCGCACAGCATTCAGCTCGGCGTGCAACGCTTGCGCTTCCTGTTCGGCGGAGCGGTAATGCAAGGCTATCAAAGCCCCTGCTACGTGTAGTTTACGACAAATCGCCGCACCCACTCGCTTCGCACCACCCGTAACCAATATCACTTTGCCTTGCACCGCACTCTCCACTAAAATGTTAGCTGTTGCCCACTCGGTAATTTACCATGAAGCCCCTGCATAAATCTCAGGCTTGCTCAGTTTTTAAAATTCTGTGGGTGACAAATATCACGTTTTAAATTTCAAAAAAATATGTCCGCCCTACCTCAACCCTCGCCTGATGCGCTGGCACACAGCAATAAACTACGTGATTTAATTTATCACGACATCGCACTGCAAGACGGCTGGATTCCCTTTTCGCGCTATATGGAGCTGGCGCTGTATGCCCCGGGGCTAGGGTATTACAGCGCTGGCGCGCACAAATTTGGAGCTGCTGGAGATTTTGTAACTGCACCGGAAATCTCACCACTGTTTGGTCGTACTCTGGCACGTCAAATTGTAGAAATCATGGTGCAGAGTGCACCCGTGATTCTAGAGCTGGGTGCTGGTAGCGGCAAATTAGCGGTTGATATTTTGAGTGAGCTAGAGAAATTAAACAGCCTACCCACGCGCTATGACATCCTGGAAATCAGCACCGATCTGCGCCAGCGTCAGAAATTATTATTGCAAGAGCACGTACCGCATTTAATTAATCGCGTACATTGGTTAGATGCACTGCCCGAAAAAATTTCAGGGTGCGTGCTAGCTAATGAAGTGCTGGATGCGTTGCCCGTTCATATGGTGCGCTGGGCGAATGGCGAGATCAGCGAGCGCGGTGTGCTGTGCAAAGGTGGCCAATTCACCTGGGATGAGCGTGCGCCACAAAGCCGGATGCTGCATCACTACGCGCTGGAAATGTCCAAGCTGGTAGTACCTGCAGACAATATGCTCAGCGAAATATCACTGACCGCGCGCGGCCTCGTAAGCAGCTTGAGTGAGCGCCTGGATAAAGGTGTGTTGCTATTTATTGACTATGGTTTTGGCGCGCGTGAGTACTACCATCCGCAACGCAATAACGGCACGTTGATGTGCCACTATCGGCATCACGCGCACGACGACCCGTTCTTTTTACCCGGCCTGCAAGACATCACTGCCCATGTAGATTTTACTGCCGCGGCTGAATCTGCCATAGATATGGGTTTGCACTTGTACGGGTACACCACGCAGGCACATTTTTTAATTAATTGCGGCATCACTGAACTACTTAGCGACACGTCTCCCGGCAAAGTGCTGCAATATTTATCACTTTCATCCCAATTGCAAAAACTCACCAGCCCTGCCGAAATGGGGGAGTTGTTTAAAGTGATTGCTCTGGGCAAGGGCATGGAGGACGCGCTTTGTGGCTTTGTGTCGGGCGACAAATCGCGGATGCTATAACCGGATAAAATTTTCATGCCGCATTTTCAAGGTTTGCCTCTTGAATGACGTTCCGTGTCCGTGCAGACGAGAATTGACCAAGCCTTAAATTTTACTCCCTCATCCCAACCTAGGGTTTGCATCCCTCTCCCTTCGCGAGAGGGAACAATCTGGCATTATTAAACTAAAAATAATGGAATGGATGCCCACTTCCTAAAACGGCATCCCAGTGCTCAAATAGTGGTGGTTTTACTTACCACTACACTATAGAAGGAGGCGCGCCCGGCATTCCGTCTCCCTGCTCTTTCGCGCCAGAGCAATTTAGTTCATTTCTGAGCTGGGGGTAAGATACAAGGGGCATCCGAAATAAAGATTACAACGGTAGGCATTGATTTGGCAAAAATAGTTTCCCAGATTCACGGTGTAGATGAACTCGGCAAGGTAACCAGATACGCGGCTTGCTCTCCGAATTCGGCATCGTGCTCCTGCAGGGCATTCGCCGTATCATGAAGCCGTTGCTGGAGATTCTATAAAATGGCAAGAATAATTTGCCCCGATTACACACTGGCAGATGAACTCGCCGACATATAATCAAAGCTGTTGAGTAAAATCGGTTATTAACAGGTTGAATGAGGCATACCACCGATTGCGATTGAGCCTGTAAACATGAGGTTGAGAAAAATTACCAAGAATTGCGGCTCGTTTCCATCTGAATGAAGTGCTGTTAAAACTGTTCTACCTGGTTTTACAAAACATCAGTAGAAAATGGATGATGCCAACATTCGGACTGGAAAGCAGCTTACAATCGGTTTACTATCCAGTTCGATGATACAGATGTCGCAGCATAAGAATTTCCGTTGATACAATTCAGGACATCCCGATAAAACTGAAATAGGTTTTCTTTTCTACAGCTTCATTATTGATCATTCAAATTATGCGATTAATGCTGTTCTGTAAATTTTCTGCCCCCCGTTTTCACGCACAATGTGTTAGGAAATTATCAGGTGCGGGCGTGATATTGGCGGTTCTTCAATTTTCCATTCTGCTATTTCCACAACAGGTATACGCTAATCAAGACACGGATTTTATGGCTGCCCGCGACGCTTTTCGCGTGGGAGATGTAACACGTCTAGATCGTATAACAGCAAAACTCAAGCACACTCTACTGGAACCCTACCTTGCTTATTATCAATTGCGCTTGCGTCTGACGACGGCAAATCACAACATTATTCAACAATTTCTTGCGCGCAACGATGACACGCAAATAATTAATCAAATGCGTGCCGAGTGGCTAAGAATGTTGGGCGAACATCAGCAGTGGGAATTGTTTGCGGCGGAATACGTAGAATTAAAAGACCCGGACATCGAATTAACCTGTTATGACTGGCAAATGCAATTAACGCACAACGCCACAGATATGCTGCATAAAGTACGCGATTTATGGTTGACCAGTAACAAAGAATTGCCCAAAAATTGTATGTCTTTAGTGAACGCAGCGCACGCAAACGGCACAATTACTGTCGCAGATATAGGCATTCACATCCGTCGGGCTCTGGAAGGAAGCAATATCGCATTGTCCATGCAATTGACTAAAACACTACCTAAATCAAGCATGCCTGCCGAATCTGCCTTGCGAAGTGCCGCTAAAAATCCTGCGCGTTATTTAGCGCAACTAACATCAGGCGATAAAGTACACGCGGGACAACGTATTGCTGCGATATTTGCGCTGCAATATTTAGCCAAGCAATCACCACAATTAGCGTATGAACAATGGGGAAAAATATCCTCCCATTTTAGTGCCGAAGAGCATAGCTACTTTTACGGTTGGCTAGGCTTTGAGGCTGCGCGCAAACATGATGAACGGGCAGTGGAATGGTACAAGGCAGCAGGCGATTCTCCTTTAACAGATTTGCAATTAGCATGGCGTACTCGCGCAGCATTGCGTGCTCAGAATTGGCCGGAAATTTTACACAGCGCGACCAATATGTCCTTCGCGCAACAGCAAGAAACAGTGTGGAAATATTGGAAAGCGCGCGCATTACGCGCATTGGGACAACCAAACGAAGCAACTATTATCTTTACTGAATTGAGCGAAAAGCACGATTTTTACGGGCAGCTAGCTGCCGAAGAAATTGGCAAAATGCCCGCTGCTGGCATGATATCGACCGATGTTCAAGCGAATCAGGACGAGCTCGCAGCGCTACGAACACAGCCCGGCATTCAGCGGGTGATTGCGCTGTACCGTATGGGCTTACGGACTGAGGCTGCCAAAGAATGGGCGTGGGTGACGCGGGATTTTAATGATACGCAATTATTGTTGGCCGCCGAAATCGCCCGCGAACATAAAATGCATGATTATGTAATTAACACCGCTGATCGCACCGTGCAAAATCATGATTTCAACATGCGTTTTCACGCACCTTATCGTGATGCAATGCAGCAACATATTCTTACTTACAGGTTGGAAGAGGCATGGGTATATGGTTTGATGCGTCAGGAAAGTCGCTTTGTCAGTCAAGCAATATCAGTGGCTGGTGCGGCTGGATTTATGCAAATTATGCCCGCCACCGCACGCTGGGCAGCACAAAAGATAGGCATGAAAAATTATCGTAAAGAGTCTATTCATGAGATGGACACCAATCTTAAGCTCGGTACGTATTACATGAAAAATATGTTGTCTTCGCTCGACAACAGTCCCGTTCTGGCTTCGGCAGCGTATAACGCCGGACCCAATCGAGCGCGCAGGTGGCGTGCAAAAAATGCTATGGAAGGAGCGATTTATATTGAAACTATCCCCTTTGACGAAACGCGCAATTACGTCAAAAAGGTCATGAGTAACACCGTTCACTACGCCAGAGTTTTTGGTCACTCACCGATGCAACTAAAGCAACGTTTAGGTATTGTAGAAGCAGTGGTGGATGTGGCGGCAGATGCAAATCTTGTTATTCAGCAATAATATTTCGGCAATATAATTCCAGCAGTGAAAAATCAGGCGATGTCTAATGAGCCAATTAATAACCTATTGTGTAGGTGGCGCAGTGCGCGATCAATTATTGGGCATACCCGTGCAGGATCGCGACTGGGTCGTGGTGGGCAGTACACCGGAAAACATGGTAGCGCGCGGCTTTAAGCCAGTCGGTAAAGATTTTCCAGTATTTCTCCATCCCGTAACGCACGAAGAATATGCCTTAGCTCGCACCGAGCGCAAAACCACGCCCGGCTATAAAGGCTTTGTCGTACACGCCGCGCCGAATGTCACGCTGGAACAGGATTTACTGCGCCGCGATTTTACTATCAATGCTATCGCACAAGCAGCGGATGGCACTTTGATTGATCCCTATAATGGCGTGGCAGATATACATGCGCGGATTCTGCGGCACGTCAGCCCTGCTTTCAGCGAAGATCCGGTGCGGATATTGCGTGCTGCACGTTTTGTCGCGCGCACTGGATTTTGTATCGCGCCGGAAACCCTTATCTTAATGCGCGAAATGGTAACCAATGGCGAGGTGGATGCTTTGGTGCCAGAACGGGTATGGCAGGAACTGGCGCGCGGCCTCATGGAAAAATGGCCATCGCATTTCATTATCACCCTGCGCGAATGTGGCGCGCTGCAAAAAATATTACCTGAAGTTGATGCACTTTTCGGCGTGCCACAACCACCACAACATCATCCAGAAATTGATTGCGGCGTGCATACCATGCTGGTGCTGGAAGATGCCGCACTTTATGGATATACCCTGGAAGTGCGCTTTGCCGCGCTGACTCACGATCTCGGTAAAGGCAATACCCCCGCGCACATACTTCCGCGACACATCGGTCACGAAGCACGCAGCGTAGAATTACTTCGCTCACTATGCGAGCGCATACGAGTTCCTGCAGATTGTCGTGATCTAGCCTTGCTGGTGGCGCGTTACCACGGCGATGTACATCGCGCACTGGAACTGCGCCCGGAAACCATCGTTCGACTCTTGCAAAATTGTGATGCCTGGCGCAGGCCGGAACGCTTCACACAAGTGCTGCAAGCCTGTGCCGCCGATGCCCGTGGCCGCACCGGACACGAACAAGATGATTACCCACAAGCTGCGTATTTATTGCGTGCGCTGCAAGCAGCACAAAGTGTCGACGCAGGAGAAATTGCCAAGCAGTGTATTAACAGCAAACAAGTTGCCGATCGATTACATGAAGCGCGCATGGCAGCAGTGAGTGTGTTGAAATAAGGTGCATCTTGTGCAGCTAAATACTCGATTTTGAGTGAGCCTTACTCCAACAATTTCCAAGCCAAGCCCAGTGTGCCGCAAGAAAGAATAACGCTTATCACGCCAACTTTATAGCGGATCAAGACAAAGGCGGCACTGATTGCTAACACCGCAGAAAATTTATCTATCGTGCGCAAGTTAGCGGCAATCCAGTCTGTTGAGTCGTTGATAAATCCAGCAGGCCAAAATACATGATAGGCAAAAAATAACGCGAGGCTGGCGATAACACCGACCACGGCGGCGGTGATGGCGGTGAGTGGCGCGGTCAGTTTTAGGTTGCCGCGCGTAGTTTCGATAAACGGTGCGCCCATGAAAATGAAAATGAAGCTGGGCAGGAAGGTGAAAAATGTCGCAATGGTGGCAGCCAGCAGCGCCGAGATTAAGGCTGCATCTGCGCCTAACACCGGGTGCGTCCAGCCGCCGACGAATCCAACAAAAGTAATCACGATGATGAGCGGTCCAGGCGTAGTTTCGCCTAGTGCCAGCCCGTCTATCATTTGCGTGGCGCTGAGCCACTGATAATTTTCTACCGCGCCCTGATAAACATAAGGCAGCACCGCGTATGCACCGCCAAAGGTGAGCAGTGCCGCCTTGGTAAAAAACCAGCCCATTTGAGTGTAGGTATTTTCCCAGCCGTATTGCATGAATAAAATCAGCATGGCGACAAGCCAAATACTAATTCCGATGAGCAATATCATTGCGAATTTTCGCCAGCTAAATATCGCATGCGCGGGGATGGCGGTGTCATCATCAATTAATGCAGTGCCTTGTTGCGCGTGCTTGGAATGATGACCACTGCCTGCGGAGAATTGCTTGGGCGCGTAACGTCCGCCCAAATATCCCATAACCGCTGCGATAAAAATGATTAAAGGAAAGGGTAAATGAAATATAAATATCGCGCTGAAAGCGAGTATGGAAATCGTCCACAGCAGGGGATTTTTTAATATGCGCGAGCCAATGCGATAGGAGGCGAAGCCTACCAGCGCTACGACTGCGGGCTTGATGCCGTACAGCACCGCCGCCACGGCGGGCAGCGTGCCATAAGCCATATAAATCCACGCCAATAGCAGTAACAGGAAAAATGACGGCAGCACAAATAGCGTGCCTGCAATAATGCCACCCCACGTGCGGTGCATCAGCCAGCCGATGTACACTGCTAATTGCTGCGCCTCGGGACCGGGCAACACCATGCAGTAATTTAGCGCATGTAAAAATCGTTTTTCCGACAGCCAGCGTTTTTGTTCCACCAAATCACGGTGCATGATCGCAATTTGTCCTGCTGGCCCGCCAAAGCTGATGCAGCCTAGCTTTAGCCAATACAGCGTGGCTTGCGCTAAGGTGACTGGCGGCAAAATAGCTGGGGGCAATTCAGGTTTGAGTGAATCAGGTTGCGAATTGAGCGTGTCCATATAAACAATCAAATAAAGTAACTTTTGCAGTATACCGCGCACGAAAATTGTGTCGTTTGTTAGGCAAGGTTACAATGACGGCTATGCCATCTCTAAACTTTAGTCATCACCTGCTTGTTGCCATGCCTGCCATGGCAGATTCGGTTTTTTCCAAATCGCTGATTTATGTTTGTGAGCATAACGAGCAAGGCGCGTTGGGCATCATTGTTAATCGTCCGATTAGCCTGACACTGGATGATTTATTCGCGCAGATTCAAGTTACTTTGGCCGATGCAGAAATTAAAAGTTTGCCTGTGCATTTTGGAGGACCAGTGCAAACGGATCGAGGCTTTATTCTGCATGATCCAGTAGGACAGTGGCAATCTACTCTGACGATTAATAACAACCTGGGGCTGACTACTTCAAAAGATATTTTGGAAGCGGTGGCAGCAGGCAAGGGGCCACGTAATATATTGGTCACGCTGGGTTACACTGGCTGGGCGCAGGGGCAGCTTGAGCAGGAGATGGCAGACAACGCTTGGCTCAGCATACCCGCCGCCGAGCATATCTTATTTGACCTGCCCGCTGAAGAGCGCCTAGCCACCACAATGGGATTATTGGGAATAGACTACGCCTCGTTGTCAGAGGATGCGGGGCATGCATGAGCGACCACCCACACTACAAATTCAGGGGACATTGTTGGCATTTGATTTCGGGTCAGAGCGCATCGGTGTGGCAGTAGGAAACTCCATTTCTGCCTCTGCACAGGCATTGACTACCGTGCATGGCAATCAAAATGAAAAACGTTTCATCGACATAGCCAATCTCGTGCGCGAGTGGCAACCTGCCGCACTAATCGTTGGTTTGCCCAGTCACCCGGATGGTGTGTCGCACGAAATGACGCGACTAAGCCAGCGCTTTGCACGCCGCCTCAAAGGACGTTTTAGCCTACCTGTGATATTGGTTGATGAGCGATATACTTCCACCGCAGCCAGCACGCAACTTAACGATATGGGCATACGCGGTATCAAACAAAAACTGCTACTGGATCAATATGCCGCGCAGCAAATTCTACAAGCTTATTTTGATGAACCTGCAGCGGGAATAAATGTATGAACAATCCGCAATTAGATAAGCATGGCGAGTTGCAACACCTGTTGACCACCGAGGGTTTGCCCGCAAAAATTCTACTGAACATTTTAGATCGCGCTAGCGCATTTATGGGATCAGCCGATGGCGGAGAAATCAAAAAAATTCCGCTGCTGCACGGAAAATCCATCTTTAACATCTTTTTCGAAAACAGCACCCGCACCCGCACCACCTTTGAAATTGCCGCCAAGCGCTTGTCAGCAGATGTGGTCAATCTCAACGTCAGCTCCTCCTCCGCCAGTAAAGGCGAAACCTTGCTGGATACCGTAGACAACCTGTGCGCGATGCATGCCGATATGTTCGTGGTGCGCCATTCATCCAGCGGTGCAGCGCATTTCATTGCTAAACATGTTGCGCCAGAAGTGCATGTGATTAACGCGGGTGATGGTCGCCATGCCCATCCCACCCAAGCATTGCTGGACATGTTCACCATCCGTCACTACAAAAAAGAATTTCATAATTTGCGCGTCGCCATCATCGGTGACATCCTGCATTCGCGTGTAGCGCGTTCGCAAATACATGCGCTGACTACGCTAGGCGTGCCGGAAGTGCGCGTCATCGCACCCAAAACATTATTGCCGACCATGGTCGAACATCTGGGTGTGCAAGTGCATCACAACATGGAGCAAGGCCTAAAAGAGGTGGACGTAATTTTAATGTTGCGCTTGCAAAATGAACGGATGCAGGGCGCGGCATTGCCCAGCGCGCAGGAGTATTTTAAATATTATGGGTTGACTAAAGAGAAGCTCGCACTGGCAAAAGCAGATGCCATCGTGATGCACCCCGGTCCGATGAATCGTGGCGTAGAAATTGATTCAGCGGTTGCAGACGGCGCGCAGTCGGTGATCCTGCCGCAAGTGACATTCGGCATTGCGGTGCGTATGGCGGTAATGAGTATTCTTGCCGGGAAATAACTTTAGTGTCAAATAATGACAGCGTGAAATGATGAACATTCATATTAAAAATGGTCGTCTGATCGACCCTAAAAATAAAATTGATGCGCTGCAAGATGTGTTCATCGTGGCGCGAAAAATTGCGGCAATCGGTATCGCACCGAGCAGTTTTATGGCAGATAAAATCATTGACGCAAGTGGCTTAATCGTTATGCCAGGCTTGATTGATTTGGCTGCACGCTTGCGTGAGCCAGGCTATGAATATATGGCAACGCTGGAATCAGAAATGCAAGCTGTCGTGGCGGGTGGGGTGACTAGCCTGGCTTGTCCGCCGGATACTGACCCGCCGCTAGATGAGCCGGGGCTGGTAGAAATGCTCAAACATCGGGCACGTTCGCTTAATCAATGCCGTGTTTTTCCGATTGGTGCACTCACGTACGGCCTAAAAGGTGCAGAGTTAACCGAGATGGTCGAGTTGACCGATGCAGGCTGTAAAGCCTTTAGCCAGGCTGATGCACCACTCATTGACACGCGGGTACTAATGCGAGCCATGCAATATGCCGCCACTTTTGGTTATAGCGTGTGGCTGCGTCCGCAAGATAGTTTCCTCGCAAAAAACGGAGTCGCGCACGACGGCGAAGTGGCGACGCGCTTGGGCTTGCCTGCCATTCCCGTGGTGGCTGAAACCACCGCTCTGGCAACCATTTTGCAACTGGCACGCGCCACGGGTGTGACGTTGCATATCTGCCGCCTCTCCAGCGCGGTGGGCGTGGAAATGTTGCGCGCCGCAAAACGTGAAGGACTGCCCGTGACGTGCGATGTAGATATCAATCATCTGCACTTGACGGAAATGGACATCGGCTATTTTGATGCAAACTGCCATTTAGTTCCGCCACTACGCAGCCTGCGTGATAAAGATGGACTGCGCGCCGGATTGCTGGATGGAACAATAGACGCGGTGTGTTCCAACCATTCACCCGTGGATGATGATGCCAAGCAACTACCCTTCGCCGAGGCTGAAGCAGGGGCCACCGGCATCGAACTTTTATTACCGCTGGTATTGAAATGGGCTGAACAGGCTAAAATTCCACTACTGGATGTACTGTCCCGCGTGACCATCAATCCCGCAAAAATACTTGGGCAAAAAATGGGACACCTGACTGTTGGCGCGCATGCCGACCTCTGCGTGTTTGATCCCAAAGCAAGTTGGAAAGTCGCTCCCGGCGCACTTAAAAGCCAAGGGAAAAATACACCATTCAATGGCTACGAGATGCAGGGGCGGGTACGCTACACCCTGCTGGATGGTCAGGTTGTTTTTCAGTATTGATGCAGACTAAATTATGGATTCAAAGTCTTTTGATAAATTATTTATCTTTACATCGATATAACGCCGATTGGGCATGTGCGTGCAAGCCCTCCCCCATTGCCAGTTCAGCGGCCATCGCGCCCAAGATCGCCGCGCCTTGTTTTGATACTTCGATCAGGCTGCTGCGTTTTTGAAAGTCATATACGCCCAGTGGTGATGAAAATCGCGCCGTACCTGATGTAGGTAAAACGTGATTAGGTCCCGCGCAATAATCACCCAGCGATTCTGACGTGTAGCGCCCCATAAAAATTGCGCCTGCATGTTTAATGTGCGGCAACCATTGCTGTGGGTTTGCCACCGACAATTCCAGATGCTCGGGCGCGATGCGGTTGCTGATAACACAGGCTTCAGCAAGGTCTTGCACCGCAATCAGCGCGCCTCGGTTTTGCAAAGCGGTGCGGATAATTTCGTGACGCGGCATGGTTTTTAACAAGTGCTCTGCGCTGGCGGCGACGGCTTCAATAAAATCTGCATCGGGTGTGAGCAAGATTGCCTGCGCTAATTCATCATGTTCTGCCTGTGAAAATAAATCCATGGCGATCCAATCCGGATTAGTTAGCCCATCGCAAATAACCAAAATTTCGGAAGGACCCGCCACCATGTCGATACCGACTACACCGAACACGCGGCGTTTAGCCGCTGCCACATAAGCATTGCCGGGGCCTACAATTTTATCCACGCGCGGAATGGTAGCCGTGCCGTAAGCCAATGCTGCAACGGCTTGCGCGCCGCCTATGGTAAACACTCGATCAACGCCCGCAAGATGCGCAGCAGCCAGCACCAGTGCATTTTGCACGCCATCGGGCGTGGGCACGACCATGATGAGCTCGCCCACACCCGCCACTTTTGCGGGCAGTGCGTTCATCAAGACCGACGACGGATAAGCCGCCTTACCGCCTGGCACATACAAGCCGACGCGATCCATGGGTGTAATCTGCTGCCCTAGCGTATTGCCTTCCGCATCGGCGTAACTCCATGAAGTTTGCACTTGCTTCTGATGATACGTAGTCACACGCTGCGCAGCTTGCTCCAAAGCGTTGCGTTGTGCGGCAGGCAAGTTCTCGAATGCGCTGCGTAACGCTGCTACAGGGATTTCTAATTGTGCAGCATCGCTTATGTTCAGCCGATCAAAACGCCGGGTATATTCCAACACCGCTGCGTCGCCGCGCGCGCGGACATCCTTCAATATGGCCGCGACCGTTGCTTCCAATTGCTCATCTTGCGTCGCCTCAAAGGCCAGTAGTTTATTCAGTTCGGCGTGAAAATTTTTCTGCTGGGTGGATAGACGTTTGATGTTCACTTGCGCGCACCTTTGTGTTGTGTGACATTGTCCCCTTGTGGGACTGCCCGAGAAAAATCATCCAGTATCGGTTGGATGACTGCGCGTTTAAGTTTTAGCGAGGCTTGATTGACCACCAGACGTGATGAAATTTCAGCGATTTCCTCCACTGCTTTCAGGTGATTGGCCTTGAGTGTGTTGCCACTGCTGACCAGATCTACGATGGCATCAGACAATCCGACCAGTGGCGCTAACTCCATCGAGCCATAGAGTTTAATTAAATCCACATGCACGCCCTTGGCCGCAAAGTGCTCGCGTGCGGTTTGCAAATATTTAGTCGCCACGCGCAAGCGCGCACCACGGCGCACCGCCGAGTCATAATCAAAATCCTCACGCACCGCCACCATCATGCGGCAACGCGCAATGTTCAAATCCAGCGGTTGATACAATCCGCCGCCGCCATGTTCCAACAGCACATCTTTGCCGGCAATGCCCATGTCCGCCGCGCCATATTGCACGTAAGTGGGCACGTCAGAGGCACGCACGATAATCAAGCGCACATCGGCACGATTGGTCGCTAAAATTAATTTACGCGATGACTCGGGCTGCTCCAGCGGCGTGATGCCTGCGGCCTGCAACAGCGGCAAGGTTTCGTCAAAAATACGGCCTTTAGATAGAGCGATGGTTATCATGTTTATTCCGATTGATCGAATTCAAACTACACCTATGCAATAAGCTTTGATTATATGGCTTATGTAGAGCCGGCGTAAATCTTCAGCAATGCAGCTGATGCAAGATTCAAACGATGTTTCCTTGCCGTTTGATAATGACTTCCCGCTGTGGAGAGGGAATTTCGATTCCCTGCTTTTGAAATTCGCGCCAAATTTCCATGTTGATGGCGGAACGTATTGGCAGCGGCTCACCTTTCAAATGCTCCACCCACACATCCAGCCGCAGGCTTATGCCGTTGTCGGCAAATTCCACTAAAAACACTTGAGGAACGGGTTCCGCGAGGACATATTCATGATTATTTGCCGCTGTCAGTAAAATTTGCATGGCTATTTCTAGTGGGCTGGCATAGCTTATTTGCACGGGTATGCCTATACACAAGTTAAGGTCTGAGTACGTTTTGTTTACTACTGCAGAAGTCACAAAAATATCATTCGGAATCAACACGTCGGAGCCATCCGTAGCTTTGAGCACGACATAACGCATGGTTAATTCGGTGACTTTGCCACTGTGATTATCGACGATGACACTGTCTTCTATGCGCAACGAGCGATCCATCAGAATAATAAAACCGCTGATGTAATTGCTGGCAATTTTCTGCAAGCCCAGCCCCAATCCCACACCCAAAGCACCGCCAAATACTGACAATAAAGTCATATCTATGCCCACCATGGATAAAGCGATCAGCACTCCCAGCAGCACCAGCACAGCACGGATAATCTTCGCGATCATCACGCGCAAGCTCATGTGCATGGCGACAGCCCCCATTACACGCGCTTCCATGGCGCTTCCCAGCCACAATGCCAGTAGCATGGTAATGGCCACCGACAATACTCCCTGCCCGACCAGTAATACTGAAATGCGGTACTGCCCGACACTAAATGACATCGCATCCAGCATTTTCAACACTTCTGGCAATAACCCGGTAAGGTACAACATCACACCAAACCAAATCCCCCAACTTATATAACGCTCCCACGGACGTAACCACTCTCGGCTAGAGAATGTTTGCCGCAACATGTAAACCGCAACGTGGATCAAGGCATATGAAAAAATTAAAGGAATGGCAATGCTCAGCAGATTGACAGAGTACTCGTATTTCAATACCCATCGTCCCAGCAAGACCAACACAAGTGCCGAAATAGGAAATATCAGCCGGTTAATACTGCCTACACCGATGCGCTGAACATTGCTGGAAAATACGTGCGGATGGGTATCTCTGGTTATGTGCGCTTGCAGCCACCACGCCACCGCGAAGCTCGCCAGCAATACCATTATTTGCCACAACACATTGGTGCTTTGCAGATCAGTCAGCAAGCCATAAAGCAATTCATGGAATTCAGTTTTAGATGGCATGGTGAGTATAAAAAACGTGGTCACTACAAAGAAGGAAGAGCCAGGTTATAGTTTTTTGCTCGTACTGGCTTGCAACCGCATTTCTAGCACAACAACAGTTATTTTATGCGCCTAATGTTTGCGCCCAGTTGTGACAGCTTGGCCTCGATACGTTCGTAGCCACGATCGAGATGATAGATGCGATCAATGATGGTTTCTCCTTCTGCCACCAGCCCTGCGATGACCAGGCTGGCGGAGGCGCGTAAATCAGTTGCCATGACGGTTGCGCCCTCCAGTTTAGGTGTGCCGCGCACCAGTGCGGTGTTGCCTTCAATATCTATTTGCGCGCCTAGACGGCGTAATTCCTGCACGTGCATAAAACGATTTTCAAAAATAGTTTCGACCATCATGGCACTGCCTTCGGCGATAGTATTCAACGTCATAAATTGCGCCTGCATATCGGTGGGGAAAGCCGGATAGGGCGCGGTGCGTAGGTTGACTGATTTAAGCGCGACTTGCATGGACAGTGCAATTTCATCTTTGCCCACGCGAATGTGAGCGCCCGCTTCGATCAATTTTTCCAGTATGGTGTCGAGTATGTCGGCGCGGGTGTCGTGCAACACAATATTGCCTTGGGTGGCTGCCGCCGCGACCAGAAAGGTGCCACTTTCAATACGATCCGGCATGATGCGATGGCTTGCGCCATGCAGTTTTTCCACTCCGGTAATAGTGATGGTATCGCTGCCAGCCCCCGCAATTTTTGCGCCCATGGCAATTAAGCAATGCGCCAGATCGACCACTTCTGGCTCGCGTGCGGCATTTTCCAGAACGGTGCTGCCCTTAGCCAAGGTCGCAGCCATCATCAAATTTTCTGTGCCAGTGACGCTGACAATATCGAAAAATATACGTGCGCCTTTTAGTTTTCCTCCTTGCGGCACTTGCGCATGAATGTAGCCATGTTCAATGGAAATAATTGCGCCCATCGCTTGCAGGCCTTTGATATGCTGATCGACCGGACGTGAGCCAATCGCGCAGCCGCCGGGCAATGACACCCGTGCTTCACCAAAGCGTGCGATTAAAGGCCCCAACACCAGTACCGAGGCACGCATGGTTTTGACCATGTCATAGGGGGCTTCTAGCTTATCGATTTGCGCGCCGTGCAAGCTCAACTCACCTTCGCGCACCACGATATTTACGCCCATTTGCACCAGCAATTTACGCATGGTAACCACGTCGTGCAAGTCCGGCACGTTACTCAAATGTAGCGTGTCTGCGCTTAATAAGCTGGCACACATAATCGGCAGTGCTGCATTTTTTGCGCCGGAAATTCGCACATCACCGCGTAGCGAGTTGCCGCCTTGTATCGCTAGTTTTTGCATGTTGACTTGATATTATTCCAATTCCCGATAAAAACGATCACTGTGTTACCTTCTTCTTCGGCTCCTAGCCGTACTCAAATGTACTGTCTTCGTCGCCTCATCCTTGCCGCCTTGTGCTCCTTTTTATCCGAAACTGGAATTAATTGAAGAGACGAATGGAGACGATAAGTTGGGGAAATTAATTTTTTGTTAGTTTTGCTGTAATTTTTCCCACTCTTGCGGGGTGTAAGTTTTCATGGAAAGCGCGTGTATCTCTTCGCGCATCCGATCACCCAATGCTTGATAAACCCGTTGATGCCGCTGTATGCGGCTTTTGCCGACGAACTCTGCGCTTACCACGACCGCTTCAAAGTGCGCGCCATCGCCGCTCACTTCTACGTAGTTTTGCTGCATACCTTGCTGGATGGATTGTTGAATGCTTTCAGGAGTGACCATTGCTTGATTTTCTTTCGATATGTTCTTGATAAATAATTCAGGAGTGAGTCACTCTATTTACGCAATTACTTTTAACCAAAGTAGTTGTACCGCGCGCGGAAGTGCGAAAACTGCTAAACCGACTGATTAGATTGAAGGGGCAACATCTCAGTCACGCCGTATAAATTCGCAAGACTTAGTAAATTGGCCGGAATGTTAGTAAAAGACAAGTCTAAACCATTGCTTTGAGCTTGGCGCACCCACGCCAACAGCAGGCTGACGGCGGCAGAATCGACTGTTAACACTTGCTCTAAATCAACCACGAGCGAATTTTCTCCGGCAAAATCCAAACCACGCTCAAACAACTGGGTAACCGTTTCGATGGTCAAACTGCCCGCAATTCGGTGTACTGCCGCAGTCACTGCTCCCCCGCCTTCTGAACTGAATCCTTAACTGCAGTCTTGTTTTTTTCAACCAAAGTTTTGATCAAACCATCAATGCCGCCACGCTGAATTTCGTCCGTAAATGCGCTACGATAAGTGGTTACCATGCTGACCCCTTCAATTAGTAAATCATAGGCTTTCCAACCACTCTCAGTCTTTTTTAAATCATAATCGACGGGAATGGATTGTCCGTCCGGAACTCGAATGAGTGTTCTGACTGTTACCTCAGTTGCGCCGCTTTCCTTTTTTAACGGCTTAACTTCAACCTCGTGGTTGCTAAAAGTAGTAAACGCCTTAGTGTAGGTTCGCACCAACAGTTGCCGAAACTCACTTTCCAATGCTTGTCGCTGCGCGGGTGTGGCAGTACGCCAAGACTTGCCCACCGCCAACCGTGTCATATGAGTAAAATCAAAGTGCGGCAATATTTTCTCATCGACCAAGGCCAGAATTTTTTGCTGATTACCCTTTTTAATTTCCTTGTCCTGCTTAACTATTGTGAGTACATCCTGTACGGTATTTTTAATCAACACATCCGGTTCCAATATGTCAGCGCACACAGATGAAGACATGCCTAGCAACAATGCTATGAATAATGGCCATCCACCTTTTTTAACTATTTCCATTTTATTTATCCCTTAGTTTATGCCTGTTTGCGGCTTATTCGTTTCCGGCCTTTCGTGCAATGCAACGCTATTATTTTTTCTCTGGAGCCGAGTTAAACAAAAACTTACCTATTAAATCTTCCAGCACCACTGCCGATTGGGTCTTCTTAACCACATCACCTGACTTGAGAAAACCCTCCTCACCACCCGGCACCAACCCTATATATTGCTCACCCAATAATCCTGAAGTCAGGATGTTGGCGAAAGTATCCTGGGGAAATTGGTAGCGCTTGTCTATGCTCATGGTAACTTTGGCTTCATAGCGTTCAGTATCTAACGTGATATTTGACACCCGCCCTACCAACACACCTGAGCTTTTGACTGAAGCTTGCGCTTTAAGTCCGCCTATGTTGGAAAAATACGCCTCCACTTGATAGGTCTCTGACATATTATACGTGCCGAGATTTCCCACTTTAAGTGCCAGCGTGACTAATGCGCCCAAGCCTGCGACCACAAATATTCCCACCCATAAATCCAGCGTTGTGCGTTCCATGCTACCCCTCCTAAATCATTAGTGCGGTCAAGATAAAATCTAAAATCAAAATTGCCAGTGACGATTCCACCACCGTGCGCGTGGTTGCACCTGAAACCCCCTCCGCTGTAGGCGGTGCGTCATAGCCTTCAAACAGGGCAATTGCCGTCACCACCACGCCAAATACACAGCTTTTAAACACGCCATTCAACACATCGTGCTGAAAATCGACATTCGATTGCATCTGTGACCAGAACGAGCCTTCATCCACACCTATCAGCACCACCCCGACCAAATATCCGCCGAACACACCCATCACGGAAAACATGGCTGCCAGCAGAGGTACGGCAAACACGCCCGCCCAAAAGCGCGGCGCAACCACACGGGCAATGGGGTTAATAGCCATCATTTCCATGGCTGAAATCTGCTCGGTGGCTTTCATTAAACCAATTTCTGCAGTCATGGCCGAGCCCGCACGACTGGCAAAAAGCAAGGCTGCCAACACGGGTCCCAGTTCTCGCACAAGGCTCAAGGCGACCAATGAACCCAGTGCCGATTCCGAGCCATAGCGCTTGAGTGTCTCATAACCCTGCAAACCCAACACCATGCCAACAAACATGCCCGCCACCAGAATAATAATGAGCGACATCACCCCACTGAAAAATAATTCCTTAACTGTCAGATGAAAACGGCTAAAACTAATGCCAGAGTTCAGCAATATCAGGCTCAAGAAGCGCGCCCCTATGCCGATTCGCCATAAAGAATTCATTACCCTACGGCCAAGTCCTACGAAATTTTTCGTTAATGCTGCCATCATTTTTTTTTCTGCCTACGATCTAAGCCAAAATATCTCTCGGTCACTTTTCTCTTATTATTTTTTACTCGCTCGATGCTCTTCAATTTTAAGTCTTGCTGATAATCTCCACCCGGATAATGGAATGGCACCGGTCCATCCATTTCACCATTTATAAATTGTTGCACAAAGGGTTTGTTCGATGCTTTTATTTCGTCTGGCGTGCCTTCTGTAATGATGACTCCATCCGCCACAAAGTAAAGATAATCTACAATCTTGAGCGATTCCTGCACATCGTGCGTGACAACTATAGAGGTCGCGCCCAACGCATCATTCAAGCGCTTGATCAAATTACCAACCACAGTCAGGGAAATAGGATCGAGTCCGGCAAACGGCTCATCATACAGAATCAACATCGGATCCAGTGCCACCGTGCGTGCCAGTGCCACGCGCCGCGCCATACCGCCAGAAAGCTCGGCCGGCAATAAATCATGCGTGCCGCGCAAACCCACTGCGTGCAATTTCATCATAACCAAATCGTGAATAATCTCTTCCGGCAAATTCGTGTGCTCGCGCATTTGAAAGGCCACGTTATCGTATACCGACATGTCCGTAAACAATGCTCCAAACTGAAATAACATACCCATCTTACGACGCATGGCATACAAACCTGCACGATCCAGCTCGTGAATAATCTGCCCGCCTATTTTCACATAACCACTGGTTGGCTTAATCGATCCACCAATTAATCGCAGCAGCGTGGTTTTGCCGCAGCCGCTACCGCCCATAATGGCGATTACTTTGTTTTTTGGAAAAGTCAGATTCATACCCTTAAGAATAGGGCGATGACCATATGCGAAATTAACATCGCGAATTTCTACCAGCGCTTCAGATAGCACGTTGTAAACCCCGGTTGCTTTTAGACAGCGGTATTCTAAACTACCCATCCTTCAGTCACAACAAGCGCATGACGCGCTGAAAGCAAAGCGATATACTGCAACTCTTACTTTTTTCACCTATCACCTAATCATAATCATATAGGCACAATCACCATGAAACTTTTCGGCAATCATAATCATGTATGGGGTTCTTGGGAAAATATCACCAAGGGTGAAGATGCTGGATACACTCAACCCGATGGATACTGGCAGCCTGCTGGTCATCCACCTGCCACATTTACCCGTGGGCGACTGGTTATACAAGACCGGGCGCGCAAATGTGAAGTCTGCGGCAAACGTGAAACTGGCAAGCATGAAGTATTCTACATGGGCGCAAATGCGGATAGTCCAATGCAAAAAGTTGTTCCCGGTTAACCGTTAGACCCGCATAACATGAGGTGCAGACATTGCTTGAAGCGCGGAAATTGTCTGGCGATATAAATCTCCCCGGCCTGCTGATAGTGGATGATGATCCGCTCATCTGCGATTCTTTGCGTCTTGCCCTCTCTGCCGAATTTGATGTACACCTTGCCGAAAGCCGCCCGCAGGCTATCACCCTGCTCCGCCAATTAACTGTTCCACCGCAGCTCGCGCTAATAGACTTGGGATTGCCTCCCCAGCCGCATCGCCCCGACGAAGGCTTCCGTTTAATTTTGGAACTTATAACCCTTGTTCCGCAAATAAAAATTCTGGTTTTATCCGGGCAGGATGAACAGTCCCACGCCCGCCATGCCCGCACGCTAGGCGCAATCGACTTCATCACCAAGCCTTGTACGCCAGATGAAATCAAGCAACGTTTAAATATAACGCGGCATGTGATGCCCACTCCTGACCGCAGTCAGCAATCAGGTATCATCGGCCACAGTACGGCTACTCAAGCCCTACGCCAACAAATTGCCCTGTACGCTGGCACTCCCTTCCCTGTGTTAATCGAGGGCGAGTCCGGTAGCGGCAAGGAGCTGATCGCCGCCGCCATACAAGAGTTAAGCCCAAACAAAAAAGCGCCCTATCTTATTTTTAACTGCGCCGCAATTTCCACCAATTTGCTTGAACCTACACTTTTTGGCTATGCCAAAGGTGCATTTACAGGTGCTACCGTCAATAAATCGGGCTTCTTCGAAGATGCCCACACGGGTACTTTATTTTTGGATGAAATAGGTGAACTACCGCTGGAGCTACAGGCAAAATTATTACGCATACTGGAAAACGGCGAATTTCAGCGTGTGGGCGAAACCCAGACCCGACGCAGCCATGCGCGTATCATCGCGGCCAGCAACCGCGATTTGCGGCAGGAAGTGCAAGCCGGAAATTTTCGTAATGACCTCTATCACCGCCTCAGCATTTTCACCATTAAAGCGCCGCCGCTACGCAACATGGGGGAAGACAAATTGCTGCTGTTCGAATACTTTCGCGATATTTATTCGACACAGGCAGGGCAGCGGCCCTTTACCCTGGATGAAGCCGCCATAGCCGTATGGAATAACTATTCCTTTCCTGGCAATACCCGCGAATTACGCAATATCGTCATTCGATTGGCAACCAAATATCCGGGAGAAACCGTGAGCACCCAACAATTGGAAGCGGAGTTGGATATTCCTACCACCCCCACTGCAATCCAGACTGAAGCACAAAATATTGATAGCCTGTATTTTGATGTAAGGGATTTTGATGTGCGCAAGAATTGGGGCAACCGCGCTCAACATGCCTTGCAGCAACCCGGATTTAGTTTAGATGCTGTCTTGCTGCAACAGGAAAACTATTACATCGAAGCCGCTTTAATGCTGGCTAGTGGCAATATCAGTGAGGCCGCCAAACTACTCGGCATAAATCGCACCACTTTATATAGTCGTATGGAAGCTCTGCATAAACACAAAACCAAACTATTGATCCGGCCAGATGAAGTTTGAAGTTTTCATGCCGCATATTTTACGCGAGAATCTTGGAAGTATTTTTTGACACGCTCAGGTGATTTTTCCAATGTCAGCATGTGCTCGGTTGTTGCGGCTTTCAGTTTAGCCTTGGTGCG
>CANJMS010000037.1 GCA_947475825.1 Nitrosomonadales bacterium
CTGTGCTCGTGGCGGTAAAATCGAGTGCAAAACATTGAACAAGTTGCCTGAATTTAGCTTCACTGATTCGAGAACGGCAATAATATCTATTTTTATTAATTATCTTAGTAAGTTACCACACTTTAAAATGTGCTTAACTTCCTAAGACCCTAAAAATAATAGTACAATTCAGCAATGATGTCTCCCTCACGATTTAATTGACTAACTGCTGGATTTATAAAAAATGTTTCTCGTCATAATCCGCTCACGACTTTATAGTATCTCTCTTGCCAAACCGGGAGGCGCCCATATAAAATTCATTGGCGATTGCGTCGACAGTATTGCGCGAATCCGCCAGCGGCGGATACACGATTGCGGCTTGCAGGCTGGTTTCCTGCGCGATGCGTTGCAAGACTTGTTCGGCCTACCACTTCGACACCTGAAATTGCTGTACTCGCGGAACGCAACGCCGTACGAACAGAATGCCCTTTCCGACGAAACCATTTGCTCCGGTGATCGGGAATTCCTCGCGGAATATCCAACGTTATGGTGATCGCTTAGTCAGCCGTAGCCAGCAGATCTTCAAGAATGGCGGGGAACAAAAGAACCGCAGCATGCTAGTCAAATGCCAGCGCAAATACTTGATGCTGCGATGACTGCTGCGTTGTGCATGATGAACTACGCTGGCAGCGGGACACAGAGTCACTGCATAGCCATGTAGCCTCAGCCTGGTGCACAGATCCACGTCCTCGTAATAGAGAAAATAGTGCTGATCGAAGCCACCCAATTTTTCGAATATCTCGCGGCGGAATAGCATGAACATGCCGCCCACCCAATCAGGAAAGATAACCTCATCTTTCACGATATAGTCGCGGCCTTTGCAGCCACCAACCGCCTTGCACAAAATCTTGAGCGGGGTAGGAAAACGCCGGGCACTGTCTTCCGTCGCGCCGTCCTCGCCCACAACCAGAGGTGCGGCCACGCCAACGGACGCATCTTTCAGGCACGCAAGCAATGCTCTGAACGGGTCGTCATTAAGCCGGATGTCCGGATTCATCACACAAAAAAATTGCCCGGAAGATCTGGCGAATGCTTGGTTATGATTGGAGCCGAATCCTTTTGCCGCGGAATTCTTATGCACAATGACTGGAAAGGAAAAATCGCTCGTATTGAACGGCAGTTCCTCGGGCAGATTTAACGTTAGCAGTATTTCCAGAGAGTGGGGCTTGCAGTGCCTGTCCAGATCAGCCAGCAACGCTTTAAGCATACGGGCCTGCGAATGACTGACGATCGAGACTGAAATTTTTGGCAATGATAGAGACAAGTGTCTTTAATGACCTTTCTAGATATCCGTCAATGAAAGTGTGAATAGATCAACCGCCTGAATACTAAATCTTCCTGTAAGTCGCGACCAGGCAATATTGCTTCACGGACTTTGATAATTTTTCGCTGGTAAAAATATAAGGTATCGAGAACAAACCGAGCAATACCCACCTTTCATCCAGCATCCTCAATGCCTCTGCATCATAGAACTTCTTGTGGTCGTCATCTGAAGCAAAACCCCTTAATCCGGGCACTGCAATCACCAGCCCGCCATTTTCTTTGGTGATCCGATAGCATTCGTCCAGTGTCTGACGCGGATCCCCGATATGCTCAAGCACATTGTCCAAGACACACACATCCATTGCGTTATCTGTCAACGGAAAGGATCCATCATCCCTGATTAACTGCACGTTCAGCCCGGTCGCTTTACAATACTCGACTGCATGGGGGTTGATTTCAAGGCCGCGCACATGCTTCGGAAATGTGCCCAAAACTCCGCTGCCCGTGCCTGAACCGATCTCGATTATGCGATGGCCAAAACGGCGCGCACACAAATACAACGCTGGCGACGAAAAAAATCTCTTGTAGACGCGCCCCAGAAAGCTGATTTTCTGCAGGTGCGCAAAATAGTCTTCGAACCTTGTGGGATTTTCTGCCATCTTCATTCTCGGGTTTTTGTAGGCACTATTATCGAGCAGCCAAATTACTTGCCGTCTAAATTTCTGGTTAATACCTGTTTGACGGCCTCCAGATACTGGTAACCGTATCGCTCATCCGGCTCAAGATAAGTTCCCTCACTCCATTCGTTCCAGGCATTAAGAAAAATAAGATTTTCCGGAAGGTCCCTTTGCGGCATGGTATCCACTAGCTTAGCAAACCATTTATAGAAGTTTTCAGGTGATGCGCCTCGGTAAACAGTCGCTCTTTTTTTATACCTTGCAGCATTGTCCCAATCTACATAAGCACCTGGAAATGTCGTCAGTTTCTGATCTGGGCGTATCTCAATGATTTGCTGCCAAGTCGCGTCGTAATCATGAAAGGTCAGCTCTTTAATAAATTTTGCTCTTAGCCCGCGTAACATGTCCTGATAACGCTCCGGCAGACTGCGCACCAGCCTGAACAGCCGTGAATGTCGTATTGATTTCTTATCAAACGATGGTGAGTAAGCTGCCTCAAAAGGCTGAAACTGAAATAGAGCATCGAATGAATTCAGGCAATTTCTATTGGGCAATTCATACTGCTTCTGAAAAATGAAATATAGCCCAGATAACCCGTCTTTCTGCGCGAGCTCTCGCCAATATGCCAGCATTTCGTCAATTTTATCTATCCGTTGTGGCCGATAAATCACGAATACTGGCTTGCCATCCACCTTGATAGCACGCGGATCAGTCCACGCCTTGATCAGATATTCGTAATGTTTTTTCCAACTTTCTCTGGTCGGGGGATGTGTTTGTTGAATAAGAATATGATGATCCCGCCCATCCCACCTCTTGGACCAGGTTTCATTCGCCCATGATAAACAAAATGGGAAATCAATATCCCTATTTTTCATGATCAGGTTCGTGGGTGTCTCAAGCAACTGCTTGCTGTCGAACCAGTAGTGGTAATGACAGAATCCATATACCCCATACTGCTTGGCAAGATCGATCTGCCAACGCAGCGTCTCCAGCCGCGACTGGTCATAGTAATTCTTGTTAAGCGGTACACGCGGCTGATTATGCCCCACGTACTGAGGATGCGCTGACCGGACATTGTTCCAATCGGTAAAGCCATTACCCCACCATGCGTCGTTCTCCGGAATTGCATGCAATTGCGGGAAATACATCGCGATCAGCTTCACCACTTGTTCTTGAGACTGATTGCCTGTCTCTCTTATATGTTCCACTACAGCCTGATTCCTTTTTAACTCAACATTCATGACCAACTCTCTGAATTTCGATTTTCTTACCCAATGATGACTCCACAAATTTGCATTTCGCCAATATCCTCAGGCAATTGAATAATCAATGCGTTGCCCTGCAAAAAACGCAACCTGCCGTTTGTTTCATGCACATAACATCAGTTAATAATTGGATTTGTATTTTACAAAATACTTATGCCGTAATTCATTTAGTTCTAAAAGTTTTGAATACATTTTCGCACTTAAGTGTAAGCGTAAAAATGCTCTCAAAGAATCTCGGAAAGATGGCGCTTGCGACAAAACTGGTATTTTCATCAAAGAAATTGCCTCGCCGCTAGCATTATCAGGAACTGCTTTCACGATAACCTGATAGACCAGCCCGAAAGGATTCTTGTCCAGCACTCTACGTAGCTCTCGTGATGTCCTTGCCCAACGCTTTGAAAATTCCGTATGTTCTGGATTGCGCACGACAAACTCTGCATGAATGATTTTCAGACCAGCATCTTCGAACAACTTTTGCATATTCTTAATACCGAAAAAACGGATATGGGTACGATCCAGCAAACCAAAATCACCATATTCGAAGTCCTCTTCCAGCAAACATGCATGAATCACCGAATGGCCTACGTGCGGTAAAGATATAACCATGTAGCCATCCTTATTTAAAAAGCCCTTCATTGATTTCAATACATTTAGAGGCTTATACACGTGCTCCAGTACATCAGCAGCAACAAGAACCTCAAACTTTTCTTCTCTCTCAAGAATTTCCGGCCAAGCAGCGTTATTCAAGTCAGCCTGATAAGCCTGTGCACAATATGGGGCGAGCTTTTTAATTGCTTCAGCGTCTATATCCAGTGCGGTGACACGACAATTTGAAACTGAAGTTAATAATTTGGTAATCGATCCTGGCCCGGCACCAATTTCCAATACGCGTTTATTTTCCCCGACTATACGCACCACGCGAGCCGGACCACTATCTGAATCAAGTGCTGTTTTGTACTCGTATTTATGTCTCTTTACTGCCATTATGAAATTATTCCTCAGTGAATAAAAATTGATTACCGTGTTTGTGCGACACCCTTTATTAATATCAATTTTTTTACTACTTTCATTGTTCTTCAGTGATTGAATCACCATTAAGCGTTAGCGATGTCTCGGCACATACTGAAAACATTTCATTACTCGAATTTTTCCCACAGCCCATTTTCTTCGTTAAAAGTTTTTAATATCCGCAGTGGTGAGCCTGCAGCAATCACATGATCAGGTATATCTCGCGTGACTACAGAGTTGGCGCCAATCACAACACCATTACCAATCTTTACTGGGCCAACAATGACAACATTGTCCCCAAGCCAAACATTAGAACCGATGATGACAGGCCCAAAAGAAATCAACTTTCTCTTGATGGGCGGTTCAAACGGGTTACTTTGTTCGCGTCCTTTATATGAACCATGATTGTGATCGCTGATATAAACACCACTGCCAAATAAGCAATTATCCCCAATTTCAATTCGATCTATGGAGGATATGTGGAGCCTGTCGGAAGCAAAAAATTCCTGTCCAATTTTAATAGTGGGATTAAACGATTGTTCATTATAGACAAACACTGCCTCAATCCATGCCAGCCGCTTAAGGGACGCATTTTTTCCAACTGAAATGCCTCTGCTGCCAAGCACTTTGGAACTCGCCCCCAAAGATGAACGTGGCCATCCCACCAACATGGCCGCGAAGCGGCTGCAAACAAAATTATATGTTTCACGAAATACATAAACTACCGCAGCTGCGGGGCGTTCTCGCGCAGCAGACCTGACAATGTATCTAATTTGTCCATAAGCACTAAGAATGCTATTTATCAGCACAACAGCTCACCACAGAGATTTCAGTAATGTTTGTCATATTTAATTGATATTTTTAGGCTAATATTTTATATCAGATAGTTGGCAAATATACGGCGCAAAATGTTTAGCATGTAGTTATAACGATAAGCTAGAAATAATGGCAATTTGATCAAAGGCACCAAAAAAAAATAATACCTCCAGTTACCACCGAATACCTGCTTGAGGCCATCAGCTAGGTCTTTGTCCTGAAATTTGCTTGAACCGCTACGTAGTTCTAAAATAAAACCCGGGAAAAAATTTACAATCGTACCGCTCTCAATTACTTTGGCTAATCTTGGCTTATCTTTCAGAATCACGTTCGAGATTTTTTTAAGATTTTCGCCAAAAACTTTAATCAAGCCGTACCCACCTGAGTTCGCTCCTTTTGCAGCCACTATCCAATCCTCAATAATTGCGAAGCGTTTCCCGTCGCGCAATAGGAGGAGCACCCAACCTAATTGAGGAAGATTGCTGCCAGATGCCACATCAGTGTGATAATCCAAGCTCGCTCTATTTCGAACTATCAATGCAGAAATAAATGTCATCATTACATTTGTTCTGCGGGCAAAATCAATTCGATTCGTATAAATTGAAATGCCGTGTTTTTCTTTACTACGGGGATGGTTTTTGTAGTCATCCTTGAACCAGTAGTTGTTCACATACAGAATATCAACATCTTGCTCTAACAGCACATCTAGAACATTCTTCAAGCCGCCTGGAAGTATTAGATCGTCGTCCCCCAATACCCAAACATAAGGTGTGGTAGCTGACGTATAACATTGCGCGACATTGCGTTCACCGCCAATATTTTCTTCGTTATGTGCGACTTCGAATTTTCTCGCCTCTATTAGCTGATGCTGGAAAATCACTTGGGTTGTGTTATCCGTAGATGCGTTATTTGAGATGTATACTTGAACCAATTTGCGCTGATCTGCACTCAAGCTGTCAATTTCCTCGCTGATGCGCTTCAGACATAGCTCAAGAAAGACCGCCCTATTGTATGTGGGTATCGCGATCGTCAGCAGTGGTTGACTGCCCATGCTTAAATTGACAGCTTGCATTTATTGCATCGCCTTCCCAGATACTTCGAGTGCACAGCGTTTTTGCCATTCACGCCGCTTCGACAAAAAAATCAGGCTGCCCCAACCAAGCCCGACAGTGGTGCATACTACCAAATACCCGGACATGATTCCCAATGCGCCATACTCTTTTCCCAAAGAAAGCGTTGAAATTGCGATCAATCCTGCACTGATCAGGCTGATCAACAAAAATGGTTCTTGCTTGTGTGCTCGCAAATAAGCTGATTGGGAATAAGTCACATAATTCAGTATGGTGGCCGATATCAGCAGCACGAAGGGTAATGGATCTAGAAACCGGGATGCGTATCGCACGTTTTCCATATGCACGAAATAATTCAAGATACATAACGCCACCCCAAGTACAGCCATTACAGAAAGCGAACGAGATAATGTCGAATTGAATATCTTATCCAGATTCACGTAATCTTTCCTCGCTATCAATGTCCCGAATTGAGGCGCCTTCGTACTCATCCAGGCCATCGCAATACTCATTAGCACGTTAGCCATTGAGATACTCATACCCATTTGCCCTGCCTCTACTGCGCCACGGTACGCAAATAGTACCGGGGTAAATAGCTGAAATATGAAATAGCCACTTAACCAGCTAAGCGCGATCTTCCACTGAAATGGCCAAATTTCAGTTTTCCATTTGATGTCTGAATTATTGAATTTTTCGCCCAGCAAGGCTTTAAAGAAATCCTTTTTTGTATACCAAATCCATATAATCACCGTCAGCGCGAAACATGTGCTCGCAACTGGCATAGCCAGTAGCCCCCCGCCCCCCATTAAGACCAACCATGCAAATGAACTGCCCACAATGTTTTGGTACATCCTTAATCGGGCGATTTCGGTCACACGACCACATCCTTCCAGTAACGCCAGCATAGGCATGAAGAAGATATTTACTGCAGAAGCAAGAACAAGCCAGGTCCAGGCAACTTGCCAATAAACCGTTGACTGAGATTGGTTCATGGAAAAAAACAGCCAGCCAACCGGAAGTACCACCACAATCAGCAGTGCCGCAACTACGCCGTACCACTTGGTCACCAGCAGGACCAATGAACGAAGACGACCTTTTGCATTTTCGTCACCCTTGATCGTGCCATCTTCTGACCATGTCAAATGGGCCATTTCGTGACTGGCAAATTGCATCACTACATAACTCATACCCAATTCGAAAAGGATCTGCATCGCCAGGAGGCTGGCAAAGGTGTAGTAGTAGCCTTGTTCATCAGGCGAAAGAAATCGCACCACCAGCAACAAGGTAACGACTCCAGAAAGCAAACCCCATCCACGTCCTGCCAAGGTGTAGGCAATGGCACGGTCGACACCCATATAGGCAAGCAGTATTTTCATTGGATGCAAGCTAGTGAACGAGCCTGAGAACCATCATTGATTGGACAATTCATTAATTTGCTGTTGGTGCTTTTCGTTGTGCAGGAAAAAGAAATTGGTCTCTATTGTTTCATCTGTCATTTTGCGTATCTCTTTCAATATTGAGCCATCCACATAGAAACAGCGATAACCAATGGATGTAAACAGCGAAATGACCTCGTTCGGATGGTAGTTAAACTTTGCCGCCCATTTCCGCAGCATTTCAGTAAACACAATGGGCTTGTCTCTTTGTAACGTCTCCACTGCCCCCTGAAAAGCAAACAGCTCCGCACCTTCAACATCACATTTAATGAAATCAACATGCAGTTTATTGGCTTGCACAAAGTCATCCAGCCGCTCAACACGACAGGTGATCAACTCCGCGTCTGCGCGCTCACTCAAGTTTGCAGATGACGCATTTACACCTCCCTCTGGATAAAAATAAAAGGTCAGGTCCTTGCGCTCGTTGGACAAGCCGAAGTGATGTGCCACGACATTTTGAATTTGGTTGAGCTTGATGTTTTGCTCCAGGAACGAATAGGTTTTTGGGATAGGTTCAAACGCATGCACTTTGCTTAACGGATAGGTTTTGGCGATATTGATCGAGTACCAACCCATGTTGGCACCGATGTCAATGACACAGTCACTTGGTGAAGTCAACCGCATGATCATTGCTGAATCCGTAGTTTCGTAATCCAAAAAGTTTAGCGCTTCGATTGGTGCAACCCGATAATCACCAACCGGGAAAATCATCTTTACACCCTTGTCGCGTGATGTCATGACCACCGCGTCGTCAGATATTTCTATGGAAGCAATATTGGTCTGTTTTATGTAGTTCGCGTAGTCGAACAACTTCGCATGATGCTCCTGATACATCATCTGAATAAATTCAGGCTTGGTAATTCGGCCGCTCAGGAAGTCATTGCGTGTATCGGATACTTTCATGATTGATAACTTTCTATTGTTTTCCGAAACCCATTTTCAATGGATGTGATCGGGCTCCAGCCCAGGGTCTTTGCAAGTGTTATATCCGGGCATGTCACAGAAATCTGGCTGGGCAAATAACCTACCGATTCTATACGCTGCTCAAATCTCACCGAGATATGTTTTTCAGGATATAGCCCGGCAACTAAACCCGCCAAATCTCGAATGCTGATTTCACCATCCGGATTGCCGATGTTATAGGCTTGTGCATTCGCGCCACTCAATAGCACCAACCAGAAACCAGCAATCGCGTCTGCCAAATAGCAGAATGACCGCCTGGTCAAACCATCACTTTTCAATACGATGTCGCGACCATTCACTACATCGGCGACAAAGTCGGCATATACACGCCCGTCATCAAGCCTCATGCCGGGACCGTAGGTGTGGAATGGCCGAACAATTTTGGTTGGAACACCATATTGATGATGCCAAGAGACGCACATATTCTCGCCTATGCGCTTGCTTTCTGCATAACAGGAACGAATTTCCAATGGATCGAGGTACCCGTAGTCTTTTTCCGTTGTTGGTACGCGAGCAGCCTCCCCATAGACCTCGGCGCTACTGAAATAGAGAAAACCTTCCACTTGGTGGGTTCGTGCCAATTCCAATAATTGCGCAGTACCAAATGTGTTTGCACTCAATGTGCCTACTGGGTCTGTTGCGTAATACTTTGGGCTTGCCTGACTTGCTGCATGAATAATAAAATCAACCTTCTGATCTACTTGAAGCGGGAAGCTAATATCCTGCTCAACACATATCAAGTCTGTCCGATTCGAATGCTGGCTAAACCTTTGTGCAAGCGCGTTGCGATTCCTGAATACAGCAATGACCGTCGCATTAAGCTGTTGCGTTTCGTTAAGAAAAAGCAAAGTCTCGACCATATATGCAGCGAGGAACCCCGATGCGCCGGTGATCAATACGGACTTACCGCTCAGTTCTTGCCACGGAATCGAATAATGACTAGTCAACAATTCCAAATCTGCCGTTACTATGGGGTGACGAACAGCATTTTCCGGTTTACTCTTCATATTAGCGTGTCGGCTAACCGTTCAACTTCGGAAATTGATCGTCAAGCCTTGATCCATAGGCCAAGCGCGGACGGCATTCCGTTGCACCATCCATCATGATCTCAATGAGCAGCGGGCCTTTTTGTTCAGGTATCAGATTCAAGACCCGATCCACATCCGCTACTTTTTCGACATGATGAGAATCGATACCATATGCCGTTGCAATATCAGTGAAAGAAGGGCTGCTGTAGCCTTTTCGAGTCGATTGGTCACGGCCGTCGAAATACATGTCCTGGAAATTCTTGACCATGCCCAATACCGAGTTGTTCATTACGATTATGGTCAGATCCAATCCCAGGCGATTAAGTGTGTCCAGTTCCTGAATATTGATTTGTAGGCTTCCATCGCCGGTAATCACGACAACCTTATTTTGAGATTGGATGGCAACCCCCAATGCAACGGGCAAGGCAAAGCCCATCGCCCCCATCCCTCCACTGTAGTGTATGACCTGATTGGGAGATAACCGCAAACTTTGTGCCGCCCACATCTGGTGATTGCCGACATCACAAACGTAATCGACGGAGTGCTTGGTCAAAATTCGATTCAATTTTTTGAAAATCTCGCTGGGGCTGACTTCCCAATCCGCATATTCATTTAACTGCGCTCGGTCGCGTTGTTTTGAAAGGTCAGCCAACCAACTCTTGTCCAAATTGGGAAATGCGGCAGATCGAGGAAGGAATGCGCTGAAAAAACTTTCTGACGCTGCGCAGATATTCAAATCTGCCTGAACACGATTACCCATTTGGGCTGGGTCTATGTCTACTTGGACGATACGCGCCTGCCGAGCAAAGTCCTTCACATCCGATCCCGTTTGCCGCACGTCAAGTCGCGCGCCCACCACTATCAGCAGATCGCAGTTCTGGATCGCCCAATTGGCCTCTCGATTGCCGTAACTACCAATCATGTTGAAGTAATTGTTGCGCGCAATCACCCGTTCATGGCCCATGAGTGTAGACACATAAGGGATTCCCGACGCGTCGGCAGTCAACAACCATTCGTCCATCGAATCCGCCCAACGCGCGCCGCCGCCTATGCAAATTAATGGGCGCTGTGCATCCTTACAAAGAGCCTCAAGTTTCTTCAGGTCGCTTATGCCTATTTCTGGTCCCGTACTGATTTCCAATGGCTTGATCAACCATTCTTCAACCAGTGCATCTGGAATATCGGCTCGCTGTACATCGTTGGGAATATCCAGTAACACCGGGCCTTGGCGCCCGCTCAGTGACGCCGATAAAGCCTTGTGCAATTCCGGCAACAATTCATCGGCACTGGTCACCCTCACTGCATATTTGGTCAGCGAATGTACGACCTCAACAATGTCCAGTTCCTGAAAACCTTGTTGCCTGATGCCTCGATCGCCTTTGAGTTCATGGGTATTGACTTGCCCCGTGATGAACAAACACGGCACGGAGTCGAACCAGCAACTGCCTATACCGGTAATCAAATTGGTCGCGCCCGGACCACTGGTGCCCATTGCTACGGCAATTGTTTTTCCCTTGGTATGTCTTGACACACCTTCCGCTGCAAATGCGGCTGCTTGTTCATGGTGCATTGAAATGATGTTGAATTGACCTGATTCGGCAAAGCTATCAAGGATGTGCGTAATCATTCCGCCCACCAGTTCAAAACAGGTTTGAACCCGATGGGCAATTAAAATTTTGGCGAGTGCGTCAGAAGCTTTCAATGCTTATCCTATGTTCTATCGTTCTAGAAATTCACACCAAAGAACGCTTCGATCTTCTCCACCACAAAGTTCAGCATCTCTTCGCTCAGACCGGGATACACGCCGATCCAGAGGGTGTCGTTCATCACCTTGTCGGTATTGGTAAGCTCGCCGCTGATACGATAAGTGCGTCCTTCAAAATACGGCTGGCGTGTAAGATTTCCGGCGAACAGCAGGCGCGTGCCTATCTTGTATTGATCCAGATACTTCAACAGCTCGACTCGCGCGACTCCTGCCGATTCTCGCAATGTGATCGGAAAACCGAACCAGGATGGATCACTACCTGCAGTTGCTTCGGGGAGGATCATGAATTCTTCGCAAGACTTCAAGCGCTCTTTGAGGAAAGCGAAGTTGTGTTTGCGCGCCGCCACGAATTCCGGCAATCTATCCATCTGTGCCAGCGCACAGGCGGCTTGCATATCGGTGATCTTGAGGTTGTAACCCAGGTGTGAGTACGTGTACTTGTGGTCGTAGCCGAACGGCAACGTACCAAGCTGTTGGCCAAAGCGTTTGCCGCAGGTGTTGTCACAACCCGGGCCGCAGTAACAATCACGGCCCCAGTCTCGGAATGATTCGATGATAGTGCGCAGGTTACCATCCTTGGTGAAGATCATGCCGCCTTCGCCCATGGTGATATGGTGTGCGGGATAGAAGCTGCAAGTGGCAATGTGGCCGAAGGTGCCGACGTGTTGGCCTTTGTAACGCGAGCCCAGTGCATCACAGCAATCTTCTATCACCCACAGGTTGTGCTTCTTGGCCACGGCCATGACCGCGTCCAGATCGAACGGATTGCCCAGCGTATGCGCCACCATGATGGCACGGGTACGGTCAGACACAGCAGCTTCGATCTTGTTCGGGTCGATGTTGTAGGTGGGGATGTCCACATCCACAAACACCGGCACCATGCCGTTCTGCAGCATGGGGTTCACGGTGGTGGGAAAGCCGGCTGCCACAGTGATGACTTCATCGCCCGGTTTCAGCGCACGCTCACCCAGCTTGTGCGAAGTGAGTGCCGTGAACGCCAGCAGGTTGGCCGAGGAACCGGAGGTGGTAGTCAGCGCATATGGCACACCGACAAATTCGGCGAAGCGTTTTTCGAAAGCCTCGTTGAAACGCCCCGTGGTGAGCCAGCCATCCAGAGAGGCCTCTACCATATTCTTTAGTTCTGGAGCGCCGATCATTTTGCCTGATGGGGGTATGACGCTGATGCCGGATTGGAATGGTTTTTCACGGTACTTGAGTGCAGCAAGACTCGGGATGTCCAGTGTCACCAATTTGCGCAGCACGCGTTCATAGCCTTTATCACTCAATTGAGCAACTGGCTTCTCTATTCGACTGATATGGAGGTTAAACGTCTTGTCCACTCGGACATGACTTTGGTGTTTGAGTGGTCCGTCCAAGAAATCCGCCAATTCGAGAGCGAAGCCCTGCACATCATCCACCGGAGTTTTGGTAATGAAGACAATACGTACATCGTTGTTCTCATCCTTGCCGGACAATGCCAGTACTGGCCTTTTCTTTTTATTGCTTAGGTCACTGAACGGAAAGTGGGCACTGTAAATTGTGCCCGCAATAATTTCAAAGGTCATTCCAGCAATCCTCATCTGCACTGTTAAGTATGTTTTTGGAAAAACCGCTTTCATCCATCAGTCGTGCCATAGCCAGACTTTCCTGCTGCACCGCTAACTTCGAGGTTGATCGAAGAAAAATGATAACCTCGACTTCGTCGCCCATTTCAGGTGGGAGAACAACGTGAATGGTATGGCTTGCATCTGCCGTGAGTTGTTGGCGGAGTACTTTGCTCATGGTTATGCTCCTTTTGTGAATTCAGAGATTTGTTCCTGTGTTTTCGATTTCATATCGCTCCCTTTTTCATCGTGTTTGTGCCATTCGATGATTTTTTCCAAGGCATGCGCCAAGTGCCAGCGCGGATGCCAGTCCAGGCGCGTTTTTACCTTTGAACAATCCAGTTTCAAATAATTTGCCTCGTGAGGGTGGTCGCCGCTATCCAATATCCAGCTTGCGTCCGCACCCCAGGCCTTGGTCAGCTGGTCTACAATCCAAGATACCGGCTTGGTATCTTCATCACCTGGTCCGAAGTTCCAGGCTTCGCTATAAGCCGTACCATTTTCGTACAGTTTTTGCGCCAGTATCAGATAGCCGGATAGTGGTTCCAATACGTGTTGCCAGGGCCGGATAGCGTGAGGATTGCGGATGTTGACTGGCTTGCCCTGCACGATAGCCCGCATTATATCTGGTATCAGCCGGTCTTCCGCCCAATCACCTCCACCGATCACGTTGCCCGCTCTTGCCGATGCCAGTGCCACGCCATGTTCGGTAAAGTTGTTTGGATTGAAATAAGAATTGCGGTAGGCCGCAGTCACCAATTCTGCGCAGCCTTTGCTGTTGCTGTAGGGATCGTAACCGCCCATTGGCTCTCTCTCTCTATAGCCCCATATCCATTCACGATTTTCATAACACTTGTCGCTGGTAACATTAACAATAGCTCGCACACTTCCGGTCATCCTTGCCGCTTCCAACATATGAACTGTGCCCATCACGTTGGTGGAATAAGTTTCTACCGGATTGGCATAGGAATAACGCACCAGCGGTTGCGCCGCCATGTGGATCACGATTTCGGGCTGGTGTTCGGCAAACACCGCGCGCAAATGCTCCAGATCTCGGATGTCGCCGAAGATGCTGGTCATGCCTTCCGCAACATTTGCGGCAACGAATAAACTGGGATTGGTAGGTGGGGCCAGTGCGTATCCCACCACTTTTGCACCCATGGATTGCAGCCACAGGGAAAGCCAGCTTCCCTTGAAGCCGGTATACCCGGTCAGCAGCACGACCTTGTCTTTCCAGAATGCCGGGTCTACCATGTTTTCCACGGTGCCTTTCCGCTGGCCCATAATTCCTCCAGATGAGTTTTGTCGCGCAGTGTGTCCATCGGTTGCCAGAACCCGGAATGAAAGAAAGCGGAGATCTGCTTGTCACGTGCCAATCGGTCCATCGGCCCGCGTTCCAAAACGGTTTGGTCGCCTTCAATGTGGTCGAGCACTTTTGGGGAAAATACAAAAAATCCGCCGTTGATCCAGCTTCCATCGCCCTGTGGCTTTTCCTGAAATTTTAAGATGTCATTGCCTGACAATTGCAATGCGCCAAAACGTCCGGGTGGTTGTGTTGCGGTCAAAGTGGCCAATTTGCCATGTTGCTTGTGGAATTCGATCAGTGTGGTGATATTCACGTCGCTGATCCCGTCACCATAGGTGCAGCAAAAATCCTCGTCGCCCACATATTCTGCAACGCGTTTGATGCGGCCACCGGTCATGGTTTCTTCACCGGTATCCACCAGCGTGACGCGCCACGGTTCAGCACTCTGCTGATGGACTTCCATCTTGTTGTTCTTCATGTCAAAGGTGATGTCCGACATGTGCAGGAAGTAATTGGCAAAATATTCCTTGATCACATAACCTTTATAGCCGCAGCAAATGACGAAGTCATGGATACCGTGCGCCGAATAGGTTTTCATGATGTGCCACAGGATCGGCTTGCCACCGATCTCAACCATCGGTTTGGGACGAAGGGCCGTCTCTTCGCTAATCCGCGTTCCCAAACCACCTGCAAGAATAACTGCTTTCATTTTTCCTCCCGCAGTTTATTAACTTCAAACTTTTCCAGTAAACCTTTTTGCTCTGCCTCACGTTGCAGCAATTCTACCTCGTGTTTTAACGCTTCATACTCCTGCACTTTGTGCTGCATAAAACGCAAGGTAACTTTGGCTTTTTCTTCTATGCCTCCGGGAGTTAATAAATATAGATAGGCGGTTTTGTTTTGGTTATTGCGGAAATTGTTGATCTTGAGCAGGCCTTTTTGCACCAATGCGCGCAAGCAGTAATTCGCTTTGCCCAAGCTGATGCCGAGCTCCTGAGCGAGTTCGCGCTGGTTAATCTCAGGGTTGGTTTCCAGTCGTTTCAGGATTTTGTAGCGGTATTCGTCGGTAAGCACTGTGATTTAACCATTGCGTTCAACGGGTGAACAATGGCGTAATTGAAGCATTTTTTTAGGAGTAATGCAAACTTTTATGGTATGACAGGAGTTATTATTCCGGCGGACATATTCGATAAGTGGGTAATACAAACACACAACAGCCTTTTCGCTCATACTTTGATAAGGACTCATCCTGGCTAATTTTCGGAAATCTTCAAAGCTAAGGTTAGCAAAACGATTTGTCTGATTACTCACTTGACGACTCCTTGTATCTTACTCAAGCTTTATTTACTCCAACATTTTGTAAACATTACACACGCGCTTTTATGCGGCCCTAATGAAATGGCTTTGTTCAAATTTCCAAGCATGGCGAACAATCGTTTCAAGGCCGTCATATTGTGGAGACCATCTCAACATTTTTCGTGCAAGTGTTGCGTCCGCAACAAGAATTGCCGGGTCACCAGGACGACGCTCTACATAATCGATCAGTAGAGGCTTCCCGGTAACGCTTTCGACTGTACCGATTACTTGGGCAACAGAAAATCCATTCCCATTACCCAAATTGAAACGCCCCGAGCGATTGCTATCACGCAAGTAGCCCAAAGCAGCTATGTGGGCATCACATAAATCCATCACGTGGATGTAATCTCGAATGCATGTCCCGTCAGGGGTCGGGTAATCTGTCCCGAAAACGGAAGCTCGTTCACGTCTACCGGACGCCACTTGCAGCAAAATTGGAATTAGATGCGTCTCCGGTTCGTGCCTCTCGCCGATCTGGCCATCAGGGTCGGCACCGGCTGCATTGAAGTAGCGCAAGCAAACTGATTTTAATCCATACGCGTGGTCGTAGTCTTCAAGTATCTGCTCCACCATCCATTTGCTGCGTCCATAGGGGTTAATCGGAAATTTTGGATGTGCTTCATCAATGGGTGTGTAGCTGGGTTCACCAAATATTGCCGCAGTTGATGAGAATATAAATTGCTTCACCCCAGCCGCATTCATTGCATTCAATAAATTTTGTGTGTTGGTGAGGTTATTTTGATAATAGATGTCTGGCTTCTTGACCGACTCGCCGACCTGAATATAGGAGGCAAAGTGAATTACTGCATCAAATTTATGTTCGGAAAAGATATTATCCAGCAATGTTCGATTTCCAACATCCCCGTGTATAAAATTTCCACCAAGCACTGCATCCCGATATCCCGTTGAGAGATTATCCAAAATGGTTATCGAGTGTTCAGCCGCGAGAAGTCGCTTTACCATGTGTGAGCCGATGTAGCCTGCACCGCCGATTATTAATAGATTCATGGATGATTTTTGCTCTACCTTGTCTTGCATTGAGGATAGCTCTTTTATGTTTCTTGATAGCTCTCTGATTTTTGAGAAGGTTTCTATAATGGACAGTGTTGCCTATAAGGCTTGTTGGCTTTTGAGAATGGTGGCGAGCATATACAGGCCTTTTCCGTAAAAGCCCTTGGGGTTGTCGATGAGTGCTTTAGCCTGTTGAACTGGTCGAAATTTTCGACCAGTTCATTTTTATCATCGTCATTCAACTCGATAACATATCCTGAAGGGAATCGATCAAGATTATTTTTTACAGCCTCATTGATTCTTTTTGTCTCAACCCCATAAATCACTGCTACATCAGCATCGAGCAAAACTGTATTGCCACTTATTTTGATCATCAGATTTTTTAGGTTCTCGATTATTATTAGGTCGCTCATGTCAAGGACTCCCCTATGTCATTACTGATTCAGCCTTGGGCAATTTTAATAGTCGGTACAGCCGTAACGAAGTGCCAGCGCTGATTCGCGTTCCCAATCTACCTGCAAGAATAACTGCCTTCATTTTTCTTCCCGCAGTTTATTAACATCAAACTTTTCCAGCAAACCTTTTTGCTCTGCCTCAAGTTGCAGCAATTCTATCTCGTGTTTTAACGCTTCATACTCCTGCACTTTGTGTTGCATAAAACGCAAGGTGACTTTGGCTTTTTCTTCTATGCCCCCGGGAGTTAATAAATATAGATAGGCGGTTTTGTTTTGGTTATTGCGGAAATTGTTGATCTTGAGCAGGCCTTTTTGCACCAATGCGCGCAAACAGTAATTCGCTTTGCCCAAGCTGATGCCGAGCTCCTGTGCGAGTTCGCGCTGGTTAATCTCAGGGTTGATTTCCAGTCGTTTCAGGATTTTGTAGCGGTATTCGTCGGTAAGCACAGTAATTTAACCATTGCGTTCAACGGGTGAACAATGGCGTAATTGAAGCATTTTTTCAGGTGCAATGCAAACTTTATATGGTGCGACAGCAATTATCATTCCGCCGCACATAGGCAACCCTCAGTTTATTTTGCTTGCCCTGTCCCCAGCATGCGCTGGAGCCGCAAACGGCGTAATGCAAAAAATCCCAGCATCCCGAGCATTACCACGATAAATGCGGCCAATCCGTAAAAGACGTAGGGATATTTATGCAGGAGAAAATCGAGGATGGGTATTTTTCTACCGCTTCCCGTAGTATATTTTTTGCCTTCAATCATGGTTGATACTGGATACTCGGGCTTGGTTAAATCGATTAAGGCAATGCCGCCATTCAGTGCCGCTTGTACAGATGGATCCAGCAGGGCCTCCCCTAAATGTCGCAAGTCTGCATCGCTGTCTGCTGCCAGCAAAACAATGGAGCGACCGGCTTGGAGCATGGATTCAAATTCCATTAATACTCCCGTGCCTGCGCCCAGGCCGCTTTGTTGCATGGTGATGGCTGGTTTATCTTCATTACCCCAACCCCGCGAAATAGGGTAGGGTACCCTGGCAATGCCGCTTAGCTCCATCGGTGCTGCAGCCATAATTGATTTTGGAATGTTTGCGGTCGTGCCGATTACCAGCATCTCGCCATCCCAGACGCTGGGTTTATCGAAACTGACCAGCATGCTGAATAATGGGAAACCATTTTTTTGTGTAATCATGCCGATGGTATTCAGTGCAGTTGTGATGGATGCATTATCTGGCTTGGGCAAATACACCATCGTTTCAAAACCATCTGGCCAGCGCGAAAATGGAAAACCATTCAGCGCGAACAGTTCAATTTTCGGTAATTCCACATAGTGCGGCATAGGTGGAAAAAGTAAGGTGGAATTTTCAAACAATGTGGCAAACTTTCCCGTTTCTTTTGTTGAATCACAGAGCTGTCGTCCATGAATATCGAGTGAGGGTGAGAAGCTGATTTTGTTGCTGCCCGGCTTAAACAAGAAGGTTGGAATATCCAGCTTGTAGTTCTCTAAATAACTGCCGCTTAAATTATCCAGATGTATTGCCCGATAATGTACGTCGTTAATTAATACGTTGATAGATGAATCGGCGCGTAAGCCCGTGCCGTATGACATATTCAGCAAAAGTTTGGCGTATTGATTGGGTTTGATTAAAAAATCTGCGGGTAAGCGAAATGTCAGGAAAATGGGATTGTCGTTCGTGCCTTGAAAAGAGGTGGTCGGCAAATTCAGTGTTTTAAAGTCATAGAGCTTATCCGCAGTGATAGTCTGTCGTCCGCTATACATGGCAATATCCGGCATGCTAAATTCATGCGAGCGCATGGCCTCAGTGCCCGGATAAGGCATAGTCATGCTGGACAGTGTTTCTGCCACTACTTTCAGTGCTGCGGATTTTTCACCAGTAATTGCCAACAGCGCGTGTGTTTTATCTACCCCGCCTGCCGCATTCGGCAAGTGAAATACGCTTAATGCACCCGTTTCCGATGCCACTGAAGGCTGTCCGTGTGGCGCGGCGATGCGCTGGGCAAATTCGGTTGAACCAATTAACACATTGTCCATACCCGGCATGATTTTGTTGGAGTGCTCAAATTTAACCTTGCGATAATCAAAACGTCGTGCGATGCCAGAGGCAACAATCGCCGCTAGGGTTACGGAATCCTGTGTCACTTGTTCGGTGATGATATTGACAGTTGCCTCAGAAAATTGCTTGGGATCAAACATCAAGCCTGCCACTTCCCCCAGTTTCAACGGCAACGGTTTTAATTCATATTCAATATTCAAAGTAGATTCGGTTAGGCTGATATTCGTCCACATGTCCGGCGCACAAAATAGTTCACACTGCCCGCGCAAATAATGCTGCACCACGTCAAAGCTCAACGTGTTGTAGCCTGATTTCATGTGTTGCACAGGAATGGGAATATTAATATTTATCCCGGGAGCAAGTGGAATAAGCTGTGTTTGCTGTATCGGGGCACCGTTTATCTTAACTACCATCTGCGAAATATCGCCCAACAAATTACCAGAGCTGATGTAGCGCAAAGAAAGAACTGCACGGCGCACATTCCAGCGTTCTGAAAGTGGTACAGAGAGGCTCTGAGTGCCCTGCATGCAGCGCATCTCCAGCTTGTTCAATGCAGTAAATTTATTTAGCGGCAAAGTAAGTGACACCGCCTGTGCCGTCGCACTAGAAAATATGAACAACACAATAGTGAGCAGAAATTTTTTCATTATGAGTACTTTATTAAGGTGAGCGATGGTTATGGCTTTAGGTTATACAGCCGATTTTACCTTGCGAGTGAGCAAAAAACGCAATAATTGCATATTGCTACCATACACAAGGTTAACAATTTTTGGATAGGAAAATATATCTACGTCAAATTTTGTTTTGTACAAAAGTTGTTCATCTCGCATAAAAGTGTGTGCCAACTTGCAGCCCAAGCGATATTCCAGACCACTTTTGGCTGCGTCCCCAATAAGCAGTACCATTTGCTCCTCTGCCACCAGCGCAAACGGCGGAGTCAGCAACAGCCCAATTCCAGAGAGCGAAAAGTCATTTATTTGACCATGCAGCGTCGTCCCCAATCGTGGGAAAAAAACTTCGACGGGACTGTTTGCGCCAAAACGCCGAAATTTCCGGATTTTTTCCCGATAGAAATATTCAGCCCAGATAATCAATATTGAATAGCTACGATAGGCTAACCACCCCCCCATATTGAGCAAAGCATCGCGCACGATCATCGTGGTCAGACTTACTTTAACTGCCCGTGCAAGCCCCATAACCGCCAACTTTAATAACTGATAAGCAGCCGTCCGGATCGCTCGCACACCCATACTCAAAAAGCGCAGCAACATCCGCACTGATCCTTTTGTGACTGATTTATTCTCCCAATTTTCTACCCAGCGCTGGCTATCGCCAAATACAAAGCTGACTATTTCAGGATATGAATTTTTATCGACAACAAATTCACTGCCATAAATGTAGCGAGAGCCGCGTTTAAAAACATGATGCACCTTGCACTCAAACATGTAAGCGCGGCCATAGCTATCCTTTACTTCAAGTTTGACCTGGTCATTGTTGGACGTTATGGGTCGGTCAATTTCAAAACCAATACCAGTCAAGGAGATGTCTCTTATCCTGCACACTATCGGTTCATTTGTCTGCGAAAAATGTGCGGTGATCATTCCGCTGATCTGAATGCGGTGAAATTTACGTACCTGTTTGCGCTCCCAAAATGCGCCTAACGAAACCAGTGCTAAATAAAAATTATAAACGCACCACATGCCTGTAATGAACACCACTTCGCGCAAAATAGGCTCTTCAAACCACTTGTAGACCGCCAGCACTAATGCAATAAAATTAATGGCGATGACTATAAAAAATGGAGCGGAGAATGGACTGAGCACTTCCTGTACGACGGCGTTGCCTTTGGGTGTTACTTTAAATGAAGGTTTATGCGGGTGTAATAGCACCGAAATAATCGCTGGCAGCAAAAACATGGCTTGCACGCTTTCATAAATTTCGGAGAAAAAAAGTTGCCGTGTACCCGAGTAAAGATAGTCCATCACCAGGAATGTGCAAATTAAAAATGGCACTGCAAACGCTATAATCTGCATCCACGAGGCGTTATATATATTCATGCCGAGTATCAAAAAAGCCGCTGGTGCCAAAAAATAAATGATGCGCGCAAAGCCAAACAGCCAGAACAAACTGGAAGTGAAATAAGCAATGCGCTGCGGCAAGGTCAAGTTTTTTGCGAACAGCGGATTGTCCAGCAGCAGCATCTGCGTCATGCCCTGCGCCCAACGCGAACGCTGGATCACATAATCATTATATGACTCAGGCGACAGACCACAAATCATGGGTCGATTCACATACACGCTGTTGTAGCCTTTGCCGTGCAGGTTGAACGAAGTCTCGGCATCCTCGGTAATCGTGGTGCCACACAATCCGCCCACGCTCTCTAAACAGGTGCGCCGCAGTAACGCTGCCGAGCCGCAAAAATAACTGGCATTCCATAAATCCATGGCTGGATGCATGGTGCGATAGAACATATCGTTTTCGCCGGGAGGGTTGGCGATGTCGTCCAGATTTTTTTCTACCGGACTGGGGTTAATAAAAAAATGCGGGGTTTGCACCAGAAATAAATTCGGGTCAGCTACAAAAAAGCCCATGGTGTTTTTCAAGATGTCATGTGTAGGCACATGGTCGCAATCTAAAACCAACACCACCTCGCTATGGGTATGGCGCAATGCATGATTAATATTACCTGCCTTGGCTTGCTGGTTAGTCTCGCGGGTGAGGTAGTGAATGCCCAATTCTGCCGCCAGCTGCCGCAAGCGATAATGCCGCTCCCACGCTGCTTTGCCATGTTTGGGATGATTGCGTTTAGCCCACGAGCTGCCATCATCCAGCAAATAAATATTGAACTTATCTTTTGGATATTCGATTTGCGTAGCGGCGGTAGCAGTGATACGGATAATGTCGTCCGACTCATTATAAGTAGGAATAAACACGTCCACTGTGGGCAGCAAGTGGGGGGCTTCAGGCAGTGCGATGGGCGTTCTTTCCAAAGGCCAGGCGTTGATGAACAAGCCCGAAAAAAACAAACAGACTGCGTAAATTTCTGCTATTAAAAGCAACGACATGCCCAGCAGATCATAGGTGTCGGTGATTATCATAGTGTCAAATATGCGCCATAAAATATAACGCAACGCCAGGATTATCGCCAAAATCATGAACATCATCCGCCATGGTTGCCGGCGAGTGATTTTAAATTTGTACATCAAATAAATCACCGCTAAACAACCCCAGCCTAATAGAATCTGGTTTTGCTGCGTGAAGAATGTGGTGGAATAGCGAATCAAATAAATCATCGCCGCAATCAGCGCGATGGCGGCGAGCAACTGCCATGTACGGGGACTGCCCATAAAATTCTGGACAGATATATTTGAACGGGGAGTGACGAGCATGCTGTGCTGTTAGCGTGTAGGTGTGTCGGCCAAGCCAGGAGTTGCTTGGCTCGGGCTATCGGTAATAGTGCGATGCTGTTCTGCGGGCACTGAATTCCAGGAAAAATTAGCTACCATAACAAGCATAATAATGAGCACGCTTATCACCCCGCCCAACGCCAACCTGTGTGTCATCCATCCGCTAGATTTTGGTTGCTGCTTGGTCTGCGTTTTAGTTAGTTGCTTGTGCAGATCAAGTTCAATTTCGAGCGGATTCCAAAATGCTTTATAGGCATTGAATTTTTCTGCCTTGCCTGTAAGGTGTATCTGTTTTACAAAACGGCAATAAATTTCCGTCTTGTCCAACAGGTTTTGATAAGTGTCCCCGGATAATAAAATCCCGCCCCAATCCGCCGCAGACGCAAAGTGGGATACGGTATTCACCACATCTCCGTAAAGATCATTCTCATCTACCACACAGTAGCCAGTATGTATGCCGACCTTCACTAATACTGGAAAATTGAATGTCTTGGACATATTCAGATTGTCGATTTCCTTTTGGATTTGTACCGCAGCACGCAGTGCACTTAATGCATTTTTAAAATACGCCAGGTTGCCATCGTCTATCGATTGAATAAATACGCCCTCATTTTTTTCAATCGCTGCTCGAATAAAGTCATGTTGAATTTTTTTTAATTTGCGGGTGATCCAGTCGCCCTCGTGCTCGGCAATCGTAACGACTCCCTTAATGTCAGTAAACATTACCGTAACATATTGCTTCAGCATGTCAGGTTGTTGCCGATCGTGCTTGGTCTTTTCTTCCGGCATCTTATTTGCGGACAACTGCCCCGTGTCACTCACCTTTGCCACTGTTAAGGCTGTACGCGAATCATATTAATATCCGTTGTAATCCAACTATCCAGTGTGCTGAGATGAGTTATCCCGGCTCAAAATATTACCTATTAAAAATTGGGTCTTAGGAAGCTAAAGCGGATTCAATCTCAATAATTTGAGTAGTTCAAGGTAAAGATTATCACGACGATGATTAAAACGATATTCAGTTTCTTTCAGATGCAAATAGAACGTATGTTTAGGTATGCCATTAAATTTGGCCAGCC
>CANJMS010000038.1 GCA_947475825.1 Nitrosomonadales bacterium
CGATCCGAGAATATATTGAAATCTTTTATAACCGCCAGCGGCGCCACTCGCGCCTTGGCTATTTGGCACCGGCCGTGTTTGCACAAAAATTCAGCAAACAACAGGCTCGTGGTTGAGGTAGGTGTGTCTACGGTTGTCAGGACAGGTCAGCCAGTTCCGGTACTATTTCACAATCATGCTCGCTTCATCAGTGCTTCAATATCGGCCACTGTTTTGGGTGCGGCTGCGCTTAATACTTCACAGCCTTGCCCGGTAATCACCACATCATCTTCGATGCGTATGCCGATGTTCCATAAATCCTGCGGCACATTATCCGCCGGACGTATGTAACAGCCTGGCTCCACGGTTAGCACCATGCCGGGCTGTAAGGCGCGCCATTTGTCCGCAATTTTATACGCGCCCACATCATGCACGTCCTTACCCAGCCAATGTCCGGTGCGGTGCATGTAAAACTTTTTATAGTCGCCGCTTTCCAGCACCGCATCGACCGTACCCGCGCATAATTTCAAATCAATAAAACCCTGCGCCAACACGCGCAAAGCCACATCGTGCGGGTCGTTCCAATATCCTGTGGGGCGCGCGGCGGCAATGGCAGCAAGCTGCGCTGCCAGCACAATTTCATACACGTCTTTTTGCGCGGCAGTAAATTTTCCATTGACCGGAAAAGTGCGGGTAATGTCAGCAGCGTAGCCTTGCAATTCGCACGCGGCATCGATCAACAATAAATCGCCATCGCGCAACGGCGCATTATTGCTGATGTAGTGCAGCACGCAGGCATTGGCACCACTCGCCACAATCGAGGTGTAGGCAGGCGATTGCGCGCCGTTCTTGCGAAATTCGTATAACAACTCGGCTTCAATTTCATATTCCATCATGCCGGGGCGCGCGGCGCGCATCGCTCGAACATGCGCCGCCGCAGAAATATTGGCCGCACGACGCATGGTGTCTATCTCGTGGTGATCTTTTATCAAGCGCATTTCATCCAGCAGTAAACGCACGTCCTGCAAAGCATTGGGCGCAGCAATGCCATTGCGAATTTGTGCCTGCACTTTGGCGCGCAAAGCTAACACGCGCTTATCCCATACGTCATACAACCCCAGCGGATAGTAGATTGCGTTTTGATTGCCCATGAGCTCGGTTAACTTTTCGTCTAACTGGCTAATGGGAAATGACGCATCGAAGCCAAATTTTTCGCGTGCGGCGGCAGGGCCATAACGAAAGCCATCCCATATTTCGCGCTCGTGATCTTTTTCAAGACAAAATAAAATAGATTGCGGAGCGCTGTTTTTTTCATTGTCCCCTTGTGGGACTGCGCCTGTGCTTGCCGGATTGGCGACCAGCACCAATACCGCCTCGGCCTCATCAAAGCCCGTCAGATAATGAAAATAACTGTCAAAACGAAATGGGTAATGCGCGTCCCCATTGCGCCGAACCTCTGTCGCTGTGGGGATGATGGCGATACCGTGCTGCATGTGTGCCATGAGTCGATGGCGACGGGCATCATAAATATCAATCATGTTATGCATGGTTTGTGTGTCGTAAATAGTCATTTAATTGTTGCAAGCGTTGCTGCGTACCCACATCTATCCAGTATCTCGAGTGCTGCTCACCACTCACTTTGTTGAGTGCGATTTGCTGGCGCAATAGAGGCGCAAGCGGTGCCTTGCTACCGCGTGGTATTTTAGCGAATATACCGGATTGATAAACGCCGATGCCGCTGAAGGTAAATTTAGGTTCGGCATCGGTTACGTGTCCATGAATCAAACCAAAATCTCCCTGCGGGTGGTGCTGCGGATTATTCACCAGCACTAAATGTGCCGTGAGATTTTTTCGCGCCAGATGCGCGGCATGGATAGGCAAGTTCGCAAAATTATAATCGCAATAAATATCGCTGTTAATCACGGCAAAGGGCGCATCCCCCAGCATAGGTAACGCAAGCGCGATGCCCCCCGCTGTTTCCAGAGCAGGGTTTTCGGGTGAATAGCGTATCTGCACATTCCACTGCTTTCCATCGCCCAATGTTGTTTCAAGTTGCTGACCCAGATGCGCATGGTTAATCACCAAATCGCGTATGCCCGCTAGTGCCAGCTTTTCGATATGCCACACGATGAGCGGCTTGCCGCCCGCCACCAGCAATGGTTTGGGCGTGAGGTCGGTCAGCGGGCGCATACGCTCGCCGCGCCCTGCCGCCAGCAGCATGGCTTTCAAACGGTGAACCCCATGATGGTTTGTTTATTTTGCAAAGTGTCCAACAATTTTAATAATGGCTTTAAATCTTCATAACGCTCACAGGCATCGCGCAAATACTTCATCACCAACGGTAAGTTTTTGAGATAGCCGTCCTTACCATCACGATGGTATAGCCGCGCAAAAATGCCCAACACTTTCAGATGCCGCTGCACGCCCATCCATTCATAGTCACGATAAAATTCGGCAAAGTCGGTATGTATTGGCAGGCCAGCTGCCCGTGCTTTTTCCCAATAGCGTATCAGCCAATCCAGCGTGTCAGCTTCTTCCAAATGAATGTACGCATCTTTAAAAAGCGACACCAAATCATACGTGATAGGTCCCCACACCGCGTCCTGAAAATCCAAAATTCCGGGGTTGGCTGAGAGATTTAGGCTGGCCGTGGTCACCATCAAGTTGCGCGAGTGATAATCGCGATGCACATACACGTGCGGCTGCGCTAAATTATTTTGCAGAATGCGCTGGAAAATATTGTTTAACGCCGTTGATTGTTTTTCATCCAGTGTGACTTGCAAATGCCGCGCAATGTACCAATCCGGAAATAAGCGCATCTCGCGCAGCAACATCGCTTCGTCATAATGCGGCAATTTATTGGCGCTGCTGGCCAACTGAATTTTAATTAAGGCATCGGTTGCCGCGCCATATAAGTTGCGCGCTTGCATAACATTTATTGAATTCGCGTTTATTTCATTCAAGGCCTGCAAATAAGTGGTGTCGCCCAGATCGGTTAATAATAAAAACCCCTGCTCCAAATTTTGTTGCAGCACTTGCGGCACATGCACACCCGCCTGATGAAACAGTTGCGCAACGTATATGAATGGCAGGCAATTCTCATGCTCGGGCGGCGCATCCATCACAATAAAAGTGCGTCCCGCCATGTTTACCCGGAAATAACTGCGAAAACTGGCATCGGCAGAGGCCGTGGTAACGCTAAAGGATGCGCCGGGAAACAGGCTTTGTAGCCAAACATCTCGCAGCTGTTGACGATTCATGATGAGTTCTGGATTGCCTTAATTGTGGATTTGTGCGATTTTAGCACTTTAGGAAGCGCCGATTGATCTCCCCATACGCCGTGTTGTACCCCTGCAGGGCAAAGATTTGCAGAATGTCATTGTCCCCTTTGGGGGCGCGACCATGTGTGACTGAATCAGTACTTCCCCTAATTTGCCGACTTAGCACCATGCGTTTTTACCTCTACTCAGCCATTTTCTCCCTGTTCTATATCCTGAGCTTTGCAGCGTATGCTGCGGAGGAGTCATTGGGGCAATCACCGCAAGCCCAGCCTACCCGCACTGCGCCACTATCTGACAAAAATAAATCAGTCGCAAAAAATGCTTCGAATCAAAAAAATAGTACACAACCCGCCCACATTTCAGCACAGCAACTGCAAGGTCAGCAAGGCGGAACAATGGAAGCCACCGGGGCTGCAGAATTACGTCAGGGCAATCAAGCGATATTTGCCGAGCACCTGACATTTAATCCGACGACCAGCAAATTAACCGCTGACGGTGCTGTGCGAATAGAGCAGCCGGGCACGGTCGTGGAAGGGTCCGCCTTGCAATTAAATTTGGATACTTTTGCCGGCGATATGACGCAGCCTAATTTTCAATTCACCGATATTCACGCGCGTGGCAGTGCGGATAGCTTGAATATAATCGATAAACAAAATTATTTGTTACACAACGTCAATTACACCACCTGCCCTAGAGATAATGACGATTGGATGCTGCGCCTAGGCGTGTTGGAAATTGATCGTAATCGGCAAGTGGGCACGGCGCAACATGCCCGTGTAGAGTTTATGAGTGTGCCTATTTTGTATACCCCGTGGATGGATTTTCCGCTGGGGGATGGGCGCAAGTCTGGCTTTTTAGCACCCATTCCAGGTCGCACCTTAAATAGTGGCAATGAAATAACCGTCCCCTTTTATTGGAATATTGCGCCCAACCGTGATGCCACCATTGCGCCGCGCTTCATGTCCTTGCGCGGGGTCATGTTGAATAATGAATTTCGTTATTTGGAGCCTGCTTACAAAGGTGAAATTCATGTAGATGGCCTGGCGGATGATCGGTTAACGCAAACGCATCGCCTGCACTCCTCGTTGCAACATGCACATAGCCTGGGTAACGGTTTAAGTGCATCCGCTAACATCAATTATGTTTCAGATAATAATTATTTTCGTGACTTGGCCACCACTATCAGCGGCACGTCACAAACCAACCTGGAACGTGCGGGCATCGTGTCTTATCAAGCTGGCTGGTGGAATGCCCGCTTGCGCGTGCAAAGTTTTCAGACCCTGCAAGATCCGGTCGTGCCTGTTATTGAGCCTTATCGTCGTATGCCACAACTCAGCGTGAACGCGCAGCGCACGGTGGCAGGCGCGAATCTGGCGGTGGTCAGCGAATATGTCGATTTTCGCCATCCCACTCTCATCAACGCGCAACGTCTGGTGTTGCATCCCAGCATCAGTTACCCACTGGTCAATAATCCGGCGTTTTATGTCACGCCCAAGATTGGCGTACATAAAACGCATTATCTTTTTACCAGCAATAATCTGGCGGGTACGCCCAATTTGCAGCGCACTGTGCCTATTTATAGTCTGGATAGCGGCATGGTCTTTGAGCGCGGTGTGAATTTGGCTGAGCAGGAATTAGTGCAAACACTGGAGCCGCGTGCGTTTTATCTACGTGTTCCGTTCCGCGATCAGAATCAGCTACCCAACTTTGATACCGCACAATCTGGCTTTAGTTTTGCCCAGATGTTCAGCGAAAATCGCTTCTTCGGGCATGATCGCGTCAGCGATGCCAATCATTTAACCTTGGCACTCACCTCGCGTTTATTGCAGCAGGATAGTGGTGTCGAGCGCTTGCGTTTAACTATCGGTCAACGCTTTAATCAATCTACCCCACAGGCCAGCTTGCCCGCTACGCCCAACAAATCCAACATTCTATTTGCCGCAACCGGACGCATCACCCAAACCCTTTCATTGGACAGCATTGTTCAATATGACCCCGATAAAACGCATAGTGAAAAAATAAATCTTGCCGCGCGCTACCAGCCAGAAAGCGGCAAGGTGGTTAACCTCGGATACCGTTACACCCGTGATGCATTGAAGCAAGCTGATGTATCCGCGCAATGGCCGTTATTTAAGCGCTGGTATGCCTTGGCGAAGTGGAATTATTCCTTGCTGGATAATCGAGCTTTAGAGTCGCTGGCCGGTCTTGAGTATAATGATCGCTGTTGGTCGATACGTATGGTGGTGCAGCGCTTTGCGATTGCCACAAATGACGTTAGTACCGGTATTTTCGTGCAGCTTGAATTGAATGATTTGCTAAGAGTCGGCACCGACCCTCTGAATGTGCTGCGGCAGAGCATCCCGGGCTTTGCTAAAGTTAATACGTTATCCAATAATAACTCATCGAATAATGAAACTTCACCTGCCACACCTTAAAAATGCACACCCTGAATAAATTTATATTATCTAAAAAAATCTTTGCTACTGTCGCACATTGGGTAATGTTGTTTGGTCTGATTTGCACGACCCAAGCTGCCGAGCCTGCCGCATCCCAGCAATTTGCCACTCAAGCACTATCAATTGATCGCATCCTGGCTATCATCAACAGCGATGTCATTACTCAGATTGAATTGAATGATCGTTTAATCGTGGTAGAGCGGCAGTTAAAAAGTCAGGGAACGCCGCTACCCGCGCCAGAATTATTAAAGGCACAAATGCTGGAACGCATGATTATCAATTTGCTACAGGTGCAATTTGCCAAGGAAACTGGCGTACGTGTTGATGACACTCAGCTTGATAAATCCTTACGTCGCATCGCGCAAGAGAATAATTTTTCTTCGCTGGCGGAGTTTCGCGCACGGCTGGAAGAAGAAGGGGTTAATTTTAAAAATTTTCGAGAAGAAATCCGCAATGAAATCATTTTCACGCGCTTACGCGAGCGCGAAGTGGAAAGCAAATTAGTTATCAGTGAAAGTGAAGTTGATAGTTTTCTGGCGAATCAAAATCGGCAAGAAGGTAAAGACGTGGAATATCATCTGGCTCATATTCTGGTACGTATTCCTGAGCAGGCCAGTGCAGATAAAATTCAAGCGAGCCGCGCACGTGCAGAAAAAGCCTTGGCAGAATTGCGTGGAGGCACAGATTTCGGACAAGTCGCGGCAGGCTTTTCTGATGCGCCGGATGCCTTGCAGGGCGGCAATTTGGGCTGGCGTACGGCTGATCGCATTCCGGGAATTTTTCTGGATGTGCTACAAAAAATTCAGCCCGGCAATGCCAGCCCTATCTTAAGTAGCTCCAATGGATTTCACATACTCAAGCTGATTGAGCAGCGTAGTAAAAATACACCTGTAGTTATTACGCAAACACACGCACGCCACATTCTAATTAAAACCAGCGAATGGATGTCGGAAGCGGATGCCAAAAAAATTCTACTGGACATTAAAAAGCGTATTGACCAAGGTGTAAATTTTGTCGAGCAAGCAAAGCAGTTTTCGGAAGATGGTAGCGCTGTGCAAGGAGGCGATTTAGGCTGGATCTCCCCCGGCGAAACCGTGCCCGAATTTGAGAACGCCATGCAAAAATTAAAGCCCGGAGAAATCAGCGATGCCGTGCAATCCGGCTTTGGCTGGCATTTAATTCAAGTGCTCGAACGCCGTAACGCGGATGTAACGACCGAACAAAAACGCCAGCGCGCACATCTGGCCATTCGTAATTTCAAAGCGGATGAGGCCTACCAAGATTGGCTGCGGCAATTGCGCGATCGCGCTTATATTGAATATCGTCCTGATCCAATCAAGCTGCAAAATTAATGGGTAAATCTAAACCTCTGGCCATCACTTCGGGCGAACCCTCTGGTATTGGTGTGGATTTGTGCCTGCAACTGGCGCAGCAAAAATTAGAATGTGCAGTGGTTATCATCGCGGACAAAATGGTGATGCAACAACGTGCCAAATTGCTGGGATTGAACGTGCAATTGCATGACTATGACTCGTTAAACTTGCAGCCTCTGCCGCGCGGCAATCTGAGCGTTCTGCACCTGCCTACCGCGCAACCTGTGCAGGCCGGACAACTCAATCCTGCCAATAGCCCCTATGTGCTCAACACCCTGCATCGCGCTGTGCAGGGCTGTCTAGTGGGTGAATTTTCCGGCATGGTCACCGCACCCGTACACAAAGGCATTATCAATGAGGCAGGCATTCCGTTTACAGGTCACACTGAATTTCTCGCGCAACATTCCAACACACAGCAGGTAGTCATGATGCTGGTGGGCGGCGGATTGCGTGTGGCGCTCGCCACCACCCATCTGGCTTTGCGCGATGTGCCTGATGCGATTACGTCTGCGCTGCTGACTAATGTTTTACGCACCATTGAACTGGGGTTAATTAAATATTTTTGCATTACTCAGCCGCGCATTCTAGTGGCAGGGCTGAACCCTCATGCGGGTGAGGATGGCCATTTGGGGCACGAGGAAATTGAAGTCATCATTCCCATATTAAATCAACTGCGCGCTCAAGGCATGCAGGTCAGCCCGCCACTCCCTGCTGATACTTTATTTACGCCCCAGCGTTTAGCTGAGTGTGACTGTGTGCTGGCGATGTATCACGACCAAGGTTTGCCCGTATTAAAACATGCCAGTTTTGGTCGCGGTGTAAATGTCACACTGGGCTTGCCATTTATACGCACCTCGGTGGATCACGGCACCGCGCTGGATTTGGCGGGCAGTGGGCGCGCTGAAGTGGGCAGCTTGTTGGCAGCAATACAGCTTGCAACCGATATGGCGCGCAACGCACAAACCACACCAGAACACCTCTAAATAATCGCCCCGGTGTCGCTTACCACTCTGGTGAATACTTTGCCGCCACGCTGGCGTATGCCCATAAGAAAAATACACTACGCAATTACGCTCACAACAAATTTCATTTACCAGGAGGTCATGATGATTTACCAGGGTAGCTGTCATTGCAGGCATATTGCGTTTGAAGTAGAAGCAGATTGGCACGCGGCCAAGGAATGCAATTGTTCCATTTGCAGAAAATTAGAGGCGTTGCGCTGGTTTGTACCGCTCTCTCAGGTACACTTCCTTATGACAGAAAGTAATTTATCGACTGACCAATTTGGCGCACACAAAGTCAAACATCATTTTTGTTACTAATGTGGCTGCGCGCCGCTATGGGTTACTTTGTATCAGGGCGTGGAGATGGCGAGTATTAACGCGCGCTGTTTGGAAAGGGTAAATTTATCTAAAATAAAAATTTCACACTATGATGGGCGCAGTGTTTGATTGGGTCTTATTAAAACTTTGCAACGCTTCCCTTACCGTTGCATAACGCAGTTGTACTTTCAATTCGCGCTTCATCCGCGCATTTTTCAGTCGCCGAGATTCATTCAAAAATGACAGCATCATCGGTGAAAGCATGTACTGTGCTGCCGCACGGCTTACCCGGGGCGGGCGCGACAGATGATATGCATCTGCCACCAAATCAAAATACTCTCCCATTTGTAACGCGCTGTCATCGCTAGTGTTGTAGGCACGGCACGGTTTTGCGCGGCGCACTGCGGCAACAATGCAGCGTGCCAGATCATCTGCATGAATGTGATTAGAGTAACTGTCTTCTGCCGCGATGATGGCTGGCGTGCCTTGTTGGATGCGCTGCACAGGCAAGCGGTCGGCGGCATAAATTCCAGGCACGCGCAGGATGCTGGCATGTACGCCATTATGTTTTGCCCAAATTCTAATTTTATTTTCTGCGGCGACACGACGTTGCGCCCGCGCACTTTTGGGATTGATCGCGCGCGTTTCATCGATCAGCGCGCCACCACAGTCTCCATAAACGCCGCTGGTACTGATGTAAATGAAGCGCTTGGGCGGGTAGTTGCTTTGCGATAATGCGCTGAGCAAGTTTTGTGTTCGAGCATCACCTGAGCCCTCATTAGGAGGGGGTGCTAAATGCAGCACGGTGTCAGCAATTCCTGTAATGCGCTGCAAGCTGGCTCTATCGTCCAGATCGCCCAATATAGGCAAGACTCTCAGCGCACGTAATTTTTCAAAATATTGCTTGTTCCGCACTAAGGCGTAAATCTTGTAGCGGCGTGTAAGCAAGGGTATGGCGCGCAGGGCGATGTCGCCGCAGCCAATAATCAGGATTCGTATCATGCTGCGATTATGCGTTAAAATCTGCGCTTTGCGTACACGCTGAATTGAAATCATGCCTTTTAATATTGTAATCAAACCCAGCAATCACAGCTTTACCATGGAAGGTGATGAAACCATATTGGAGGCAGGTTTGCATCACGGCTACACTTTGCCTTATAGCTGCCGTGACGGGGTATGCGGAACATGCAAGGGTCGTGTTTTAGAAGGTACGGTAACCTACGGCAAGCATCAGGAGAGCACGCTAACGGAGGCCGAAAAAGCTTTGGGCATGGCCTTATTTTGCCGCGCACGTCCAACTTCTAATTTGATTATTGAGAGCCGTGAAGTCAGTGCGGTGAAGGATATTCCGGTTAAGACTTTGCCTTGTCGCGTACAAAAATTACAACGGTTAGCAGAAGATGTGATAGTGATTTTTTTGCAGCTGCCAGCCAATGAGCGACTACTATTTCTGGCTGGACAATATATCGACATATTGCAAAAAAATGCTGCACCACGCAGCTTTTCGCTGGCTAATGCGCCTCATGATGATGAATTTTTAGAGCTGCATGTGCGGAATATTGCTGGGGGTGAGTTTACGCAACATATATTCACCAAAATGAAAGAGCGCGACATTTTGCGCTTCAAAGGGCCGCTCGGAACATTTTTCCTGCGCGAAGACAGCAACAAGCCTATTTTGTTTGTGGCCAGCGGCACGGGCTTTGCACCGATTAAATCCATTATCGAACATGCGCTGCACATTGGAATAAAACGTCCCATGCATTTTTATTGGGGTGCGCGCAAACTCAGCGACTTGTATATGCTGGACAAAGCGCAAGAGTGGGAAAAATCAGGTATTCAATTTACGCCCGTGTTATCCGAGGCGCTTCCATCAGACAATTGGCAGGGCAGAACAGGCTACGTGCATCAGGCTGTGCTGGCGGATTACAGTGATTTAAGTGCCTATCAAGTGTATGCCTGCGGCTCACCCGTGGTAGTGACGGCAGCACACCGCGATTTCACTATGCTGCATCATTTACCCGAGGATGAGTTTTTTTCAGATGCTTTTACATTTGCTCCAAAAATAGAAAAATAACCCCATTTATGTAGCGATGCGTGGCTTAGATAAAGCACGGCGCAGTTGACACTACCCCCGCCGCACCCGATACTTCGCAGGTCACTTTCATTAAGGTTTTTCGCTTTGGACGAGTTATCCTTAGGCACGTTGTTTTTGGCACTTGTAGTGATTTTAATTCTTTCCGGTTTTTTCTCTTCTTCCGAAACCAGCATGATGGCGATTAACCGTCATCGATTAAGCAATCTGGTACGCAAGGGTAACAAGAGTGCCAAGTTGACCGCTAATCTGCTGGCGCGAACGGATAAGCTGCTGGGCTCGATTTTGCTGGGGAATACCTTGCTTAATGTAGTAGCAGCGGCATTAACGCAAATCATTATTTTGCGTTTGTTTGGACAAAATGAATGGGCACTGTTGGCGGGCACATTAGGCATCACTTTTATTATTCTGGTGGTCAGCGAAATATTGCCGAAAGTTGTGGCAGCCAGTTACCCAGATCGCATTGCACTGTTTTCTAGTTTTATTCTTACGCCATTAAATAAACTTTTTTATCCTGTCGTGTTTGTTGCGATGGGGATGGTACAAGGTATATTGTGGATATTGCGGATCAAGGTTCAGGCGGATCAGAGCAAACACAAAATGAGTGTGGAAGAATTGCGTATGTTGATGCTGGAATCAGAAAATTTCCTACCGCGTCAACATCAAAGCATGTTACTTAATCTGGTAGATTTAGGCCGCGTTGCCGTAAATGATGTGATGATTCCGCGCAATCAAATCGAAGCTTTTGACATCAACGATCCGCCAGAAATATTGATGGAAAAGCTGGCAACCTGTCATCACACCTTGCTGCCTGTGTATGAGGGGATGCTGGATAATGTGATCGGCATTTTGCATGTGCGACGCACTTTACATTTAATGCAGCGCAATCTATTCACGTCTGAAGTATTACGCGGCTTATTGCATGAACCCTATTTCACGCCATCGGATACACCATTGTTATCGCAATTACAATACTTTCAGGAGCGGCAGACTCGCTTAGGATTGATCGTGGATGAGTACGGCGAACTGCTGGGCTTGGTTACGCTGGAAAATATTCTGGAAGAAATTGTCGGGAAATACACCACGCAATCTCCCGGACATACGGGTAAATTTTTACGGCAACATGATGGCAGCTTGTTAGTGGAAGGCAGCACGCTGGTGCGCGACCTGAATCGCAAGTTGGGAATGCATTTCCCGGTTAATGGCGCGAAAACGTTAAACGGCTTGATTCTGGAACATTTGGAAGACATCCCTGAAGCCGGAACAAGTGTGAAAATTGCGGATTATCCAATTGAAATTATCCAAACACAGGGTCGCCAAGTAAAAGTAGTAAAAATATTTCCAGCCAGATTGCAGCAGACGGATTTGTAGTGGCTGATTTACAAAGTTTGCGAAGCACGGCATGATACGAGCTGTATTGCGCGACTGGCTTTCACTTTTACTAGATAGCCTTTTAGGGCAATGGACTATATAAGGGAACGCCATGGCAGTGGACAAAACAAAAAATGGAAAGCAAAAACCCAAAGATTTTCTCTACAGTTGGGAAGGCAAGGATAAAGCCGGGAAAACACTTAAGGGTGAAATGCGTGCGGCAGGTGAAGCTGTTGTAGCAAATCAACTGCGCCGCCAAGGCGTACAAAATCCAAAAATAAAAAAAACCAGCGGTAGCTCTGGTAAAAAAATTACACAAAAAGATCTCACTTTGTTTACGCGCCAACTCGCGGTAATGATGAAGTCTGGCGTACCGCTATTGCAGTCTTTCGATATTGTTGGCAAGGGGCATAGCAATCCTTCTGTGACACGCCTGCTGAATGATATTAAATTAGACGTAGAAACTGGGAACAGTTTGGAGCAAGCGTTTCGCAAATTTCCATTGTATTTCGATGACTTATTTTGCAACCTGATCGGTGCAGGTGAAGCTGCAGGTATTTTGGATAGCCTGCTGGATCGACTGGCAACCTATCAAGAAAAAACACTGGCCATCAAAAGCAAGATTAAGGGGGCATTGATGTACCCCGTATCCATTATCGCGATTGCTTTTATTATCACCGCTGTCATCATGATTTTTGTGATTCCAGCGTTCAAGAAATTATTCTCAAGTTTCGGGGCCGATTTACCTGCCCCGACACTGATTATTATGGGCATTTCTGATTTCTTCGTAGCCAATTGGTATTTTATATTTGGGATCGTGGGCGGGGGGCTATATGGATTTTTTTACATCTGGAAGCGCAGCAGAAAAGTGCAGAATGCAATGGACAGAATCATGCTCAAACTACCGATCTTTGGCCCGGTTATTCGCAAGGCTTCGATTGCTCGATGGACACGTACACTAGCCACTATGTTTGCTGCGGGCGTGCCATTAGTTGAAGCGCTGACATCCGTCGCGGGGGCTGCGGGCAACGTTGTTTATTACGATGCCACAAAAATTATTCAGCGTGAGGTCACACAGGGTGGCACTTTAACCGCAGCCATGCAGGGCGTAGGCGTATTTCCATCTATGGTATTGCAAATGGTAGCGATAGGTGAAGAGGCCGGTTCACTGGATGGCATGCTGAATAAAGTTGCGGATTTCTTTGAAGCCGAAGTCGACGATGCGGTGGCCGCTCTAGCCAGCTTGATGGAGCCGATTATCATGGTGGTACTGGGGACTTTAATCGGCGGTATGGTTGTGGCAATGTATTTGCCCATATTCAAAATGGGTCAGGCGGTTGGCTAATTTATTGCGCAAGGTACCAGGACTGCAGTTGACGATTGCGTTTTTGGGTGTCGGTGCGTGTCTGTATGACGAGTCACCATGACATTATTTGTTGAATTGCTACACAGCTCGCCACTTTTTTTTGTTATTTTGTGCGGCATTGTCGGTCTCATGGTCGGCAGTTTTTTGAATGTAGTCATTCATCGATTGCCGATTATGATGGAGCGGGAATGGCGCACGCAATGTGCCGAATTTAATGCGGATGCGCCCTCAAACAATCAATCTGAACAAAACCAAAGCGCCCGATACAATTTAATTATTCCTCGTTCAGCCTGCCCGCATTGTGCGCACCCAATTAGCGCGCTGGAAAATATCCCGATCTTAAGCTATCTTTTTCTGCGCGGCACATGTCGCAATTGCAGCGCACCTATTTCAATTCGTTACCCCGTCGTAGAAGCTATAAGTGGAATACTGAGTGCCTACGCCGCCTGGCACTTCGGTTATGGTATAGCAGCCTTCGCAGCCTTGCTGTTTGTGTGGATACTGATTGCGCTGACCTTTATCGATTTTGATACGCAATTACTCCCCGATGATCTGACCCTGCCACTCCTGTGGCTGGGGTTGATATTTAATCTCCCCGGCCTGTTAAATATCTCCGGCCTGTTCAATACCACAGGCACATTCACCGATTTAACAAGCGCTGTAATTGGCGCAGTCATTGGGTACCTAACGTTATGGAGCTTGTACTGGTTATTCAAGCTCGCCACTGGCAAAGAAGGGATGGGCTATGGTGACTTTAAATTACTGGCGGCGATTGGCGCGTGGCTGGGCTGGCAACTGCTGCCACTGGTGATTCTGCTCTCGTCTGTGGTGGGGGCAGTGGTTGGCATCACGTTAATGATTGTCCTGCGACAGGGGCGTAACGTGCCGATACCCTTCGGCCCCTATCTTGCTGGGGGTGGTTTGATAGCCTTGTTCTGGGGGCAACAGCTGACTCAGACCTATTTAAAGTTGCTGACTATGCCATGAAAAGCGGCAGCACCAAAGTAACAGGTAATGCTGCAAACATTCATCCCGACGAAAAACTGGTGATAGGTTTGACGGGGGGAATAGGCAGCGGCAAAAGTACGGTGGCGCAAATGTTCGCTGAATGTGGCGTAGCGATTATTGACAGTGATTTAATTGCCCGCGAATTAACGCAAATCGGCGGCGCTGCCATCGCGCAAATTCGCACAATCTTCGGTAATACCTATCTGGATGAAAGTGGTGCGTTGAATCGCATAAAAATGCGCCAACGCATATTCACCGACCCAGTCGCAAAAGTACAGTTGGAAACGATCTTACACCCATTGATACGGGCACAGATGCAGGAAGCCGTCAGTGCCCAATCAACTTTTTCAACGCACGCTCAACATACCGCACCTTATCTGATGTTGGTTGTACCGTTATTATTTACCGCCACTGGTTTCCGCGAACTGACTCACTATTCCCTGATGATAGATTGTGATGAAGATATACAAATAGCGCGAGTGATAAATCGAGATGGTCTGGATGAACAAACCATACGTCACATTATGGCAGCACAAATGCCACGCGCCGAGCAGCTAAAAATAGCTGACCACATTATTCAAAACAATGGCACTTTAACAGCGCTACAAATTCTAGTTCAGCAGCAACACCAGCTTTACTTGGCTGCATGCCAAAAGTTTCCAAGAAGTGATTGACTGTGCAGATTAGGCGCAATATATTGTGCGGCTATAAAAGTATGGTCCTACTGAATATAATTCATAGCCCTTTCCAAGGTTTGATTACCCGAAAAAATAGTTGATATCTATTGTGATTAATTATGAGTTCCCCTTAAGCGAACGCATACGCACCCTGCTGCGACTTGAAGGGCTATACACTAAAATTAGTCATTTCATTGCCCAATCCAGCACTACCGATCATCAAGCTGCACTCAATATTTTATTCGAACTTCTAGACGTGACTAGTCGCTCTGATCTCAAGCCTGATTTAATACAAGAATTGGAACGCCAAAAACGGCAGATGGCAACACTATATAGCAACCCCGAAATTTCCAAGGCCGCGCTGGACACACTGCTGGGTGAAATTGAAAGTGCCAGCTCGCAGCTTTTAAGCGCCGGAGGAAGACCAGGCCAACTTTTACGCGACAATGAATGGTTGATGGGCATCAAACAACGTACCGGTATTCCGGGGGGGACTTGCGAATTTGATTTACCCTCATTTCACTATTGGCTCAGTCAAGATTCAGGCTTCAGGCGCGCCTATCTGCAAGATTGTTTAGCGCCATTATTGCCTATCAGGGACGCACTTGCCATCGTACTCAAATTATTGCGTGACAACGGCAAGCTATTTCATTTCACCGCAATACAGGGAAGCTTCCAGCAGCCACAGGGTACACGTGTCGCACAAATGCTACGCGTCGGCTTGGATAATGCTTTGCAATGTGTGCCTGAAGTCAGTGCCAACAAATACGTTCTCAATATCCGCTTTGTTCTCGCCAACTATTCAGTCAAGAGTGCCGCATGTGAGCAAGATGTAAAATTTGATCTCACGTTTTGTTATATGTAATGTTGCTTAAATCTACTCAATGAACAAGCCAGCGGAAGTAGCCTGCCCACAGTGCAGTAAAAAAGTAATATGGAGCACGACCAACACCTATCGTCCATTTTGCAGTGAACGCTGCAAGCTAATGGATTTAGGGCAATGGGCGACAGGTGGTTATAGCATTCCAGTGAAAGATGATTTTTCTGATGAGAGTATAGGCACGGTCAAATCACCTGACGAAACATTATGATCGATTCAGAACTTCAACTGCTCAGACTTATTTCATAATTGGATGATGCATCTATTTGGAACGGATAGGCTGATGAATTAAAGTTGACAGTTATGCCTCGACTCGATAAATTTACCCCCCAATAAACTTATTGGAGAGTCTCTAAAAATTCAAAGTCTTAAACAAGACGAAGCGTGAATAAAGTACGGTAATGGTGTTGAATTTTATAAAAATGCTCATAATTTAAGGAGAAAAAAATGGCTGTATTAGTAGGGAAACCCGCCCCCGATTTCACTGCCACCGCAGTGATGGGCAATAATGATATCAATGAAAATTTCAATTTGAAAAAACATATCGATGGTAAATATGCAGTGATATTTTTTTACCCATTGGATTTTACTTTCGTGTGTCCGTCTGAATTGATTGCTTTCGATCACCGTTTAGGCGAGTTTCAAAAACGCCACACTGAAGTTATTGGCGTTTCTATTGATTCCCAATTCACACATTTAGCATGGAAAAATACCGCCATCGAAAAAGGCGGCATCGGCCAGGTAAAATACCCGCTTATCGCTGACATCAAACATCAAATTTGTCAGGCATATGATGTTGAACATGCAGATGGCGTAGCTTTACGTGGTTCGTTCCTGATTGACCGAATTGGCATGGTGCGTCATCAAGTAGTAAATGACTTGCCGCTGGGGCGCGATATTGATGAGATGCTGCGTATGGTCGATGCGCTACAATTTACCGAACAGCATGGCGAAGTTTGTCCCGCTGGTTGGAGCCAAGGCAAGCCTGGTATGGATGCTTCGACCAAGGGCGTAGCAAAATATTTGGCCGAACACTCAAAGACACTGTAATCCCGTTGCTTGGTATTATTGGCTAGCGAAAGCTCTGTTTAGAAAAAGCTCGAATTTGAAAAGGCTCTCTGGCGGGAGCCTTTTCTTCGTCTAAATTTTAATGCCGCTGCCTGATATGATTTACTATTCATCCTGTTTATTTCTCGCCCCATTATTCCAATTTCTGATAAACAGGAGCACAAGGCGGCAAGGATGAGGCGACGGTGCGTGGTTGTTGCCGATTCATCGGCTTTACAACCACGGCCTACCCCTTGCGGGTGAAGACAGTACATTTGAGTACGGCTATAACCAACCACTTTGCAACCGTCTTTTGGTTGCTTAGTGGGATGGCTAGTTGTTTTACTCAGGAGTCGAAAACGAAGCCAACACAGTGATCGTTTTTATCAGGAATTGGAATTAGGAGAATACCTATGCTGATTTGGTTCATCGTTTTATACCTGGCTGTTTCTATCGGCATTGGCTTGTATGCGGCTACGCGCGTACACAATGTCAAAGACTATGTGGTCGCTGGCCGGCATCTGCCGCTATACATAGTCACCGCTACAGTATTCGCCACGTGGTTTGGCTCGGAGGCAGTGCTGGGTATTTCCGCCAAGTTTGTGCAAGATGGCCTCGGCGGAATCATTGAAGATCCCTTCGGTGCCAGCATGTGTTTAATTCTGGTGGGCGTGTTTTTTGCCGCAAAATTGTATCGCATGAATTTACTAACCATAGGCGATTACTACCGTCAGCGCTATGGTCGCAAAGTTGAAGTGCTGACCAGTCTTGCTATTATCGCCTCTTATCTGGGCTGGGTTTCGGCGCAAATTGTCGCGCTGGGCTTGGTTTTTTCCTTTGTCACACAGGGTGCTCTTTCTACCACTGAAGGCATGCTGCTCGGCGCGGGCATTGTGCTGTTTTATACGATTTTTGGCGGCATGTGGTCGGTGGCTTTGACCGACGCATTTCAAATGACTATCATCGTTATCAGTTTGTTGTATTTGGCGTGGCTGCTGGCTGGCATGGCGGGTGGGGCAGAAGTCGTCATTAGCCATGCGGCCAATGCCGATAAATTTAATTTCTGGCCGAAGCTCGAAACGCGCGATGTTCTGGCCTTCATCGGTGCGGCGGTGACCATGATGCTGGGTTCGATTCCGCAACAAGATGTATTTCAGCGTGTGATGTCTGCCAAGAGCGAAAAGGTCGCTGTAGGCGGCGCAATTCTGGGAGGCAGCCTGTATTTTATATTTGCCTTCATCCCGATTTTTTTGGCGTACTCCGCCACCTTGATTGATCCGAAAATGGTGGCCGATTTAATTGAACAGGATGCACAGCTCATCCTCCCCACTATTATCATCAACCACACACCCATATTTGCACAGATCATGTTTTTCGGCGCGCTACTGTCCGCCATTATGAGTACCGCCAGTGGCACGCTACTCGCGCCCTCGGTGACTTTTACCGAAAATATTTTAAAGGGCTTTATTGCGCCACAAAGTGATCAGCAATTTTTATTCATCATACGCATGGTAGTGGTTTGTTTTACCATTGGCGTAACGCTGTTCGCGTTGCAGTCCGACTCTAGTATTTATGAAATGGTAGGCAATGCGTACAAGGTCACGCTGGTCACGGCGTTTGTTCCGCTGGCATTCGGGCTGTACTGGAAGCGTGCTAATGCTCAAGGTGCACTTTGTTCAATTTTCGCCGGATTTTCCTCTTGGATATTCCTTGAGATTTTTTATCCTGAAGGATTGTGGCCACCGCAATTAGCCGGATTGCTGATGAGCATACTGGGTATGGTGATAGGCTCACTCCTGCCGCAGCCTGGCAAAGTTAGAGGTTAAATGACCGTCATCAAGCTGTCATAATTCAGCACTACCATTTGTGTCCATGAATCGTAATTTAAAATGAATAGTCATTTAAAAAGTGGAAAATCTAAAACCGCAACCATACTTCTGGTGGAGGACGAACCCGCCATTCAGGAATTGCTCGCCTTTAATATTACACAATGTGGCTTTCACCCCATCCAGGCATTAAATGCCACCAGTGCGATGGAGCATATCAAGCGCGAATTGCCAGATTTAATTCTGCTTGACTGGATGCTGCCCGAAATCAGTGGTGTGGAATTAGCCAAGCGCTTACGGGCTGATCAGCGCACACACAACATCCCTATTATCATGTTAACAGCGCGCTCGGATGAGAAAGATAAAATCATCGGATTAGAGGCAGGTGCGGATGATTACATCACTAAACCTTTTTCGCCACGCGAACTCATCGCGCGCATTCGTGCCGTGTTGCGCCGCCGCTCGCCGCAATTAAGCGACAAAATTACTATCGTTGGCGATTTGGAAATTTCCCCCGCCACCCATCGCGTCAATATAAAAAGTAACGGTTTTTCTATCCCCTTGGGCCCAACTGAATTTCGTTTGCTGCATTTTTTTATGACTCACCCTGAGCGGGTCTATAGTCGTTCACAATTGTTGGATCAGGTTTGGGGCGACCATGTGTTTATCGAAGAACGCACGGTTGATGTACATATCCGACGACTGCGTCAGGCACTGGAACCTTATAAAATGGATCATTTCATACAGACAGTGCGTAGCAATGGCTATCGATTTTCTTCAGCACCATCTTAGATTTGCGCTGGAAAAAATTATCTAGGCGCCATGCAAACCACGTTCTCCGTACCCAAATCCTTACACTACAGCACACTGTATAAGCGATAATGGCCGCCCCCCTTTAAGAATTTTATATAAAGGCTAAACATGATTTATTTCGGGCAGCGTATGCTGCTTCCATTATCGTTGTTAGTCATCGCCACCATTTTTTTGTGGATTGCATTTGACGCACTGGTTGCGGCATGGTGTTTGGCGCTTTTCATACTGGTCTATCTGGCCTTTCATCTATACCAACTGTTGCTGTTGGAAAATTGGTTGACTGATCCCGAGAACCGCGCCATTCCGACTGGTCGCGGCTTGTGGGAGGAGGTGTTCGCGCAGATTACAAAAATGATACGCAATAATCGCAAGGATCGCGAGCAGCGCATTGCGGCCTTGCAACATTTAGAACAAGCCACTGCTGCGCTGCCGGAAGGGGTGATTATTCTAAGTGAAGCGGATCGCATCGAATGGTGTAACCCGGTGGCCGAGCATCATTTTGGTTTAAATAACGCACATGATATAGGCCAACAAATTACTTATCTGGCGCGTCAACCTGAGTTTGTGGAATATCTCGCCCAGCTAAATTTCAACGATCCTTTGCTTTTACGCGGTATGCGGCCGCATGGATTAACACTGTCGATCAAGCTGATTCATTATGGCGATGCGCGAAAATTATTAATCAGCCGCGATATCACGCGCTTTGAACGGATAGAAACCATGCGCCAGGATTTTGTTGCCAACGTCTCGCATGAGCTACGCACTCCGCTGACGGTGGTCAATGGCTTCGTTGAAACACTGCATGATATGCCCAGCCTGGAAAATGACATGGCACGGCGTGCGCTGCACTTGATGAGCGAACAAACACAGCGTATGGAACGTCTGGTCGATGATCTGCTCACCCTGTCAAAATTGGAAGACGCACACAATCCCTTACAGGACGAAAGCATTGATATGCCCGCACTGCTACGCACCATGCATCAAGAGGGGCTATCACTCAGCGGCGAGCAACATCAAATAATATTAGAGATTGAAACAGAATTGTCGCTGCTCGGCAGTTATGACGAATTGCATAGTGCCTTCGGCAATCTGCTCAGCAACGCTATACGCTACACGCCCAAGGGCGGAGAAATTTTCTTGCGCTGGCAAGAACAAAATGGTCAGCCCGTGTTTAGCGTGCGTGACAGCGGCATTGGCATTTCACCCGACCACATTCCACGTTTAACCGAAAGATTCTATCGCGTGGATAAAAGCCGTTCGCGTGAAACTGGCGGCACGGGGCTGGGTTTAGCTATCGTCAAACATGTAGCAAATAGACATCAAGCGCAATTGATGATTACCAGTATTGAAGGTGAAGGCAGTACGTTTAGTATTTTATTTCCAGCGAAACGGAGCTTGCTTGTGGTGGGAAAATCTTAAAGACACCTCCAAATAATTGAATTTTGCGTTTTCAAATCTTTCGGCATTAATGATTTTTACGACATCCAATTTCCCCCCATATTCTGGGCGATTTTGGTTATTTTTTTGTCGTTTTTTTCAGTAATTCATGCCACTTTTTCAATTGCGGACGCAGCTATCCTATCGCGTCTGGTGAGTTGCACCAGACGCACCATGTTGTATACCCGATTCATCATCCCAATTTTGATCTTCGCCCGCAGCTGAGCAGATTACCCCGGCTGCCTTTTTCGCAAATCTGACTCGTGATATTTTGTTGCGCCAATGCGGTTTCCCGTTCTGTTGAGTGGTACGCGCTATCGGCATAGATGGGGCATTTGGCCCCGTTTATTCCATTTCTCATTAGAAACAACATGTGTGTAGGAGCGGCTTTAGCCGTGAAACCCAAATAAATCGCGGCTAAAGCCGCTCCTACACCCGATAAATTATTGTCGTTTTTAACGAAAAATTGAATTATATCTGTCTGTGTGTCCAAAATCGTCAATGGCGCAGGCATCATGCACGGGGGTATCGGTGTCTTTCTGCGCCAGTTTGTAGCGGCGTGTTTTATCCTCGTGTGTTGCGTGGTTTGGGTACTTCGACCAAGGTAGCACCAATCATTTGTCCAGCCAAATCACCTGAGGACAAGTGTCCCGCACACGCCACATAGCCACATAGCCACATAGCCACATAGCCACATTGTGCCAGTTGCTCGTGGAAACGATTAAACAACGCTTCCATGCTTCCATCAGATTCAGTTCTTTGAGGTGTTCACGAAACAGCCACACAGTTTTAGCATCCGGTACTTTGCTTTCGAGTTGCAACCCAAGAAAGCACATAAAAGACAGCCAGTCACGGAATGGATATTCGATGCAAATCCGCACGGCAAGCTTCGCAGTCAATTTGGGCATTCAATCCAACCAGCGGATCGCCCATCTCGGTGAGTTTCGCTGTATGGGTCTCAACATCAAAAAAACCGGGTTGTAGGGGGATGTTCATTGATGTATCTGTACGCAAAAACTCAAGACTACAGTTAGCCTATAGATTGGGGGTGCAATTATATTGGTATTAGTAGTCAATTTATACTAATATAAAAGTATATCTGTACTACATAAATAGTATTTTGCTTGATTGAAAACTAAAATTTGTAGGATTAACATCCTGACTCGAGCTAAGGCTCGAAAACGTTTGAACTTACGACATAAAACTAGATATTGAACATTCATAACGGGGAGATTTAGAAGCTATGGACAGAAGAAAGATGCTAAAAACACTGGGAGGCGGCGCACTGCTTGCTGGAGTTGCGCCGTATATTATCACTAGTAAGACGAAAGAGGTACAAGCAGCTGAAGTGGGGGGGGATATTGGAATAAATGGCAAGAAGGTTATTGGTCCACCAACAAAACCATGGGTTCAAGCCCTTCCTATTCCTGCTTCTAAAAAACCGCAAACAAAAATGAAAGGCGTGCAACCCGATACGCGCGGCTTTCAATTTTATGATCAATTCCCTGCCGTGGACTTTTATGAATTCGATGTTAAAGAAGTCAATTACAGCTTCCATCCGGCTTTACCGCTGAATAAAATGTGGGGGTATGATGGTATCCCTGCCGGCGCAAAAATAACTGCGCATTATGGCAGGCCAGCCATGGTGCGTTTCCATAACAATTTACCCAAGGATCACAAGGGCTGGGCTTCTACTTCAATGAGCACCCATTTGCACAATGGCCACACCGGTTCGGAAAGCGATGGGTTTACTACCGACTTTCACGGCCCCGGCACCTATAGGGATCATCATTACCCGCAAATGTTGTCAGCTGGGGATTGGCGTGAGGCGCTCGGTACATTGTGGTTTCATGATCACATGATGGATTTCACCTCGCATAACACATACAAAGGTCTGGCGGGCTTATATACGGTGTTTAATGAGCGGGATTCCGGCGATGAGCAGGATAGCAATGCCAAAGCCCTGCGTTTGCCGAGTGGTGACTACGATATACCCCTGGTATTCAGTGACCGGCAGTTTGATAAGGACGGTCAAATATTTTTTGATCCGGCCGACATGAATGGCTTTGTGGGTGACCGTATTGGTGTCAACGGTGCCTTGCAACCGTATCTCAAAGTGGCGCGCCGTAAATATCGCTTCCGTATTCTGGCTACCGGTCCTGCCCGTTGGTATGGGTACCGGCTCAGCGACGGCAGTAATTTTACGCTGATCGCAACCGATGGCAATCTGCTTGAACACCCTATTGAAATGAATAAGATTTTGGGTGCGCCAGCTGAACGCTGGGATATCATCATCGATTTTTCAAAGTATAAAAAAGGCGATAAGCTCTACATGGAGGATTATGTGGAGATGGTGGATGGTCGCGGTCCAATCGGCACTAAGAAAGTTCCTTTCCCGATGCTGCGCTTTGATATAGACAGTGATGCCAAGGACGAAAGTCGGATAGGTGAGCCTCATAAGA
>CANJMS010000039.1 GCA_947475825.1 Nitrosomonadales bacterium
ATCGCTTAACGATTGCCCGGTCTTCCATCTTTGCCACAGCTCCGCCTTTTGTGAGGCAGAAAGCCCAGGGCGTCCCATTTGTGCCATGTACACCACCTTTCAAAATTGAATTAGAACAGATGATGTTGCATCGACCGGTTGAACCTGCCACTGCCTGGATTAAAGTGTCGAAAGGTGTCCGTGACCAATGTTTCCGCGAATATCCTGCCGAAATAATTATCGAATGACACAAGCGGCTAGACCTGCACACATAACCAGAGTAAATTACATGCAGCAAGCAACGCCCGAAATAAAGAGTAGTGAAGCTTGTAAAATAAATCGATCGTCGTTAATTAAACCAAAGGGAGAGCAATCGTGGCAAAAGACAGCGTTTACCGTATCACCGAACTCGTTGGCACCAGCAAAAAATCTTGGGAAGATGCCGCTGCCAATGCCGTTAACACGGCATCTAAAACGCTACGTGATTTAAGAGTGGCCGAAGTGGTCAAACTCGACATGGTGGTAGAAGACGGCAAAGTCGCCTCTTATCGCGCGCGCGTGGCACTGTCGTTTAAGTATGATCCGAAGAAGTAAAAATGCCCTGGATTGTGTAAATAATGTTTACAGATCGAGGACATGTGCGATTTGTAAACATAACCATGCAAATCTTGTGGAACGGCTTAAATTAAGCTTAATTTAACCCAGATTGTCCATTAGAAATACTCATCCCTCATTCATGGCCGAACCAATGCAGACCCGGATCGATTGCGGCTTGAGCCCAAAGTCCACAAACCATTACCGTCATGGTCGAACAGAATGGGGGTGGGCGGTTCAGTGGCACGGTCTCGATGCCGTCGCCGTTCAGGTCGAGAGTGAGCGGGTTGCCGAAGCGTTGGATGGCGTGCTGGTCGGTGGTGAAGTCGCCATTAACTACTGCGTCAATTTGCGCCCCTCTATTTCGTAGGAATCCTGCAGTTTGCTTTAATGAGTCCGCAAGTGGATTTTGAATACCCAGAGCAATGTATTGGGGTTGTGCTGTAATTAGTGCAGCAAGTAATTCCAACGTAGCATCAATATCTTCATTTAGTGCAATCTCCACCGTATTATTTGCTGCTGCAGCAGCATCCCAAGCATTCGCCGGGTTCGCAAGTGCCGCAGCTAACTGGTTGGCATCTTATGGGGTTGATGTTTGAATGACAATTTTTTTCATGATTTTTTCTCCTAGATTAATTAACTGAAATGAAATCGTTTATTTTCCAACTACCGTTTTTCCAATCACCATCGTCTTGAAGTCTGATTGTTAGCACCACTGTTGTTTTTTCGAACTTTTCTTTTACTGCACAGATAGCGTAGGTATGTTTAACGTCAGAATAAATATCAGTAGCGTCCGGCAATTTAATTGAATAGATTCAGCTGGTTGTTGTTTTGCTGTGTGGTCATTTGCATCTCCGGATTTTTAACTAATTGATCGAGCGGTATTTTCTCGAAAAGAGCCAAGCTCAAAATCTGTAGGATTGTGTAAAGTGAAGCCTCGTTATTGACCCGCTTTTTCACAATGGCGACCAAGACATAAACGGTGATGGCAATCCATATTTGTGTTTTGACCGCGTTCTCGGTGGTGCCGTAGAACCGCTTGATCCGAAGATGCTGTTTGATCCATTTGAAGAATAGTTCGACCTGCCAGCGGCAACGATAGAGCTCGGCGATGGGAAGCTTGGCAAGTCGAAGTTGTTGGTCAGAAAGACCAGATGCCTGTCGTGTTCGGCATCATAGAACTTGATGTGCCGCATAACTAGCGACTTGGCTGGCGTTGTTTGCCGCTTAGTCGAATGGCTAGTAGTTTCATCAGGTGCTGCGAATAATCCTTGCGGGCCGCACGCGCGGTCAACACGATGGTCTGGTCGCAGCGCAGTCCCGTGGATTTGTCCACGGGGCGAGAGTAGATGCGACGAAACAGCAGATTGGATTTGCCACGAATAACGAAGAACGCCTGCGCTTGATGCAGGACGAACCAACGAGCGAAGTCGGTGAAGCCACGATCCATGATGTAAAAGCTGCCGGCCTCTGGTATCAGAATATCGAGCACATTGACCTCGTGCATCTTGCCGTCGCTGATGTGGATGAAGGTTGGAATGTAGCCGCGCAGGTCGAGCAGCGTATGCATCTTAACGGCGGCTTTGGTGGAGCGGAAGCGTGCCCACGGAAAGACGCTCAAGCACAGGTCGACGGTCGTGGTATCGAGTGCGTAAACCGTCTGTTCCAGTTCCACCGCAAAGCTGTCGCTGGCGTAAAGCTTTCTGGCGGTCTGGATCAAGCTCATCGCGAAATCCATATAGATGCGACAGTCGCGCTGCTCGTTGGCATCGGCCAGCGTGCTCTTGGCGATGTTGCCTCGGATGCCCAAGTGATAGAGCTTGGCCTGGTGGGCGCGCAGACAGGTCTCGATGTCGCGCAGACTTTCGCGGTAAGTCAGTTGCGCGAACGCCATGCAGAGAAATTGATCGAGATAAGAAAAAGTCTTCGTGGGATATTTGGAAGGATAGCGCTGCACGTAGCGGCGGAATGTGTGAAGGGGTAAATGTTCCATGAGTTGTGCGAACACCAGCTGGCCTGAATACATGATGGGAAACTCCGGGGAGAAAATCCCAGTTTCGCAAAAAATTTACGTTCAAGTCGGTGACACCCACAGACATACTATTTCCTATTCCAGATCAAGTTGTTATATAACCGTCTTGGCAAAATTGCCGGACACTACTGAATAAATATCTGTTCCCTGTTGAAGGTTGCATTTTGGGCTATCAATTATTTCTATCAGTGCTCCTAACCTATTGTTCGCCAAAGTAGCTATATCAGATGGTTTTAATTTTGCCTTTTCCAGAAATCCCCATGTAGCCCGCGCTTCATGATTCTCCGTACTCCATGGTTTTGCTATATTTAATAGGGTTGCTTCAAGATATTTTTCTGCCCCTTTTTCCCACTGATGAGCACGAAAAAACACACTCCAAAAATACAGCAACACAATCGCACCAATAACTAAAAAGGCTTTTTTCATCCCACCCTCCTTGTTTCAAACACCGCATCGTTCGCTGCTTGATGGCATCTGGGTTGCTCAGGCGGGCTGAAATTTACACTTGCCATTGTTAACATATCGGTTAATAATGCGCCATGTTCACAATTCATTATTTCAGCGAAGCGGTGCGGCTCGATGTGGCAGGTTTGCCGTTCGATATGCGGGCGCGCTATGTCGTTTATACTGAACGAATGAAACAATACGGTGCAAACTTGTGAATGCCGCATAGCCGTGCGATGGGTGGCGGGCTGTTCGAGTTGCGCCTGAAAGATACCAGCGGCATCGCCCGCGTGTTTTACTGCGTGGTGCATGAGCGGCGAATTGTGATGTTGCACAGCTTTATCAAAAAAACCGAAGCCACGCCCAAACGTGATTTGGAGATTGCCAGACGACGTAAAAAGGAGATGGATCATGCGTAAAACTACGGTATCAGCCAAACAAAAAACACCGGCCTTGCCAGCACTATCGCACGATGAAATGGTGAAGGGATGGATGAAGGATGCGGCATTTCGCCAAGCGGTGTTGCGCATTGAGCGAGAAGAACTGGCTTTGCTGGATGCGCTGTTGACAGCACGTGATGCGTCGGGTTTAACCCAAGTACAGATTGCCGAGCGCATGGGGACAAAGCCGCCTGCTGTTTCGCGCTTGCTGGCATCATTGTCCAGCGAGAAACAATCGCCGTCAGTTGCAACCTTGCGCAAATATGCGGCGGCGTGCGGCAAGAAGTTAGAGATTCGTTTAGTGTAATGCTTACCCACCAGCGTAATATTTTCGACGTTGTTGCCAAGGGTATAGCTGACGCTGCTTTCGACCATATCCACGCCATAGACGAGGGATGATCCGGTGAGGGCATCCGCGTTTTCGACCACCGCATCGAGTGCATTATCGACCTGGCAAGTATCGTTGCCCAGCCCGCCTGCCATGGCCCCGCCCAGCAGCAAGACGTATCATCCTGCTCATCCCTGAACTCCTTTAATTCCACTTTCCGGCCTCTTTGGTGTAAAATCCAAAACGTCAAAACGCATTGAATGGCATAGCATGAGTAACATCATCACATTGCCGCAAACCATTTTCAAGCGGCTGGAAAAAATATCCGCAGATACCCGGCGCACCCCACAAACCATCATCAAGCAAGCGATTACGGATCCGGATCGTCTTGAATACGAAGAATGGAAGCTGGAGCAGATTAATGCAAGGCTTGCTGACATCAAAGCGGAGCGCGTTTATTCAACCGATGAAGTCTATAAAAAACTAGCAGTTCGTTCCAGCAATAAAGTTACACATTAAACTACCCCGAGGTCGAACTTATTCCAGCGGAACACGACGGGTGAGGCGTTGATCTCGTCGATGCCCTTCAGGATGCGTGTCTTCAGTTCCTCAATGGAGCCTACCCGGATGTGGCGCAGAAAAGTTCTGGCCATCTTTGAGAAGGCGCACTCGATCAGGTTGAGCCAAGAGCCATGCTTGGGCGTATGAACATACTCGAAGCGTCCCGGTCGAGTGACAAGATAGGCCAACGTCTCTTTCGAGATGTGTGCCGAGGGATTGTCCAGCACCACGCGGATGATCGCCTCGGGCGGGTAGTACTCATCGAGCCGCTTGAGCAATGCGATGAACTCCACGCTACGATGGCGGTCTTCCACGTTGGCAAAGATGTGGCCCGAGTGCAGATCGATTCCGGCCAGGGTCGACACGGTGCCACGGCGGATATATTCGTAGTCGCGCCCGATGGCTGCGTGTTTGCCGGGGACGGGCGGCAGGTCGGGCGCGGTCAGCCCGATGGCCTGAACTCCGGGTTTTTCATCGACGCTGACGGTATAGATGGGCTCGGGTCGCCCGTCATAAACGACGCCTTCGGCGTAGATTGAAACATCCCGATAAACCAGCAGGACTTCCTGCATCTTGCGGTCAAAATCCGGATCCCGTTTCTCCAAGTAGTATCGAATCTTGATGGAACTACTAGCCATTCGACTAGGCTATCAAAAGACGATAGCCTAGTCGCTGGTTATGTGGGGCTTGATCTCGTTCTCGTCGAGGATGCGCCATACGGTGCTCTTGCCCGCATGCGCCAGACGGGGAAAGCCCGCAAACTCAGCGCATTCTGACACAAAATGCGCCAGACCAGAGATCGTCCACAGTTCTGTAGCCAAGCCATGATCCCGGGGCTTGGTGCAGGCGATGCTTGCCACCCAAGCTCGGGCTTCATCGCTGATCTCCGGTTCGTGCGGACGGTGGTAAGCGTCCTTCAATCCCATCTGCACGCCACGGTCGAATTTGCAAACGATAAAGCCATTGCCGATTTAATTGGAAGCCAGATTTTTTCTGTAGCACATTAGCCAGTATGGGCGTGAACTTATAATCTAATTGCGCCGAATGAAACGCCCGATGCAATGCACTTCATTTTCAATTTCGCTCAGGATAGACTTGCCAAGATTTTATCATTTCGGTAATCCCATATTTGAGGCATTACACTTATCCAGCAAGACAAGTTGCCGCCACCCCCCTTTTTCCGGTATAGTTTCTGCTGCTGTTAAAACCAAAGAGAGAGCGTGTGTCTGAATTAGCAAAACAGGCGCACCGCCGAAGGCGCAACACCCGTAATCGCTCAGGCACATGAATCGTTGGCACAGGCAAATCTGGAGAGCGCTGTTAAACACGGCCACCGAAGGGGCACACGGATTAATCAGTTAATCCGCAATCTCTCAGGTAACAAGGACAGATGGGGCGTAGCAGGGTTTTCCTGCTACGCCTTTTTTATTTAAGGAAATGCTGATTCAATGACTGCGCGGGCGAATTCACCCGCAAGGGGTAGGCCGATGGGTTCCCGACTGCTATGCAGCCACCCATTCGCACGCTACGTTGCACTTCATCCCGCTCGCCGATTTAATCAGCGTTTCCTTGAATTCCATTTTATTTAATTCAGCAAAGGCAAACATGACACTCAAGCAAACGCCATTAAACGCAACGCATCGCATAATGGGTGCAAAAATGATCGACTTCGGCGGCTGGGATATGCCCGTCAATTACGGTTCGCAAATGGATGAGCATCATCAAGTGCGGCGCGATGCGGGCATGTTCGATGTATCGCATATGCGTACCGTCGATATTAAAGGCGATGGCGTGCGGGGATTTCTGCGTTATTTATTGGCAAATAATGTTGATAAATTGCAATTTCGTGGCAAGGCTTTGTACTCTTGCATGTTGCGTCCGAACGCCGGAGTCATTGATGACTTGATAGTGTATTTTATGGATGAGCAGTGGTTTCGCATCGTGGTGAATGCGGGCACGGCGGATAAAGATGTGGCGTGGATGAAAGAGCAGGCCGCTAAATCTGCGCTCAGCCTGACTATCATCCCACGCATGGAACTGGCAATGGTCGCGGTGCAAGGGCCGAATGGCCGTGCAAAAGTGTGGCAAGTATTGCCGCAGACCGAAGCCGCAACCAAAGATTTGCAAGCGTTTCAGGCGGCAGACTGTGGAGATTATTTTATTGCGCGCACAGGCTACACAGGCGAAGATGGTTTTGAAATTATTTTACCCGCCAGTAAAGCAGAAGGTTTCTGGAAATCTTTAAACCAAGCCGGTGTCGCTCCTATAGGCCTGGGCGCGCGCGATACGCTACGTTTGGAAGCGGGCATGAATTTATATGGTCAGGATATGGATGAGACCATAAACCCGTTGGAAGCTGGCTTGGCGTGGACGGTGGATTTAAAAAGCGAGCGTGATTTTATCGGCAAAGCCGCGCTGCTGGCGAATCCTCCCACGCGCAAAATGGTCGGGCTGGTGTTGCAGGATCGCGGCGTGTTGCGCGGACATCAAGTGGTGCATACCGCAGCGGGCGAGGGCGAAATTACCAGCGGCAGTTTTTCGCCAACATTGAATTTGTCCATCGCCATGGCACGGGTGCCACGCGAGGTGCAAGTAGGTGACGTGGTGCAAGTCGCCATACGCGATAAAATGTTGGCAGCCAAGGTGGTGAAATACCCATTTGTACGCAATGGCAAAGGTTTAATTTAATAATTTATTTAAGGGGATAAAAATGAGTAATCCAACAAATTTAAAATATACCACCTCGCATGAGTGGATAAAAACTGAAGCCGACGGTACGATTACCGTTGGCATTACGCAACATGCACAAGAGCTATTAGGCGATATAGTGTTTGTAGAAAGCCCGGCTGTTGGGCGCAACGTGACTGCCAAAGAAGAATGCGCGGTGGTGGAATCGGTCAAAGCCGCCGCCGACATTTACGCGCCTGTGAGCGGCATCGTAGTCGTTGGCAACTCGGCATTGGACAGCACACCTGAGCTTATCAACTCTGAGCCGTATGCGGCTTGGATATTTAAAATGAAGCCGAGCAATGCTGCGGATATAAATAGCTTGATGGATGCTGCGGCATATCAAACACATGTCGATAGCGAAGCACATTAAAAACTGGGAAGGGATAAAAGTAAAAAAATGGCGCACTTTGCGCTTGAGCGTTTTTACCCTTAAGCACCGCAGGTGCGATCCCTTAACCCTTCTCGCTGTTACCCCTGTCACCTACTTTTAAATTTTTAGAAAATGATTACCACTGATAAATTTGTAGATCGCCATAACGGCCCCAGCGAAAGCGATGTCACCGCCATGTTGCAAAAAATTGGCGTGTCTTCTGTTGATGAACTCATCGATCAAACTATTCCTGCGGCGATACGTTTGAAAAAGCCGCTAAACCTGCCACAAGGCTTGTCTGAATACCAATACCACAAACATTTGCGCGGCATGGCGGCAAAAAATAAGGTGTTCAAGTCGTACATCGGTTTGGGTTATTACAACACCATCGTGCCGCCCGTTATTCAACGCAATGTGTTGGAAAATCCCGGTTGGTACACTGCGTACACACCCTATCAGGCGGAGATTGCACAGGGTCGATTAGAGGCGCTGCTGAATTTTCAAACCATGATTATGGATTTAACCGGCATGGAAATCGCCAATGCTTCACTGCTGGATGAAGCTACTGCGGCGGCGGAAGCGATGGCGATGTTGTTTAGTACGCGCTCGCCGGAGGCCATGAAAAATGGGGTGAATAAATTTTTCGTGTCGGACGATTGTTATCCCCAGACTATTGATCTGTTAAAAACCCGATCCGCACCGATGGGCATCGATCTGATCATTGGAAATTTTAAAACGGTGGATTTAAGTGCTGGAATTTATGGCGCATTGCTGCAATATCCTGGTGCGGATGGCACGGCGCATGATTTCAGCAGCTTTGTAAAAGTGGCGAAAGAAAAAGAAGTTTCCATCGCCGTGGCTGCGGATATTTTAAGTCTAGTGCTGCTCACGCCGCCCGGTGAATGGGGCGCAGACGTGGTGGTTGGCAGCACACAGCGTTTCGGTGTGCCGATGGGTTATGGCGGGCCACACGCAGCGTATTTTGCTTGTCACGATAAGTTTAAGCGTTCCATGCCGGGACGCATTATTGGCGTGTCGGTGGATGCGCATGGTGGAGCGGCACTACGCATGGCACTGCAAACACGCGAGCAACATATCCGCCGCGACAAAGCCACTTCCAATATTTGTACCGCACAAGCTTTGCTCGCTATTATGGCCAGCATGTATGCGGTGTATCATGGCTCGGCGGGTATGAAAGGCATTGCACAGCAAGTGCATTTCACGGCGGTAGCATTAGCCGCAGAGTTAAAAAAGCTGGGTTACAAAATTGCTGATGGAATTTATTTCGATACGATCAAAATCGCTGTAGCAGACCATGTAAAAATTAAAAAACTGGCCGAAGCCGCACAAATAAATTTCCGTTATACCGAGCAGGCACTGACTATATCGGTAGATCAAACCACCGATGCGGAAGACTTAAACGCCATCATCGCGGTGTTTGCAGAAGCCACAGGCAAGGCGACGACGCAGGTGACCGAGGCGCAAATTAGTGCCCAAAAATCACTCATCAGCAAATCGCTTATTAAAAATCGCACCTCAGCGATTTTGCAGCATCCGGTTTTCAATACCCACCATTCCGAATCGGAAATGATGCGCTACATCAAAAAATTAGAGAATAAAGATTTATCGCTTGTGCATTCCATGATTTCTTTGGGCTCGTGCACCATGAAGCTGAATGCAGCCTCCGAGCTCATGCCGATTACTTGGCCGGAATTCGCCAACATTCATCCCTTCGTGCCGGTTAATCAAGCCGCTGGCTACCAGGAAATAATCGCCGAGCTGGATATTTTATTAAGCGAAATTACCGGCTTTGCAAAAATGAGCTTTCAGCCTAACAGCGGCGCGCAGGGCGAATATGCAGGGTTGTCGGTGATTCAGGCATATCACCGTGCACGCGGCGATGCTCATCGCAATATCGCGTTAATCCCCACGTCGGCGCACGGCACCAATCCGGCTACTGCGGCGATGTGCGGTATGAAAATTGTGCTGGTTAAGTGTGACAAAAATGGCAACATTGATGTGGATGATTTGCGTGCAAAGGCCCAGCAGCACAAAGAGAATTTATCTTGTCTGATGGTCACCTACCCCAGCACGCACGGGGTTTATGAAGAGAGCATTATCGAAATCACCAGCATCATTCACGTTAATGGCGGCCAAGTTTATATGGACGGCGCGAACATGAATGCACAAGTAGGTTTAACCAGCCCAGGCAATATCGGCGCGGATGTGTGCCATTTAAATCTGCATAAAACATTTGCTATTCCGCATGGCGGCGGCGGGCCCGGTATGGGGCCGATAGGCGTGGCCAAACATCTGGTGCCTTACTTGCCATCACATCCGCTCATTAAAACAGGTGGCGAAAAAGGTATTCATGCGGTATCTGCTGCACCTTATGGCAGCGCGTTGATTTTGTTGATCTCCTATGGCTATATTAAAATGCTGGGCGGTGAGGGCGTAACGGAGGCCACGCGCATGGCGATTTTAAATGCAAATTACATCAAAGAATCGCTTAAAGATTATTACCCCACGCTGTACAGCGGTAAAAATGGCCGCTGCGCGCATGAAATGATTTTGGCCTGTGCCTCATTCAAGCGTGATGCTGGTGTGGAAGTAGGTGACATTGCCAAGCGTTTGATGGATTATGGCTATCACGCGCCGACCGTTTCATTTCCTGTGGCGGATACTTTAATGGTGGAGCCGACTGAAAGTGAATCTAAAGCCGAGTTGGATAAATTTTGCTCAGCCATGATTTCCATACGCAAAGAAATTGACGAAATTATTTTAGGGACAGCGGGCAAAGAAGATAATGTGCTGAAAAATGCACCGCACACTGCCAAGTCCTTAATCACCGATCATTGGACACATACTTATTCGCGTGAAAAAGCAGCCTATCCTCTGCACTGGGTAAAAGAAAATAAATTTTGGCCGAGTGTCGCACGAGTAGATAATGTGCGCGGCGATAAATATTTGGTGTGCTCATGCCCGCCGATAGAGTCTTATGCAGATACCCCAGCAGTAAATAGCTCAGAAATGACTGAAGTTACCGCAATTTAATTTTTTAACCATAAGGAAATCTTCATGACTAAGGATGCCGTAAATAAAACCGCTGTTAAATTGGGTGGCACACCGATCACCGTATTGGGCGACTTTCCCGCTGTGGGGCAGACTGCACCTGCATTTACACTGGTAGATAAAGACTTGAAAGATGTATCGTTAAAGGACTTTTCGGGTAAGCGCAAAGTGCTGAACATTGTGCCCAGCCTGGATACTGCTGTGTGTGCAACATCCACCCGCAAATTTAACGAGGCTGCAAGCAAGATTAATAATGCGGTAGTGCTGGTTATTTCTGCTGACCTGCCATTTGCTATGGGACGTTTTTGCACCACCGAAGGCATGACTAATGTCACCGCGCTTTCGCTGATGCGTGGACGCGAGTTTATGCGTGACTATGGCGTAAAAATCGTAGACTCGGTATTGCGCGGCGTAACTGCCCGCGCCGTAATCGTGCTGGATGAAAAAGACCGTGTGATTTATGCCGAGTTAGTCGACGACATTACGCATGAGCCGAACTACGCAGCGGCACTGGCAGTTTTGAAATAATATTGTGTGTTGATGGACAAGCTCATTTTGCTGTCTTATTCGATTTGGGTTAGGGCAGGTTTTTCTCTCACCTATTTGAGTGATGGTAGTCAAACCATCATTTTGGTAGATTGAGATGTTTAAAATTAACCATAATTAATCTGGAGAGAAGCCATGTTCCTAAAGTACCTGAAAACAGCTATTGTTTCTGCCTTTCTTGTAAGCAGCAGCGCTGCGCTCGCGCTACCTTTTAATTCATTTGACCCGCGCTCCATGGCCATGGGCGGGGCGGGTGTCGCAGTAGGTGATGTTGCTATGGCACCCTTCTTTAATCCGGCACTGCTAGGCGTAACCAAAGACGAAGATGATTTTTCTGTGGTGTTGCCTATTCTCGGTGTGCGCGTGTATGACCCAAAAGATTTCAGCACTAGTGTGGATAATTTTCAGCAGGGTAATTATGTTAACAAACTGCAAGCTTCGATTAACGCATTTAATTTAGCTCCGTCAACTCCTGGTGCAACAGCCATTGCTACCGATACCACCACGTTAAATACCCAACTTGCCACGTTAGATGGCAAACCGATACAGGCAGAGTTTGGTGCGGCAATGGTGATAGGTATTCCCAGCAAAAAATATGGAGGGGCGTTTTTTGCCAGCGGCTCGGGTGCGTTAGGGGGGGTGGTGAATTATAGAGATAGTCAAACATTGACTGCTTTAGCAAATGTTGCAACACAGGTGGCGGCATGTAATGGCAGTGCACCATGTCTCACCTTAGTAGCAACAAACAACCCAACTTACTTCAATGCTGGTGGGTTCACCTTCAACACCGCCAACCTGCAGTCTAAAACGAATATTCGCGGCGTGGCCAAGGCTGAAACGGGAATTTCTTTAGCACGAGAATTTACTGTTCGTGATCAATCCCTCGCAATTGGCCTTTCACCCAAAATTGTCAAAGTGCTCATGTTTGATGTGGTCACCGATGTAAATACAGATGCAACGTTGACGGGCGATGATTACCGTGCTGAATACACCAACTTCAACTTTGATTTAGGTATAGCAAAAAATTATAAAAACGGCTGGCGTAGCGGGTTTGTGGTGAAAAATGTAATTCCTTATTCATATGATTTCAAGCGTGCGCCGACAGCAGGCGCAACCCCCGTGCCGACAGGAGTCAAGATGGAATTAAAGCCGCAAGCACGGGTAGGCGTGTCACATGCCAACACATGGTCTACCGTGGCATTGGATGTGGACATCACTCGCAATGATCCGGCAGGCTTGGAAGATAAAAGCCAATACATCGCGTTGGGTGGTGAGCTAGATGCCTTTGGTTGGGCGCAGATTCGCGCGGGTTATCGTGCGGACCTCGTCAACAGCGCGCGCAATGTGGCTTCGTTAGGATTGGGTTTGGCCTTGTTCAAAGTGGTGCATGTTGATATTGCAGCCGCTGGCAATAAAAATGAAATAGGAGCATCTTTCCAATTTGGTGTCCACTTTTAATACGGACAAATAGGCGGTTTTTTCTGCGTAATCGGGATAAATTGGTTGACTGGATTGGGTTCTCGCTTGTGCGGAAACAACAGGGTGCGACACAAGCGTCGAATTTATAAACCCAAATCCGCCCACATCGCATCCACGTTACGCTTGGTTGCTTCATCCATCGTAATTGGCGTACCCCATTCACGCTGGGTTTCGCTTGGCCATTTATTAGTCGCGTCTAGCCCCATTTTGCTGCCCAAGCCCGATACGGGGCTGGCAAAATCCAGATAATCAATTGGTGTATTTTCTACCAGTAGGGTGTCGCGAGAAGGATCTACGCGTGTGGTCATCGCCCAGATCACTTCTTGCCAATTGCGCACATCAATATCGTCATCCACTACGATGATAAATTTGGTATACATAAATTGCCGCAAATAAGACCAGATGCCGAACATCACGCGCTTGGGGTGTCCGGCATATTGTTTCTTCATCGACACCACCGCCATGCGGTATGAGCATCCTTCCGGCGGCAAATAAAAATCAATAATTTCTGGAAATTGCTTTTGCAGAAGTGGCACGAACACTTCGTTCAACGCCACGCCCAGCATGGCGGGTTCGTCGGGCGGCTTGCCTGTATAAGTTGAATGATAAATAGGATCACGGCGCATTGTAATGCGCTCAATGGTGAATACTGGAAATTTTTCTTGCTCGTTGTAGTAGCCAGTGTGGTCGCCATATGGCCCTTCCAGAGCCAGCTCATCGGGATAGATGACCCCTTCTAAAACAATTTCCGCGCTGGCGGGAACGTGTAAATCACTGCCCAAACATTTAATCAATTCCGTTTTTGCGCCGCGTAATAGTCCAGCGAATTGATATTCGGATAAGGAGTCTGGCACTGGAGTCACAGCACCTAAAATGGTGGCGGGGTCTGCACCTATCACCACCGCCAGCGGGAAAGGTTGGCCGGGATGAGCCTTGCGCCACTCTTGAAAGTCCAGTGCGCCGCCGCGATGCGCGAGCCAGCGCATGATGACTTTGTTGGGCGCAATCACCTGCTGGCGATAAATGCCTAAATTTTGGCGCGGCTTATGCGGGCCGCGTGTTACCACCAAACCCCAGGTAATGAGCGGTGCGACATCATCTGGCCAACAATGTTGTATGGGTAATTTGCCGAGATCGACGTCCTTGCCTTGCCACACGATTTCCTGACAGGGTGCGCTGGAAACAATCTTGGGTGCCATGTTCAACACCTGTTTCAGCACCGGCCATTTATCCCACGCATCTTTCAGACCTTTGGGCGGCTCCGGTTCTTTGAGATACGCCAATAATTTCCCCACTTCGCGCAAAGCAGTGGCGCTTTCTTCACCCATGCCGAGCGCGACGCGACGCGGTGTGCCAAATAAATTCGCCAAGACTGGCATCTTGTGTCCTGCTACGCCATTGTGGGTGGGGTTCTCAAACAAAATAGCTGGCCCCTGGGCGCGTAAAACGCGGTCGCAAATTTCCGTCATTTCCAGATGTGTGGAGACCGGGGTTTTAATCCGTTTAAGCTCACCCAGCGATTCCAGTTGGGCAATAAAGTCACGCAAATCACGATATTTCATTGGTAAAAATTCTCCTCGACATTCATATTCTCAGGATTGGGTGGTCGGGTTTTAAATCGCCTGTGTAACCAAAAATATTGCTCCGGCATTTCCAGCACGCGCTGTTCGATAAATTCGTTCATGCGCCGAGTGTCAGCCATAACATCATCTGTTGGATAATTTTCCCATGCCGGATAAAAGCGCACTTCGTAGCCCTGATAATCGGGCAGCACGCGCGTCATGCAGGGTACTACCTTGGCCCCAGCCATTTTTACCAAGCGTGGCAAGGTGGCGAGAGTAGCTGTGGAAATGCCAAAAAAAGGGACGAATAAACTATCCTTGGTGGAAAAATCCTGATCCGTAAAATAATAGAATGGATGCCCTGCGCGCAGTGCCTTGACCACGGGACGCAAGCCTTCCTGTCGCGCATACAAAAGTTGCCGGCCAAAACGCCCGCGCTTTTCCAATATAATTTCCTCGAGAAATCTATTTTTTTGTCGCGCATAAACTGACACGCCATTTGCATTTTGAATAATCCACGAGCCGCCTGCATCCAGTCCAACAAAATGTGCAGTAAGCAAAATTAGCGGCTGGCCGAGGGCATTATCAAAATGCTCACGGCCTTCCACGCGGATTAATTTTTGTAGGCGCGCACGGTTACTCCACCACAAGATTCCACGCTCAATTACGCTTCGGCTAAAAAATTGAAAATTCTGCCGCACCATACGCGCGCGCGTCGCATCGGTCATTTGCGGAAAGCATAAACGCAAATTGATGGTTGCTATGCGGCGGCGACTATGGGCGAATAAATACAACAACGCGCCTAAGCCATCACCCAATAAACCTTGTATTGTGAAGGGCAAAAAATGAATTATCCATAATAAAAAAACCCCTAAGCGTGCCATCATGTTGCAAGTTCTTCCTTGGGCTTGGGGTTAGCCGAACCTAGAGGGGTAGTTGAATCTGGTGGCGTAACACCTGGCGGAATTTTGTAGCGGTTGTATGCCCATGAATATTGCGTGGGGCAGCAAGCAATTACCTGCTCCAGCGCGGCATTGATTTGCTGTGTCACGGGGGAGTTGATGTTAAATTCTAGCGGTGAAATACGAATGATGTAGCCCTTGCCATCGGGCAAGCGTTCGCTGTAACACATCATGGCAACCGCATTGCAAGATTTCATTAATCGACCGACCAGGGTCATGGTGTATGCGGGATGGCCAAAAAAATTTGCCCATTCGCCTTCACCACCTGTGGGGACTTGGTCGGGCAGCACGCCGATGACATTGCCGCGCTTTAATGTTTTATACAAAGCGCGCACGCCGCCAATATCTGTTTTAGCCAAGCTCATTTGGCCTCGTCCACGACCCAGTCGAGTGATCTGATTCAGCCATGCCAGCTTGGGTGGCCGATACATGCTGGTCATGGGTACGCGCTCGGCGAGATAAAGCGCGATCATCTCAAAGCAGCCCAAGTGCGGCGTTAATATAATTACGCCCTGACCGCGTGCGCGTGCGGCTTCCACATGTTCTAAGCCAGAACAGGCTTGCACACTACGCAGCACTTCATGTAGTGGTCGACACCACACCCACGGCAGTTCGCTGGCACTTTTGCCCATTTCTGCAATATTGGCGCGTAGTATGGCGTTAATTTCTGTTGCGGAATAATTTTGCCCAGCCCTGTTCAGTCCGGCACCAACAAGATTTTTGCGTAGTCGATGTGCGTAGGTAGGCGAGCAATAAAATGTAATCCAGCCCAGCATTACTCCCATTTGGTGGAGCACCTTTAAAGGTAAGCGGGCGGTTAAGTTAAATAAACAAATTACAAAAAATGATCTCATGAGTGGGACTAACAAAAGTTTTGTTACAATGCGCACCTTACTTCAGCCCAACAAACGAACACGTTAAATGTCATGAGCGAATATTTTTTTACTTCAGAATCAGTTTCTGAGGGACACCCGGATAAAGTTGCAGACCAAATTTCTGATGCAATTCTGGACGCTATTCTAGCGCAAGACCCTCATGCGCGGGTAGCTGCCGAAACGTTAGTGAATACCGGCTTGGTGGTGTTGGCCGGAGAAATTACTACAACGGCGAATGTAGATTATATTCATGTCGCGCGCGACACCATCAAACGCATCGGATATGACAACACTGATTACGGCATTGATTATCGAGGTTGTGCGGTATTGGTAGCGTATGACAAGCAAAGCCCCGACATTGCCCAAGGCGTTAATCGTGAATCGCACGAATATATGGATCAAGGTGCGGGCGATCAGGGACTGATGTTCGGTTATGCCTGTGATGAAACGCCGACCTTGATGCCGCTGCCTATTTATTTAGCACATCGCGTGGTAGAGCGACAAGCTCAACTGCGTCATGATGGGCGGCTGAATTGGCTGCGCCCCGATGCGAAATCACAAATCACCGTGCGCTATGTTGATGGTAAACCGCATTCCATTGATACCGTGGTGCTGTCTACGCAACATGCGCCGGAGATGTCGCTGGAGATGATACGCGAGGCGGCCATAGAGGACATTATCAAACCCGTGCTGCCGCCGGAATTAATCAGGGGAGATATTAAATATCTGGTTAATCCAACCGGACGCTTTGTCATTGGCGGCCCGCAGGGCGATTGCGGTCTGACTGGACGCAAGATCATCGTAGACACTTATGGCGGCGCAGCTCCGCATGGCGGGGGGGCGTTTTCCGGCAAGGATCCATCCAAGGTAGATCGCTCGGCGGCTTATGCTGGACGCTATGTAGCAAAAAATATTGTGGCAGCCGGGTTAGCCAGCAAATGTTTGATCCAGATTTCGTATGCGATAGGCGTGGCGCGACCAACTAGCGTGTGGGTGACCACCTATGGTACGGGCAAAATTTCGGATGAAAAAATTGCCGATTTAGTAACCAAGCATTTTGATCTACGTCCCAAAGGCATTGTGCAAATGCTTGATCTGCTGCGCCCGATTTATTTGAACACGGCGGCATATGGTCATTTCGGTCGCGAAGAACCCGGCTTTACCTGGGAAGCGACAGATAGGGCACTGGCTTTACGTGAAGACGCAGGTTTATAAGAGAGCTTCTTGCAAAACTATTTCCGAATCGAAGCATAATGACATTTGATGCTCGAATTTCGGCGTTGAACAGTTACGCTTCTCCCTGTTTGCGGTAATCTCTCAGATTTATCGCATTCTCCAGCCCTTGAGGGCGAGTGTATTCCTCGGTCAAGCCGGTTTGTCATATCTCGACACAAGGGTGAAAAATAGCTTTACATTCATTGCGGTTATTGTTAGGCTTTAATCTACTTTGATATGGAACCGCTCTAACCAGTCTATGCTTAAAGGAAATTTTGATATTTCGCTAGATTTTTTGTACGGTAAATCGCCGCCTCTTATCGGGGTGGATATCTGCTCGTCCTCAGTAAAAATCGTAGAAATAAGCGAGTTGCCAAAAAATGGCGGCCTTGTATTAGAACGCTATGCGATCGAGCCTTTGCCAAAAGATGCCGTCGGTGACGGCAACATCAATAATCTTGATGCCGTATCCGAGAGTCTGCAGCGTGCTTGGCGACGCACCGGGACACGCACTCGGAATATAAGCCTGGCACTGCCCACTGCTGCGGTTATCACTAAAAAAATACTGCTGCCCAGCGGCCTTCGTGAAGAAGATATGGAGTATCAAGTGGAATCCGAGGCGAATCAATATATCCCTTTTGCAATTGATGAAGTTAACTTGGACTTTCAGGTCATTGGCCCTGCACCAAACGATTCTTCAGAAGTGGAGGTGTTGCTGGCTGCTTCGCGCAAGGCTAATGTTGAAGATCGTGTCGCTGCAGCGCAGGTTGCTGGACTAAAGGCTGTGATTGTAGATGTAGAAACGTATGCCACTGAAGCAGCGTTTGAACTTGTCAGCTCGCAACTACCTGGAGGGGCAACTGATCAATGCGTAGCACTGGTTAGCATTGGGGCAAGTGCCATGACTTTAAATGTTTTACGTAACGGGCAATCTGTATACCTGCGCGACCAGCAAACCGGGGGGGATCAATTAACTAAAAATATTCAAAATGCATTTGGTCTCTCTACCGAGGAAGCAGAAGCGGGCAAACGTAATGGCGGTTTGCCGGAAAATTACGAAACCGATGTCTTAGCCCCTTTTCTAGAAAATCTTGCTGGCGAAGTATCTCGTGCCATACAGCTGTTTTATACATCCTCTCAGTACAGTGCAGTGGGTTTCATTGTATTAGCCGGTGGCTGCGCCGCGCTGCCCGGGTTGGATGATGTTGTTTCAGCACGCACTCAGGTGAGCACCTTAATTGCTAACCCATTCGCGCATATGACTTTATCCAGTCGCATTAAACCGCGTCAATTACAAGCTGATGCACCCGCATTAATGGTGGCTTGTGGCTTGGCATTAAGAAGGTTCGATCCTTCATGATACGTATAAACTTATTACCGCACCGAGCAGAAAAACGCCGCTCGCGTCAATTACAATTTTTTATTTTGGCAGGAATTTCAATTTCTTTGGCGTTAATTGTGGTCGGGTTGGTGCATGTCGCATTTAGTAGTCAAATTGATTATCAAGGTCGACGAAATCAATTTTTAACAGATGAAATTGCCATACTGGACAAACAAATTGCAGAAATAAAGGTATTAAAAGCAGAAATTGCTATTTTGCTGGAACGCAAAACGGTGGTTGAAAATCTACAAAGTACACGCTCTGATGCTGTACATTTATTGGATCAAATGTTGCGCATTTTACCAGATGGTACGTATTTGAAATCGATCAAACAAACGGGCAACAAAATTAGTCTGATTGGTTACACTCAGTCAAATGCGCGTGTTTCTACGTTGATGCGCTCTATTGAGAGTTCGCCTTGGTTAGATTCTCCAACCTTGGTGCAAATTCAAGCAACCACCACAGCAGGAGCACGCCTTGGCGAGTTTGGACTGAACTTCAACTTGACCCAGCAAGCGCCTACTGCTCCTGCAACCCCGGCTAAACCTGCGGCTCCCAAAGGATAGGTGGCGGAATGAATTTCAAACAATTATTGGACGATATTAAAAACAGCAACCCCAAAGATCCGGGAAGTTGGCCTTGGGCAGTGAAAGGCATCGCTTGTGCCGGGCTACTTATTTCTATACTGATAACGGCTTATTTCCTAGATTGGCAGGGGCAACTGGAAGAATTAAGTATAGCCGAGCAGCAAGAAGTCGCACTAAAAATTGATTATGAAAATAAGAAAAGCATTGCAATCAATCTAGAGAGCATCAAAAAGAAATTAATCGATACCAAAGAATCCTTTGATGGCCTACTCAAACAGCTCCCTAGCAAATCGGAGATGGATGCACTGCTGACGGACATTAACCAAGCCGGACTGGGACGCGGCTTGCAATTTGAATTATTCAGACCTGGAGCTGAAATAATAACGGGCGTTTTCGCTGTACAACCCATTACTATCAAAGTGACCGGCAATTACGATGACATTGGACAGTTTTCTAGTGATGTCGCCCAGCTGCCACGCATTGTTTCATTGACTGACATAAGCATTAATCCTGCATCTAGTGGACAGCTAGTGATGGACTCGACTGCAAAAACATACCGTTACTTAGATGAGGAAGAAATAGCTGCGCAGAAAAAAGCGGCTAAGCCAGGAGCGGCTAAAAAATGAGGCGTACTTTACCACTAATACTTGTTATCACCTTAAGCGCTTGCGGCGGGGAGGAGTTTCAGGATTTACGTGATTTTGTCAAAAATGCAGGCGCAGACTTGCGTGGCAAATCCGACCCCCCCCCGGAGCTTAAACCTTATGAACCTTTCGTATACGATAATTCACTTGGTTTACAAAACCCGTTTAAACCACGCAAGATAGAAGCTGCAAGTGGCGGACGTGGCGGGCTTAATCAACCAGACTTAACCCGCCACAAAGAGGCTTTGGAAGAGTACCCCTTAGAAGGCTTGAAGATGGTAGGATATTTATCGAGAGCCAACGTACCTCATGCAGTTGTGCGCTCACCAGACGGAAAAATACATCGAGTGAAAATAGGGAATTTTCTGGGAGCGAATTTTGGAAAAATTGTATCCATTAATGAAGCTGAAATAACAGTTAAAGAAACAGTGCAGGACAGCGCAGGTGACTGGACAGAGCGTATGAGCAATTTAATGTTAGCAGAATAATCAGGAACTGATTGACTAGGAGCAAAACATGATCACCATTAAAGCAAGACCGAATATGCAAATACGGCATCGTAAAATAGCTCACCGCATCACTCAGTTGGCTATGGCCATGTTAACTGTTTGCTTACTAACATTGACTGCTTCCGCACAAAACAATGATATATCCGAAAACCCTACCGCTCAAAACTCCAGTGGACTCAATACTATTCAATCACTCAAGGTTAGCAATTTACCCGATGGCAAACACATCATCGCAGTCGGCTTGAAGAATATCCCAACAGTGGCTCCGCTAAATTTTAGTATCAACACACCACCGCGCATTGCCTTTGACTTTGCTAATACCGGCAACGGTCTGGATAAATCGACCTTAGAATTTGGTGAGGGCGAACTTCGCAGTGCCAATGTTGTACAGGTTGGTACCCGCACTCGTTTAGTTATTAATTTGAATCAAATGCTGGCCTACACCTCGACTTTTGAAGGTAATAATTTAATCATTACACTCCAAGGCAGTACAGCCAAGACCATGTCATCAGCACCAGCTCGCTTTGCTGAAGCACAGCCTGGCGTACAAAAATATAGCCTGAGCAATATTGATTTTCGCCGAGGAAAAAATGGTGAAGGGCGTATTCAAGTCGATTTATCAGATGTTGGAATCGGTATAGATGTCAGACAGCAAGGCAGAAAGCTCATAGTTGATTTTAATAAAGCCAGCTTGCCGCGTAACCTTCAGCGTAAATTAGATGTGGTCGATTTCAATACACCTGTTGAAGGTATTGATACGTTCACGCAGGGCGACAATGTACGTATGATTATCGAACCTAAAGGCAACTGGGAACATGCGGCATACCAGACGGATAAACGCTTTGTGATTGAAATTAAACCTGTTATTGAGGATTCTAAAAAAGCTGCTAGAGGACCCAAAGAATATACGGGTGACAAGTTAACACTTAGCTTCCAGAACATCTCCGTGCGCGAAGCTTTAAATGTGATTGCTGACTTCACCGATCTCAATATGGTAATCAGCGATACCGTTAGTGGAAATTTGACCCTTCGATTAAAGGACGTACCTTGGGATCAAGCACTGCAAATTATTCTAGATTCTCGCAGCTTGGATATGCGTAAAAATGGCAACGTGGTTCAGGTCGCACCACGGGAAGAAATCAATGCTCGTGAAAAAGCGAATCTGACAGTTGGACAGGAAATTGCCGATCTTGAAATTTTGCGTACAGAAAGTTTTCGGCTTAGCTATCAGAAAGCAGATGCCGTTGCTGCGCTGCTGCAGAATGAAAAACAACGCATCTTATCCAAACGCGGCAGTGCAATAGCAGATCAGCGCACGAACACTGTGTTTATACAAGATACCTCAGCTCGACTTGAAGATGCTGATGCGCTAATTAAACAAATCGACATACCCGTACGGCAAGTGATGATAGAAGCTAGATTTGTGGATGCGCGTGATACCTTCACCCGTAACCTGGGGGGAAAACTAGGCTTTACCAGTCCCCTGCCAACGGGGGTTCCGCTTCCGATAGGCTTTACCAGCGGCAGTGGCGGCAGCAACAACATTAGCTTGCCTGGTGGCTCCAGCGGAGTTGGCGGGCTGAACCTTACCTTAATTGGTGCGGCAGGCGCGAGAATTTTAGGCTTGGAACTATCTGCTTCAGAAATTGATGGTGATGCCAAATCAATAGCCAGCCCGCGCGTGGTGACTGCAAATGGTACAGAAGCGTCGGTTGAGGCCGGAGTTGAGATTCCCTACTCAACCGTTAGCCAAGCAGGTACTAAAATAGAATTTAAAAAAGCAGTGTTGAGTCTTAAAGTTACCCCACAAATTACACCTGACAATAATATCAACATGAAAATCAACGCCAATGAAGATACATTAGGGGACGTCTTTGGTGGCGTTCCAAGTGTTAATACCAAGCAAATCAATACGCAAGTATTGGTAGACAATGGTGGAACCGTTGTAATTGGTGGTATCTATACACAAGCACAAACTGACTCAACAACCAAAGTTCCACTTCTAGGCGATATACCAATAATCGGCTGGCTATTCAAGCAAAATGCTGTAACAGATAATAAAAGAGAGTTGCTCATATTTATTTCCCCTAAGATATTGCAAGACAGTTTGAATTTACGCTAAAAATAGAGTTTTTCAGGTACGACTAGTGTCATGTCAAGTATCAAATGTCGGATAGAGACGCTTGAGTTTGATGCGCGCATTCTCCTTCGTGAATTGCCAGTTCACCTTGGCGTGAATCTGGTCGCGGCGCGCTTGCCAAGCGGCAACCTCCCCGCATAATTTTTCCATGCTGTCATGCGCCGATCAAGACACTGGCTGATCATTACATTGAGTTCGATCTCGGCGACGTTGAGCCAACTGCCGTGCTTCGGCGTGTAGACGAATTCAAAGCGATCCCAGAGCGCCTTCGCCTTGTCAGGTGGAAACGCCTCGTATAGCGCACCCGGACTATGGATGTTTAGCTTATCCATCACCAGCGTGATCTTCTGTGCGGCCTGATAGTGTTCGGCAATATCCTGGAGAAATTGCGCCCAATCCACTTTAGTCTTGCGTTCCGTCACCCGGGTCTCCGCGTTCCGGCCAGCGGTTCGCTCGCCATGAACACGTACAGACACCGCAACGCTCGTACTCGTAATCCTGCCGTTCCAGTTGGCCGGGGCGGGCCGGAATCGGCGTGCGTGTCTCGCGGATGAGTTGTCGCGGTGTCTCGTCCATGCAGACGAGCGGGATGTCCGCGTTGTAAGGTCTGCGGTAC
>CANJMS010000040.1 GCA_947475825.1 Nitrosomonadales bacterium
ACCAATTCCTTTGCGATGCAACCGCACGACCTGCTTGCGTCTCTCGTGCAACCGCTCCAATGTCTGAAATCTAGCATCTTCTTTGTCCATGCGTATCGGACTGAAATGCGCGACAAAAGTTCAAACTTCATCGTGCCGAGTCTATAGTGGAATTGATCTGCTGATTAATAACGCGGGGATTTATCCAGATTCATATCAAGGTGATTTTGGGCATACGGATTATGAGATGTGGATCAAGTCGCTACGCGTAAATACGATGGCTCCGCTTAAAATGGCGGAGTCATTCGTAGCACATATTGAGCGTAGTCAGCTAAAAACCATTGTGACTATCGGCACTAAAATGGGCAGCATTGCGGACAATAGCAGCGGCGGAAGTTATCTGTATCGAACCAGTAAAGCGGCGGTGAATATGGTGGTAAAAAATTTATCCATCGATTTAAAGCCGCGCGGGATTATTGCGGTGGTGTTACATCCGGGGTGGGTGAAAACAGATTTAGGTGGCGCAAACGCGCTGATTTCTGCCGAGCAGAGTGTGTCGGGTATGCGGAAAGTAATCAGCCGTCTTTCGCCGGCAGATTCAGGTAAATTCCTTACCTATGACGGAAAGGATATTCCCTGGTAGGCGGGAGGTGTACTGAATGTTGGGGGTGTCCTGAATGTTGTGTAAACGGAATTTTTAATGCTGCGACATACGCCCTCAAACTGGATAGTAAAATGGACGACCCCATTGCTCTCTGTTATCGCCCAATTGCCTGTTTCCACGGAATTTTTATTTGGTAACGATACGTTTCGTTTCGTTTCGTTTCGTTTCGTTTCGTTTCGTTTCGTTTCGTTTCGTTTCGTTTCGTTTCTCTTTAATTTAGAGTAATATTAGCGTGCAGAATTGGCTGTGTGTCTGGGTTAGCGTGTTGATGGCACAGCATCCTTTCAGGCAAATCTTTTAATCTACGGGAGAGAGTTTACTATCATGAAACATTCACTATTACTCACATTACTCTTAACAATCAGCCTGCCGCTGGCGGCTCAAGCAGCGGATAGTTACACCATCGATCCAGAGCATAGCTTTCCTCACTTCAGCGTCAATCACCTAGGCTTCTCAACCTTGCAAGGTCGATTTGACAAGACCAGCGGCAAAGCCACACTGGATATCGCAGGTAAAAAAGGATCCGTTGAATTAAATGTCGAAGCAGCTTCGGTTAGCACTGGCTTTGTTAAGCGCGATGCTCACTTACGCTCATCAGATTTTTTCAATGCGGCTGAATTTCCAATGGTTACCTTCAAATCGACTACATTTAAGTTTAATGGTGACAAGCCAGAGAGCATAGAAGGCAACCTAACACTGCTCGGCGTAACCAAGCCAGTTAAACTTACAATTAACTCTTTCCATTGCGGCTTTGACCCGATGGATCCATTTAAGAAAAGAGAAAAGTGTGGTGGGGATATCAGCGCGCAAATCAAGCGTACTGATTTCGGAATGAAGTTTGGTGTGCCCGCCGTTGGTGATGACATTAAGCTGGTATTTGAGATTGAGGCAATTAAGGACTGATTTGGTATGTACGCGGTCGGGTTTGCATGCAGTGACCCTGGCTGAAATTAAGAATCAGCAATAGCAAGAATGGCAACGTTATCCGGTATTTTGCCCAGTGTCATTGCGCGCTTGTGAAATTAGGACAAAATCCTACGTGATCTGCTAATGCGACAGAACTGAGGTATCTCTCAAAAAATGAAAATTTTACAATTAGCCGTACTATTTTTAACTTTCCTGCTGGGTGTCCTGCCTATCGCAGCCTCCGCCCAACCTTTTACGATTTCTGCCGATGCCCGCGAAGTTACCGACCAAAAAACGGGTCTGATCTGGCGACGCTGTCCCGAGGGCATGGTGTACAGTAGCGACACCTGTACGGGAACAGCCAGCACGTTTACTTATGATGAAGCCTTACAGCAGGCCGCAACTCAAGCCAGCAGCACTGGTATTGATTGGCGCTTGCCGACTGTAAAGGAGCTGGTCGGTATGACCAATAAATCGCTTGATAACTTAAAGGTAGATTCAGTGGCATTTCCGGCTACGCCACCAGGCAAGTTTTGGTCTGCCACGATCTATTATCTCAGCTCCCACTATGCCTGGAGCGTCGAATTCACTCCTGGTTTTGCTGTCAGCGCTTGGTACAATCAATTCGGCTATGGTGTCACCGCCCCCGCGCACCTCACTTTTAGTAACTATGTGCGGTTAGTGCGTGATGGCCAGTTGCATGCTATAGACTCGGCACAATAAAGATTGAATTTTTATTGTGCGTCTCACAAAATATTGGCGTCTTGTGCTTGTTTGGCGAATAATTTAATCAATGCCGGACGATGCAACAAGCACTATGATCTCGGGATTTAAATTACTTTATCCCATCGCAAAGACCCATCTCAACCCTTCATCGCTGCAATCAGTTGCTCATATTTTGCCTGCAACTGTTCACGGCTTTCCAGGTATTCAGGATTCAGTGGAATACACTCCACCGGGCACACTTCCACGCACTGCGGCGTGTTGTAGTGACCAACACACTCGGTGCATTTTTTCGGATCGATCACATAAATAGTCTCGCCTTGCGAAATGGCATCATTTGGGCATTCTGGCTCGCACACGTCGCAGTTGATACATTCATCTGTTATTAAAAGTGCCACGCTATTCCTTTTAGGTTGCTGGATATATTCAGTTGGGGTTTTTTGCAGATAATCTGGCCGCAACCGAGGGTGAAACAAACTGGCTGACATCGCCACCAAAACGTGCAATTTCGCGCACCATGCTGGCGGAGATAAAAGTGTAATGCTCGGCGGGGGTCAAAAATAGTGTTTCGACATCTGGGTGTAAAGTGCGATTCATCCCGGCCATTTGAAATTCGTACTCAAAATCCGACACCGCTCGCAAACCGCGCAGCACCACACGTGCTTGCTGGGCGCGCACGAAGTTCATCAGTAATCCATCGAACCCCATCACATACACATTTTTGTAGCCCGCAAATATTTCCTGCGCCATCGCCACGCGCTCTTCTTGGCTGAACATGGCAGTTCTGCGGCTGGAGGCGACCGCGACAATCACATTGCCAAATAATCCGGCGGCACGGCGCACCACGTCTTCGTGACCGCGCGTGAGCGGGTCGAATGTTCCCGGGTAAATTACTTTTATCATTGCATCTACTGCCTTTTTAGAGCGCTCTCAACTTCCAACCGTTTTTCTTTTCCGCACAGCCGCTCTACCAACACCAGCGCGAAATCCATCGCAGTACCCGGTCCACGAGAGGTGATTATTTTTCCATCCTCAACGATGGCTTGCTGTTGTCGCTGTACATTGGGAAAGGTATCCAACGCGCCCGGGAAACTGGTGGCGCGCTTTTCGTCCAGCACGCCAGCGGTTGCCAGCACTAAGGGCGCGGCGCAAATTGCGGTTACGAATTTATTTTGTGCAACCATGCGTTGCACGATGTTTATCACACGCCTATCTGCCTTCAAATTATTTACACCGGGTTGACCACCTGGCAACACGATCATGTCGTAGTCATTTTGCAAGGCTGTATCCAAATCCATATCTGCCAAAAACATCACATCACGACTACCGCACACAGGTTTAGCATTGAGCCCCGCCACCACTACTTCCACGCCTGCACGACGCAGAATATTGATCACACTGACCGCTTCAATTTCTTCGCAACCTTCCGCGAGTGGCACTAATACTTTGGGCATTATTTCTCCTGCCAAGACACTTGCTCTATTTTAAGATATTCCTAAAGGGACGCTGCACGATGCCTGCACGAGTAAGTTACTGCGTTGCACCATAAGGTAGGCAATTCTCATTGTCCCCTTGTGGGGCTAAGCTCTGGCGAGCTTGAGAAGTTGACACCACCCATGAAACACAATCTGCTATCCGGCCTGCGTGTGTTGTTGGGGCTTTAGCACCTTACAACCACGGCGTACCCCTTGCGGGTGCAACAGCACATGGAATTGTTAATACAATGCTCGAAATACGAGGTGCATTGCTCGGTATAGCAATGCGATGTTGCTCAACACCCATTTTTTGCTTAGTACCTCAAATTTTTAGCCGCACTCGTCACTGCTCGCACCTCACTGACAAATAACACCATCGGAAAACTGTGTTGCAATTCGCGACTAAAAAAATTCGACATGGTAACGCCCTGGCTATATTCCACACGACTATCAACGAGAATCTTAAGTCTCGGCCCGGCAACCCACTCTTCAGATCCATCTGGTTTTTGCACACGCAGATAGGTATACGCCTCGGTTTGAATGACTTCTTTTGCGATACCCACATTGGGTAATGCCAGTGTGCTCGGATTGACTGCAACTTTTTTCTGAGTAATAACAGCCTGCTGTGCGCTGCCCCAATAGCCAATATCGCCCGCTTGGTTAAATTTTGCCATCTCAACGCTCGTCAAATAACCATCACGATTGGTGCCGCCAACCACGTAAATATTATCATTATGATGTACTACGTTGAGCATCGCGCGTGGCTGAGAGAGTGCAGTGGTATTGCGCCAGCTATCCAGATTGCCGTTTGCATCGACGTGGGACTTTTCAATACTATCTAAATATTCCGTACCGGAAAAACCGCCCAAAGCATATAAATAATTATCATGGGCGAGCGTAGAAAGTCCGTAGCGGCCTGCTTGCAGTGGCTGTGTCAGCTGCCATTTTTGCAACCCGCCAGCAGAATTAAATTGTGCCCATTCCACCGAAGTCACGCCCACACCACGCTTTTGATCATGTCCACCCACGGCAAAGGCTACATCACCAATTTTTGAAACACCGTTCACATAGCGCGGCATAGTCATAATTTCAGGTTCCATGCGCCACTCACTCAAGCGACCATCGGGCAAAAATTCCGCACTCTCAACCGTATCCAACAACACACCCGCAAACCCGCCAAAAGCATAAATTCGATTGCCCTGCACTACAAGTTTGGCACAACGACGTGTCACCAACATTTCACTTTCTTTCTGCCACGCGCCTATTTTCCCATCGGGCAGTATCTGAGCACGCTCAACTGAACGCAGCAAATTATGTCCATGCGGCCCATTACCCCCACCCGCTACATAAATAAATCCGCCGCGCACCACTGCCTCAGTGAAACCCCGTGGCTCATTCAACTTCGGCCCGCTCTGCCATATACCCAATGTACCATCTGGGTGTATCGGAGCATATTCCACGGTACTTATGAAATCTCGTCCATTGGTTCCACCGATCACAACCATCGTATCTTGCGCAATCACCGTTGTCGCGCCTGCCCGCGCTTCAATAAGCGGCGTAGTTTGCTGCCAACCAGCGACCCATACTTTATTATTTAAACTGGAACAAGCAGACAAACTTAACAAGAACAGCAATACGCTGAATGGTCGAATGCTGGCATCAAGCAACTTGGTACCTATTTTCTTCATGCGCAACACACCATAGACACCTTCCCACAACATGATTTGAATTCATATCTTGTAGCAGGCAATGTTGAAGGGAACAAAGTCAAAATCCCACAAGGGGACAATGTAAAACTGGTAATTAATACGCGATTTTTTTTCATCAGAACCACCCCCCCTTTCGTTTCGCCAAGACTATGTTCCCCTAACTTCACTCGTTCAACTTATCCTGCAGACGCGCTATCTTACTACAACATTTAACTCCCGCTCATCTCCAACATTAATTGATTTATCCGCTTCACAAAACTAGCGGGGTCATCCAGTTGCCCACCTTCCGCCAGCAATGCCTGGTCAAACAATACGGATGCCCAATCATCGAATTTATTTTCTTCGCGTTGCAGACGCAACACCACCGGATGACGCGGATTGATTTCCAGAATCGGCTGCGTATTCGGGGCTTGTTGTCCGGCCGCTTTTAACATGCGCGCCAAATTGGCATTCATGTCCTGCTCGTCCACCACCAGACACGCTGGCGAATCCGTTAAGCGATGCGTCACGCGCACTTCTTTTACCCGACCTGTAAGGCTGGTACTGATTTTATCGGTCAACTCTTTAAACTCATCCGCCTCTTTTTGTTGCGCTAATTTTTCAGACTCATCTTCCAGATCGCCCAGATCCAGCCCGCCCTTGGCAACCGACACCAATGACTTTTCCTGGAAGGTATGCAAATTGGTCACTACCCACTCATCCACCCGATCAGTCAACAATAAAACTTCAATGCCTTTTTTGCGGAACACTTCCAGATGCGGACTATTTTTTGCGGCGTTGAATGTATCGGCAGTGATGTAATAAATTTTGTCCTGACCTTCTTTCATGCGCGCAATGTAATCGCTCAACGAAACGCTAGTCTCCGGCGTATTCGCTTGAGTAGAGGCCAATCTCAACAACCCGGCAATTTTTTCACGGTTGACTGCATCATCTCCGATTCCCTCTTTTAACACGCGACCAAATTCATTCCAGAACAGGGTGTACTTCTCTTTATCATTTTCCGCCATGTCTTCCAGCAAGCTGATAATTTTTTTAGTGCAGCCTGCGCGTATCGCTTCGATGTCTTTTGATTCCTGCAAAATTTCACGCGACACATTCAGCGGCAGATCATTCGAATCCACCACGCCGCGCACAAAACGCAAATAGGCAGGAATTAATTTCTCGGCATCATCCATAATAAATACGCGCCGCACATATAATTTCACCCCATGCTTGGCATCGCGCTGCCACATATCAAATGGCGCACGGGCGGGAATATAAAGGAGTTGTGTGTATTCCTGCCGTCCCTCAACACGCGCATGCACCCAAGCCAGCGGGTCAGCCATGTCATGCCCGACATGCTTATAAAATTCTTTGTACTGCTCATCTGTGATTTCGTTTTTGGCGCGTGCCCACAAGGCATACGCCTGATTGACGGTTTCTACTTCGTCCAAAGTTTGATAGCCGCCGTCTTTCCATTCTTCCTTATGCATCACAATCGGCTGCACAATGTGATCTGAGTATTTTTGAATGACGGTGCGTAATTTATGCCCGCTCAGCAGATCATCCTGACCCTCGCGCAAGTGCAAAGTAATCGACGTGCCGCGTGTGGTTTTCTCAACCATCTCAATTACAAACTCACCGCCGCCATCCGATTCCCAACGCACGCCCTGATCGTCTTTCTCGCCCGCACGACGGGTCAACACCGTCACTTTATCTGCCACAATAAAAGCCGAATAAAACCCCACGCCGAACTGCCCAATTAAATTCGCATCTTTCTGTTGATCGCCGGACAGCCGCGAGAAAAATTCGCGTGTGCCCGATTTCGCAATCGTACCCAGATTATTGATCACCTCTTCACGTCTCATGCCGATACCGCTGTCGCTCACCGTTAACGTGCGCGCGGCTTTATCAAAGTGAATACTGATTTCCAGCTCGGCCTGATCTTCCATCAACGCCGCATTATGCAACGCCTCAAAACGCAATTTATCGCACGCATCCGAAGCATTAGAAATCAGCTCGCGCAGAAAAATTTCGCGGTTGGAATACAGCGAATGAATCATTAATTGCAGCAGTTGTTTTACCTCGGCCTGAAAGCCCAGTGTTTCACGGTTAGCAGCTGTTTCGGTGTGTGTCGCAGTATCACTCATTACATTCTCCATAAAATAGTTACATGTTGGGCCGATAGATGGGGGCAGGCTACTCAACTTTCAAGATGGCATTAATTTTAATTTCGAATCCTTATAGGCTCGGCACGAATTATCCGTGAATTTTATTTAAGCCGATCTTTTCGATGCTATCGATTCAATTGCCGCCCACTGGGACTCGTGCTCTCCTCGGCGTTCAATCACCAGGTACCGCCCGCTCACGGACTTCCAGCGAATACCTCTTCGTTTTGTTCATCACTTCATCCTCTCAAAAATTAGAGTCTCTGACATAGAGTCTCTGGCAAATCCCGGGACGACTCACTTTGAGTTAGCATCACTAATTATGAGCTCTTGATAAACAACTATCAGTACAATATGCATTGGCGGAAGACATCCGCTGTTCCGCTGTATGGTTACCTGCGTAGCGCGTATAATTTCACATGCGAACTCAGAATATCGTGCTGCCAAAAAAACTAAACCCTTAAACTAACCCACCACAAAACCCATTCTTATGATTACCATACAACGCTCGCCTAATCTAATTGACATCGCTGTATTGGGTGAATTTACCCTGGCGGATTTCAAACAAATCGAAGACCAGGCACTCAGCCAATTAAATGCATCCAAGCTCACCGCATCGGGTTCCATCAGCCTGCTGTTTGATTTGCGTGACATGATCGATTACACCATCGATGTTGCGCTGGAAGAAATCAGGTTTTTTGGCGGCGCGCATCCCGCTCAATTCAGAAAAATCGCAGTAGTCACGAATGACCAATGGATCACCTGGCAAGCATGGTTATCGCGACTATTTGTACATGCAGATATTCGACCCTTCACAGCTTATAATGAAGCAAAAGCGTGGGTGCATTCTGAAAGCTAAACTTGCTAACACGACTTTTTGCTCTGTAACACACACGATATATCGAGAACGACTGCACCCCTCAGCTTGATTTGACCCGATCAGCTCCAGATCGATATGCCAGCTTATTTTTCCAGCCAGATAAACGTTCCCATCCGTCCAGTCACCCCATCACGCCTGTATGAAAAAAATCGGGCAGGATCGGTATAGGTACAAAAATCACCCCCGTAAATTCGGGTGATGCCTAAGGCATTCAAACGTAAACGTGCCAGTTGATAAATATCTGCCTGCCACTTGCCTGCAGTGCTTGGTGCGAAGGCGGCGGCGGCGCGTGCGTCTTGCGCCATAAAAGCAGTACGCACTTCCTCGCCCACTTCAAAAGATTGCGCGCCGATAGCGGGGCCTAACCACGCCATTACTGTAGTTGCAGGCACAGCCATAGATGCGACCGCTGCTTCAATAACCCCCGCACATAATCCACGCCAGCCTGCATGTGCTGCACCCACTACGCGGCCATGGTCATCGCATAATAATACGGGCAAACAATCTGCGGTCATCACCACGCACACTGCGCCGGGTTGTTTGGCAATGCACGCATCGCCCTCGGGACCGCATGGAGCCAGGCCAGCATCTATCACTTTTACGCCATGAGTTTGGGTCAACCACACTGGCTCACATTGTCCCCTTGTGGGACTCGGCAAGTAGGGAGCGAGCAGCATACGATTACGCAGCACAGTGACAGCATCGTCGCCAACATGCCGCCCCAGATTGAGGCTGCTATACGGCGCGGCACTCAGCCCACCCGTGCGTGTAGTTTGTAAAGCACGTACATTTTTTGGCGCTGGCCAGTCAGGATAAATAAATGTTGGCGAGAAGTCAGCGTGTGGCATCTTTAATGTCTTTTAACAATTGCGTGAAATCTGCTGGCAGCGGTGCCTGCCACTCCATCCACTCCCCTGTTGCGGGATGCTCTAAACCGAGTTGCGCCGCATGCAAGGCCTGCCTCGGAAAGGCGAGCAGCATGGCGCGCAATGCCAGTGGGCATTTTTGCGCGCCCTTGATATACAGCGTATCCCCCACCAGAGGATGTTTGATATGCGCCATGTGCACGCGAATTTGATGGGTGCGGCCTGTTTCCAATTTGCAGCGCAACAGCGTGCAGCCTGTGAATTGTTCGACAATGCTGTAATGCGTGGTGGCAGGTCGCCCCCCCTCGGTTACCGCCATTTTAGTGCGCTGGCGCGGATGTCGATCTATCGCGGCATCCACCGTGCCCGCCCGCTCTACCTCGCCATAGACCAAGGCATAATATTCGCGCTGCATGGTGCGCGCCTGTAATTGCCGTACCAGCGAAGTTTGCGCGATCAATGTTTTTGCCACCACCAACAAACCACTGGTGTCTTTATCCAAACGGTGCACGATGCCCGCGCGCGGAATCTCGGCCAGTTGCGGCGCGTGATGCAGCAGCGCGTTCAGCATCGTTCCTTGCCAATTGCCGCTACCCGGATGCACTACCAACCCCGCTGGTTTATTGATGACCAGAATGCTGTCGTCTTCAAATAAAATATTCAGCGCAATGTCTTCCGCCAAATACGGCTGCTCTGAAGGTGCAGATTGCGGCATAACCGTAATGGTCTCACCACCCCATACTTTATATTTGGGCGTGGCGGTTGCGCCATCCACTTTGACCTGCTCCTCCCCCACCCACGCTTGCAAACGGCTACGCGAATATTCCGGTAACAATTTGACTAATGCCTGATCCAGCCGCAATCCGGCGTATTCACGCGGCACAACAAAGGTAAGCGAGCTTGGAACTGCCAATAATTTTGGGGGAGGGATTGCGGTATAATCTAACTCTGCTATTTCTTCGAACTCATCCATGCTGCGTAGTTTAACTTTATTTCCTCTACTCATACTAATAACACTCACGCTGACTGCTTGCAGCACGTTAGATAGTGACCCTTCCAAAGGCAAATCCGCCGAAGAGCTTTTTAACGAAGCTAAAGCACAAATGGATAATGTGAGCTATGAAAAAGCTATCAAGGCTTTTGAGACGCTGCAATCGCGTTACCCTTACGGCTCGCATGCGCAACAGGCGCAACTGGAAATTGCCTACGCTTATTATAAAAACGAAGAACCAGAATCCGCTCTAGTTGCAGCCAACCGATTCATAAAACTATATCCCAACAATCCGCATGTGGACTATGCCTATTATCTGAAAGGACTCGTCAATTTTAATGATGAGTTAGGCATATTTGGTGAAACCTTTCAGCCCAGCATGTCGGAACGCGATCCACAATTGCCACGTGAATCATTTGAAGCATTCAAGGATTTAATCACACGCTTCCCCAATAGCAAATACACGCCGGATGCCAGGCTGCGCATGCAATATTTAATAAACGCCCTCGCCCGCCACGAAATTCGCGTAGCCAGTTATTATCTGCGGCGCGGTGCATATGTGGCTGCTGCCAACCGCGCCAACGGTGTGTTGTCCGAGTTTCCACAAACGCCTGCCACGCGCGATGCCTTGCAAATCATGGTGCAAAGCTATGCCGCGATGGACATGAATGATTTGCGCGATGACACGCAACGCGTGCTGAACTTAAACATTGCCAAAGATGGCATTAGACCTTCCACCCAAAAGTCGCCTGAAAATAAAAAATACTGGTGGCAATTCTGGAAGTAAATATATTAATTTTGATAACCGGCGCGGCACAATCTTAGGATATCCCAGAATGAAATTCTGCTCTGAATGCGCCGCTCCCGTTGAATTTAAGCTTCTGCCGGGCGATGATCGCCCGCGCTACGTCTGCACCGCCTGCGCCACTATCCATTATCAAAACCCCAAGCTGGTCATAGGCTCCATTCCAGAATGGCAGGATGGGCGAATATTGTTATGCCGCCGAGCCATTGAGCCGCGCTATGGCTTTTGGACACTGCCCGCAGGCTTTATGGAAAATGGCGAAACCACGACCGCCGCCGCGATTCGCGAAACACTGGAAGAAGCCAATGCGCGGCTGATCCTGGGTGATCTCTACACCATGTGCAACCTGCCGCACATCAACCAGGTGCATTTACTGTTTCGCGCCCAATTACTCGATCTAAATTTTTCATCCGGGGTAGAAAGTCTGGAAGTAAAGCTGTTTGAGGAGCGCGACATACCTTGGGATGAACTGGCATTTCGCCCAGTTTTCCTGTCGCTAGCGCATTATTTCGCTGACCGCAAGCGCGGCAATTTTGAATTCAGAATTTGTGATGTGAATGCGCCAGCGCGCTGAAATATGAAGTAATAGTTGAAAACCTTAACAACCATAGAGGTCATTATGTTAGCCCATCTCAAATACCCATTGATTGCTTTGATCGCGCTGCTGCTGAATGCTTGTACGTCTTCAACAGTGTGGCACGGAGGCTTAACCCAAGCCCCCTATAAACTGATCGAAGCCCGAATAATCTGGATCGGAAATCCCGATATGAAAATTATGGTGTACAAGAGAGGTACGAGAAATCAACCCATTATCAGTGACGCGGATAATTTAAACGCGTCGTTCATTGCCAGAAATATGCTCGCACAATTCCAGCACTTTGCTGTTGATCAGCTTGGCAAAGAACTTGCACGTGAAGGAGTAGCCTCGGGCCATAAAGTTATCCTTGAAATTAGGCCTGAAGTTGCGAGTGTCACAATCGGGGAATACCATACTCTAACCATACTCGCTACAATTAAAGAACGGGAAAGTGGCAAGGCCATTTGGTCGGCATCCATCCAATCTACAAGTAATTTATTCTTTGATAAAGACAATGTAATGGTCGGTCAATTTGTTGATAATGCAGTAACTGAACTCAGGCGATCAGGATGGTTGGAATCATAGGCTGCTGCCAAACACCATTTACACTTGCATACATTAAACCATATAGAGCGCTTCTATTATGTAGCCAATCTGGTCAAGCTCAGCTCCTCCAAACCTTAAACTATTGCGCTGCATATTATTGCCACACCCCCACCAGATAAGGTATTCTGCGCCCCCCTTACAAGCATTCCGTCGCACCAGGCCACCTCTTAAATTCTACAGAATCCATCATGCAAGAAAACAAATCAGCCAATAGTTTTTATCAATGGTATCGCCATTTCGTTAAAGGCAAAACCCGCATCGTTTTTGACTGGGTGTTTGCGATATGGGTGCTGTACTCCGCGCAAATTTTTCCACAATTACCCGGCATCGCCATCTGTTTTTTAGGCGCCACCATACGTTTTTGGGCGGGCGGCTATTTACGTAAAGATAATAGACTGGCGGCAGGCGGCCCGTATGCATGGATACGTAACCCGCTATACTTTGGGCGCTGGTTGATGGCAATTGGTGTGGCTATTTCCATTGAAAACTACCCGCTGGCTATCATGGCCACGATTATTCTGGCGGCGATTTATCACTACACCATTTTGGATGAAGAAACAAAATTGATCGAAATTTTTGGCGAACCTTATCGCATCTACTGCGCCACCGTGCCGCGCTTTATACCGCGCCTGTGGCCCGCTTCGGTAGAGCAAATGACCAAGGTTAACCCCGAAGCTGCTCTACGTGCATTTGACTGGAGCCTGGCTTGGACTAAAAATAAAGGCTACGAGGCTTACTTATCTTTCTTCGGATTGATCGGCGGCGTGGCGTTGATTGCCTATGCCTGGGGGTTTTTTAAAGCCTGATATAATTCGCGCCTGATTCGCATTTTCCTTAACCCCCTACCCCCGTTTTTTATTTCTAAGGCGATCCACCATGAGCTTAAATGATGTCCCATCCGGCAAAAGCATTCCCGATGATTTCAATGTCATCATCGAAATTCCCATGAACGGCGCACCCGTCAAATATGAAGTTGATAAAGAATCCGGCGCGATTTTTGTCGATCGCTTCATGAGCACCGCAATGCACTACCCGTGCAATTATGGTTACATTCCCCACACACTATCAGATGACGGTGATCCAGCCGATGTACTGGTAATCACGCCAGTGGCATTATTACCTGGTGTCGTGGTGCGCTGCCGTCCACTGGGCGTACTAAAAATGGAAGACGAAAGCGGCGGGGATGCCAAGATATTGGCTGTGCCTGTCGATAAACTTTCGACCATGTATCGCAATGTAAAAAATCACACCGACTTCCCAGAAATTATTCTGCAACAGATCACCCATTTCTTTGAACACTATAAAGATCTGGAACCAAAAAAATGGGTCAAGGTGACGGGCTGGTTTGGTATCGAAGAGGCGCGCAAAGAAATTTTGAATGCGGTATCAAATTATCAAAATACTGAAAAATTTCATCAGATGAGTGCCGACAATAAAAATGACATCCCGCATCATTGACGGTAAAGCCATCGCGCTGGAAGTGCGCGCCGAGTGGAAATTGCGGGTCGATACCTTAAAAGCGCGCGGCATCACGCCGGGGCTGGCAGTCATCATTGTGGGCGAAGATGCCGCCTCTAAAGTTTATGTCAGCAACAAAGTCAAAGCCTGCGCGGATCTGGGCATACACTCCGAACGCATCTCATTACCCGCCGATACACCCGAGACGACGCTGCTGGAAAAAATTACTGAACTGAATGCCGCGCCGCATATACACGGACTGCTGGTGCAGTTACCCGTACCTAAACACATTGATGGCAACAAAGTTTTAGAAGCGATCGCGCCACACAAAGATGTAGATGGCTTTCACCAAATCAATGTTGGCGCATTGGTTTCGGGTCATTCTAAATTTCCACCCTGCACCCCGGCAGGGGCGATGAAGCTGCTGGAGAAATGCGGCATCGCGATAGAAGGCAAGCACGCGGTGGTAGTGGGGCGCAGTAACATTGTCGGCAAGCCGATGGCGCTCATGCTGCTGCATAAAAATGCCACCGTTACACTGTGCACCTCCAAAACACAGAACCTCGCCAGTCACACCCGCAATGCCGATATTCTGGTGGTGGCAACAGGCAAGCCGCACATGATTACCGGCGACATGATTAAACCCGGCGCAGCAGTAATTGATGTCGGCATTAACCGCCTGCCCGATGGCAAACTGGTGGGAGACGTAGACTTTGAAAGTGCGAAAAAAGTCGCGGGCTGGATTACCCCCGTGCCTGGCGGAGTTGGCCCCATGACCATCACCATGCTGCTGGCAAATACCATTCAGGCAGCGGAACGCTCAACGCAGTAATTTAACCTCACAGGCACTGTGCAACGTTTTCTGCGAATTACTGCATCCTTCTTTGTTAGGGTGTCACTGCGTTCTACTCGGCCTGCAACGCCTCATTCCTTATTCCAGTTTCCGATAAAAAGGAGCACAAGGCGGCAAGGATGAGGCGACGAAGACAGTACATTTGAGTACGGCTAGGAGCCGAAGACGAAGGTAACACAGTGATCGTTTTTATCGGGAATTGGAATTAACGATTACAAATCTCATGAGCAACCGTAGCCTCTACCACACGCTCCTGCATGCCCTGCAAGATACAGCCGTGCGCGATCTGGCGTGGGTAATCGGTTCGCCAGGTCTGGTTGAGGCAGCTTATCCGCCCTATACCGGGCATGTTATAGATGATGCCTGGTGCATTGAGCAATTAAAAAATTCCGTCGCATGGCTCAATACGTTGGATAAAAATCCGGCTGACTTACATCGATTTATAGCCGCCCGCCCCACTCGCCGCCTCGGTCATTATTTTGAAACGCTAATCAAATTTTGGTTAAGCCATCATCCTGACATAGAAATTATCGCTACCAATTTACAGGTGATGGATGCCAGCCGCACGATGGGTGAATATGATTTGTTAATTCGCACATTGTCCCCTTGTGGGGCAGCGCACTACACCAGTCACTGGGAAGTTGCGGTAAAGTTTTACCTGCAAACCGAGCCCTTACAGGAATCTTGGCCTGCCACACCCAATACATTGTCCCCTCATTGTCCCCTTGTGGGATGTGGGGCATATTTAGGTCCCGGCGGGCATGACCGACTAGACCTGAAACTCGCCCGCATCTTTCAACATCAGCTACGTTTGGGTGATACAGCAAGCGGATTGGCGGCATTACCAGATGGTGTGACGCTGGATAAAACCCAGGCTTTTATCAAAGGCTATTTATTTTATCCAGCAAGTTCAAGTGCGGCAGACCCTGGTACAACTGAATTACCTAGTGCAACTGAGTTATCAGGTGCAACTGAGTTATCAGGTGTCTCAACATCGCATTTATCCGGCTGGTGGATACGTCACGGACAAACGCCGCTGCCACAATATAAAATAAACACGGGTTGGATAATTTTACCGCGCCTGCGCTGGCTCGCTCCAGTGCGTTTAGCACAAGATGCTGCTGTTCAGACCTATGCCGGGATGTGCCACACACTGACCGAACATTTTAAAACGTCAGATGAAGCACTGCTACTGGTGGCATTACAACGCGACCAGGAAAATATTTGGCATGAAGAAACACGGGGGTTTGTAGTGCATAAACAGTGGCCCGAGCGACACTTGCCATTGCAACAATGACTGTGCAGAGTGCACTGACCATTTCATTTATGAATCTGCCTGCCTCGCTTACGTAAACCGGCGTTGCTCGTGCTAAGATATATTCCAAAATTGGGCATCCTGCCGAGGGAACGGCATGATCTGTGTCCTTACAGGGTTTTTTATGTTCGATACCCTGCAGTTTTTGATGTGAGGGACAAACAGTAAAGACTGGCATCATGATTGATGAGCCGCTGAATACGGAAATAAAAATTATCTCTTTCACATCGGCCGCAACAGGCTCATATCCTTTTTATTGTTTATTGCAAGAATAAATTCCTGTCTTTCAAAAGCCACCGGGACACAGGATAAAGGTATGCACGGCGTGGTCGAAATGATTCAATAATTTTTTTCCGGGAGGTGTCATGCTGGGAGAGATACGGGGAATTGCACCGCTGGTGTCGAGCGAGGCAGGTAATTTGAATCCTACCAAAACCAGACCGGAATCTGGCCGTGCCGACCCGATTCAATACATGGTTGATTATTACCGCAAGATTGACAGTTATCAGGTAACGATTAAATCATCCCAATGCAACACGCTATGCTATTACTTCAAGCGACCCGGCCATGTCCGCATAGAATTTATCCAACCATTCGGAGGCGCGGTCATAATTTACGATCCCGACTCTAAAGTGGCTCGACTATGGCCACTGGGCTACCCTCATTTTCCAGCTTTTACTTTGAATCCAGAAAATCGCTTAATTCAAAACTCATCCGGACAGCGGGTTGATCGCTCGGATTTTGGTGCGCTCTATCAAAATGTGCAAATATTGCAGCAGCACGGCAAAGCGACCCTCGCCGAGTCGGTATCAATCAATGGAAAAAATACGCTGCACCTAATTGTTGAAGGATTAGATAATTTCTCTATTGCGGGTGTACATCGCTTTCAGATTTGGGTAGATCAAGCCACTGTGTTTCCCCTCAAAGTGTCCAGCCACGATGTCATGGGCAAGGTTTTGGAGGTGGTTGAATTTGAATATTTACAGGTCAATCCCGCATTCCCGCCCGATTTTTTCAAGCAATAAATTAAGCCCATGGCCGAATTCACTTTTGTCACCACTTGGCGCATAACCGCTCCCCTGCCCCAAGTTTGTGACACGATTTCTAAAAGCATGGACTGGCCGCAGTGGTGGCGCAATGTGGAAAAAGTGGAGGAGCTGGAGGCAGGGGACACCATAGGAATAGGTCGCCGACTACGTTTTACCTGGAAGAGCCGCTTATTTTATCGGCTGACTTTTGATGTGTGTGTGACCCATATAGAATCGCTCAAGTTTTTGCAGGGCCAGGCCAGTGGCGATCTGGAAGGGACAGGCCGCTGGTATTTTACGTATGACTCCCCGGAAACGATAGTACGGTATGAATGGTCGGTGCGTTCTACTCGACGCTGGATCAATTTACTTTCCCCTATCGCCCGGCCTATATTCAAATGGAATCACGATCAAGTGATGCGCCAAGGGGCGGAAGGATTAGCGCGGTATTTGAACGCACCTTCTGTGGGCACAAGTATTTAAGGGAACAATAGAATTGCTCCCTTTTTTAAAGAAAACCTCCGACAATAAAATGGAACAACTACACGAAATTCTGAGTGTGCGGCAGATCGCCGGAGAACGACATCGACGCTGGTTCAATTCGCCATCGCTGGATTTGGTGGTATGGATGGATGGATGAACAGAATAGGCTCACTGCCTTTCAGCTTTGTTACCAAACGGGTGCGCACGAGCACGCGCTTACCTGGCAGGCAACCACTGGGTTTAATCACGCACGGGTAGATTCGGGCGAGACATGCGGCCTCGATTACAAACGCACGCCCATTCTGTTAACCGATGGAGCATGTGATGCCAAACTTTTGCGCGAACGTTTTAATAGTGCCGCCGCCGATTTGCCACTCGATATTCAACGACTGATATTGGGTGCCTTGACTGCTTATCCAAATAATTATCGCGCGCATGCACCTCGCCCCCACACTCATCGCGCACGCAGGATGTTGAAAAACAAAAAGTTTAAACTCAAAGAATCCTAGTTTGTAAATTCCCCCTCTCAACACATCAAGTTATTATTTATAAAGTACCTTAATGAGCCACGAATAACGCTTCTGGAAATTTAATACGCATTTATTTTCTCTACTTTAAAGTATGTTTTTTTACAAAATTATAGAGTAATATCTTCGCATGGTACGGTCTGTTCACCCCTGAGGCTAAACATGAGACAACTGAAATAGGGGAAATTAAAGGAGGCTTTGTCATGAAAACCAATCCATATTTTTTTCGAATAGCACTCATTTTTATAGTAATGCTGCATTTCGCTGGTTGCAGCGGAGATGACACTCAGCTGGCAGGTGGTGCAGGTGGTACAGGTGTGTCGCACGGCGTAATGACCAAGGGCAGTGTCATTGTAAATGGCGTTCGCTTTGAGGATACCGCCGCTAATATTTCAATCGATGACACGCCCAAGACTGCACTCAATTTGCAGAACGGCATGGTGGTCAGTGTTAGAGGAAATGCCAGTGGCTCTAATGGCACAGCGACTGAAATACGGGGACAGATCGAGGTGCGCGGTCTGGTCACAGCCAAAGATGCGGTAGCAAGTCCACAACGTTTCACGGTTTTTAATCAGACAGTCATCGTGGATGATTTGACGGTCTACTCAAACATCACCTTCGCTAACATCACCGCAAATACGACGATTGTAGAAGTACATGGTCTGCGTGATGCGCTTGGCAACATCCGCGCTACCCGAGTTGAAGGAAGCCTGAGCCTGACAGCCTTAACTGACGGCACGGGCATGGCTAATCCACTGGTTGATGAGATTCGCGGCGTAGTCACACTCCGTGCAGATGCCACCGACATGCTGTTCAATGTTGGTACGCAAGCGGTGAATGCTACTGGTGCGACAATTGTAGGTGGCACCTTTAGCGACGGCAGTATTGTTGAGGTGCATTGCACGCTTCGTCCAAGTTGCTTGTCGGCTGGCGTATTTCAAGCTTCTAGCCTCGAGGTGGAAGATAACGTCAATCTACCCGGAGTAGGGCAGCGCTTTGAGACCGAGGGGTTGGTATCCGGCTTTCCCGATCCCAACGATAGCAACATCTTCTTTGTGAATAGCGTACGCGTAAAAATCACTGCTTCAACCACATTCCGTGGCGGCATCAAAACCGATCTACTCAATAACATTAAAGTTGAGGCTGAAGGCACATGGGATGGTACAACACTGACCGCGCGCAAAATAGAGTTTAAGCGCACAGTGGTACGCGTACAGGGTGAGGTCACAGCTTCGTCTGCTTCTACGTTTACGTTGAGTGTCAATGGGGTGGGTCCCATCAATATAGAGAAAGACGGATTTACCGTTGGCAATGTGCCCCCTGTAGATCCACTTGCCTGTATTCAAGTGCGTGGTCAGCGTAAGGCCGAGAACGGAGCTACAATAACTGCAGGGCAGATCACAGCTTGCAATGGCGGTGATGACCATCTCATTCAAGCACCTGTAGAGGCTAAGCCGGATACAACAATCTTGACACTATTGGGGTTCCCCATAGAAATAGGCAATCCGACTGACAATCCTCCGTACAAGGGGCTCGATGATACTCCGCTCACCAAAGCACAATTCCTGGCGGTGGTATCGCCTGCCAATGTTGGGCCACCTGCTGTTGCGGGGACGCTGGTTAAAATACGCTTTAGCCCAACATCACCAGCGCTTTCAGTGAAACAGGTCGAACTAGAAGACTGATTCGTTCTGCTGGATTAACCTGAAACACCAGCCGCCCCTCGGGGCGGCTTTTTTATTTCACTCCCTGTACTTCTTCCCTAAACCATTTTAAAGCGCCACTTATTCCAGTTCGCGTTAAAAAGGAGAACAAGGCGTCAAGGATGAGGTGACGAAGACAGTACATTTGAGTACGACTAGGAGCCGAAGACGATGCCAACACAGTTATCGTTTTTAACGCGAATTGGAATTAATCACTCTATAACCCAGCAAACTAGCCAATATCACCGCATATATCAACGGCTCGGTTATATCTTTTTTCACCAACCACCAAAAATGTAGCACGCCTAAAATGGCAATGAGGTAAATCAGTCTGTGCAAACTTTGCCAGCGCTTGCCGCCCAATTTTTTCAGCATGGCATGGGTGGAAGTGAGGGCAAGTGGGATCAATAAAATAAACGCAGCGAAACCGACAGTAATAAAAGGGCGTTTGATAACATCTTTGATAATGGCTGCGACATCAAAAAATTGATCCAGCCAAATATAGGTAATGAAGTGCAAGCAGGCGTAAAAAAAGGCATACAGCCCGACCATACGACGCAATTTAATGAGCCAGGACCAACCGCTCAGTTGGCGCAGGGGCGTAATGCAGAGCGTGATGAGCAGAAAATTCAGCGTCCATGTGCCCGTGGAGTGGGTGATAAATTCGATGGGATTTGTGCCAAGTTGATTGTGTAACCCAAACCAAACCAATCTGCCCAGCGGGATCAAACAGGCAAAAAAAAGCGCGCCTTTAATGGCGGGAGAATATTGCATGTGCTGCATTAAAAAAACCTATTCAAATCCAACCCCGCATACATATCCGCCACCTGATCTGCATAGCCATTAAAAGGTAGTGTATCGCGCTTTAAAAATTCACCAATGCGCCGTTCTTTGGCTTGACTCCAGCGCGGATGATCGACCGCCGGATTGACGTTGGCAAAATAACCATATTCGTGTGGCCCGGCTTTCATCCACGAGCTCGCGGTCGCCTTTTCAATAAACCGAATTTTGACTATCGATTTAATACTCTTGAATCCATACTTCCACGGCACGACCAATCTGATCGGCGCGCCATTCTGGTTGGGCAGCACCTCGCCATATAATCCCACCGCCAATATGGCCAGTGGATGCATTGCTTCATCGATACGCAAACCTTCCACATACGGCCACTCCAGCACGCCGGAACGTTGCCCCGGCATTTGTTTGGGATCATGCAGCGTGGTGAATTCGATAAATTTTGCATTCGCGGTCGGCTCCACTTGTTTGATTAATGCGCTCAGTGGAAAACCTATCCATGGAATAACCATCGACCAGCCTTCCACGCAACGCAGACGATAAATGCGTTCTTCCAACGGCGCAAGTTTCAGCAGTGTATCGATGTCATACGTTTTCGGACGTTTGATTTCGCCTTCTACTACCACCGTCCACGGGCGCGTTTTCAGGCTATGGGCATGCTGCGCGGGCTGATCTTTATCCGTACCGAATTCATAAAAATTATTGTAGATAGTGACATCGCCATAAGGTGTCTGCGGCTCTTGCGTACTGAGCGCGCTTTTGCGAATGTTGCTCAATTTTTTGACCGATAGAGATGTGGCAGCATGACTGTTACGCAATAAACCCGGCATCACCATGCCCGCTGCAATCGCGGCTGATGCACGCGTTGCCGTGCCGATAAATTTTCGGCGCGATAAATATATTTTCTGGTCGGTAATTTCAGATGGCTGGATAAGCCCGGAATTTCTGGTCAATAATTTTTTGATAATCATCGTTCCTCCCATTTAGGTAAGATAAGGCTGCGATGGTGACTGGTCCACCCAAACTATTTCACGATACTTAAAAGAATTCTCGATGGTAGGTTTAACAATTTCAAAATATGGAGAAATATCAAAGTCACGTGGTGTAAACAGGCTGTGGTGTCGAATATGCATATATTCCCGATAATAATTTTCACCCTTCGGACTCGTTAATAATTCCTGGGTCACTATCGGCAATATGGGGTATCGAACGATTTCAAATGCCTGTGCGATTAAAGTAGAGCAAATAGCGCGCGTGGGATCGCCACTACCCAACGCCAACATGCGGCGGCGCCAACGTGAAGGAACGGGGGGGTTGGGCAATAGATAACGCACCAGATCAATGGCATTTCTCAAGTCATAACTGTCTCCCAAATGCCCGATGACGTAATCGACAACCTTTTTTCTATCTTCTGCAGTCAGTCCCACAGGTCGGCAAATCCTAGTTTGCAGCATGGCATAATTAGCCAGCGGAATAGCGCGCACGCCCTCGATAAGATCGCTTTCTATCAGTTCTTCTACTTGACCGTTGTATGCGGGAAGCGAATCATGTGGGCCAACATAAAACGCTGCGTGAGACCAAGTGGAATGAGTCAGGTATTTAATGGCAGAGCTAATTCTGGTGTTGCCATCAATCAGCAAAATATCGCCCGGTTGCAAGGTTGCTTGCAATGTCGCCAAATCGCACGTATTGACCATGGCTGAGGTGCCAATCGGGCGGGTTAAATAATTTGCCAACCAATGCCCTAGTAAACGAAACATAAATTAACTCCTGACTCTAAATAACGGATTTAAGGTTAACGCATTTATTGTCATGTTTACAAGTTTTAGCATCTCCCAATATGAAATAATGGAATGGACGCCCACTTCCTAATACGGCATCTAAGTGCCAAAGTAGTGGTTGTTTTACTACCACTAACCATAGAAAGGGGCATCCGAAATGAAGATTACTACGATAGGCATCGATTTGGCAAAAGCAGTATTTCAGAT
>CANJMS010000041.1 GCA_947475825.1 Nitrosomonadales bacterium
TATTCTGTTGAAAAACTCTTTTTTCAAGGTGCTAAAAATAATTTAAGCCGCTTAGGCAAATTCTATTTTGAAGGATGTAGGGGGAGTCCCATTTTGTCTGATCGTTCGTTGTGCAACCTCTGATTCGCCTATACGAGGAAATTTATTCGCGATATTCAATGCAACGGCCTTGGGCTGGATTTCAGCGTTTCTAAAAATTAGAGTTTTTCAACAGAATATGCCATTAGCGGTCGGTCGAGTACTTTTAAAATAGCAGGGTTGTTACACCTCCATATTTTTTGCAATACGGATTTGGAGCCCACTACAAATTGCAGGCATTGCCAAATAACTCTGCTTTCCACGACTGATCACTGACAGCCTTGCGCAACCTGACAGCTCCGAAACCAGAATTAACCCGTGCAAGCTTGTTGCAAACATCACCGAGTCTTTTCAAAATCGCACTTTCCATGTCGGGACGTCTTGTTGCCCCTGAACTAATATATGCGTTTGGGGATTTGCTCTTGATGCGGTTTTTGTCATCATCGGTGGGCAGTTTTACGTTGCCAAGATTGAACGGCGTCATGCATGTCGTAGGGTTTTGTTTCAGAAGCGTCGCCCATATCTGTGGGTGCTCCCCGGTGTGGGAACCATGATGTGCGACTTTATACGCTGTGCCTTGAGGTTTTGATCCGCACCACTGATCTGTAACGACAGCAGTCCAGCCGCAACTGTGATGATCCTCCAAGTCTGATCCTAGTAAAGCGGCATCCCCATCAAAGTCAATATGGATTGCCACTGCCTCGAGATTCGGTTTTAGTTCAGGCGCATGATTGACTGGACTTCCACCTTTTTTGTTAGGGAGGTACTGCGCGAAATGAGCGATTGATTGGGAAAATGCTGCTGGTACTGGGGATAGTGCGACAACTCTTACATTTCTACCGTTCACGTTGATTTCCATTACAGAGGATCGCTGCATGACGTGGAAAACTTTATCACGCTGATTGATCACCTTGAAGAGTTCGTTCGTTCCGCGAGTAAGGCCAGGAGCATTTGTTTCGGTGTGCGTACTAAGAAAAGCCGCTGCCTCATGATTATTTAACGCTGCGGACATCAAGAATTCAGCCTCTGGATAATAGCCAGCCAGATCCGAAATTCCTCGGACATGATCATCATGCCAGTGCGATGCAACGATCGTCTTAACTTGACTTGGCTGAACACCAATTGCCTGAAGATATGTATGAGGTGCGGGTAACTTGGTATCTGGGTCAATGCATGAATCCACCAATATCCAATTCCCAGCCCCAACGTGAACAGCTATTGCCTCACCAAAGCCGGGGCCAAATAACGTGATTTCAATTTCATCAACCGACGGAGCGGCCCCATAGTCGATCATTCCGCAATGGGTCGCGATTGCATTTTTGCAAGAATCAAGTCAGCGTCTGTATAGATTTTCTGAACTTGTTGTTTGGACCATGCAGGACGACGTCGAAATCGCAGTTCCTGTGAGTTTTTAATGCTTCCACGACGTGTCTGCTTGTACAAAGTTAGATAAAAAACTGCGCCAGCCACAACCAAATCTCGATCTTGCTCGGACACCCATTGCAATTCGATTTCAGCCGAATGTTCAGGAATCTGGCCGTCTTTCGCTGTCAACAAAACCTGCATCAGTTCATTTTGAAGATCAACTTCTAAGACTCGCCCCTCCCATAGCTGGATCACTGTCGCATCAATGTCCGCCGAGGGGTCAATGATAAGCTGTGGAGATGGGGGGATAACTTCCTTGTTTTTAACGGTCGTAGACGTTTCGTCGTACTTTGTTTTATCGACGAATGCTGTGCTCGAATCCCCACGAAAGGCAATTCCTGCCCACGAAGAGTCTGCCTCCATATTAAATGGACGGACGCCGGATGACGAAAGATTCGGCGTGATTGGCATTGTCGATAGATTTCTCATGTGACAGACAACGCTTGAGATACGACTGAGTCAAAAACTCTCACCGCATCATCCCATGAGTTCTGCCATTCGGAGTCAATTAATGCTGCTGCCTGTTCTGCGGTAGTCATACCAGCATCCTTGGGCTCAATAATTTCTCTGTGGTCATTGAGGGATAAAAGGACGCCGAACTTCACCTTACCCGATGGCTGAACTGAAATTCGTTTTTCATTGCCCGAGCGAGGCGTTTGCCCCCTCTCCGCATCCTGAATTCTGATGGTTAAATTAGCTAACCCAGCAGCATTCCTATCTGGATACAAGCTGTTCCAGATAGGCTTCGGTGCCAACACATCCCCGATCTTGTGGTACTCAGCTTCGGTGCCCAGGCGAAAGTGTGCCAAGAAATTTAGACCAATAGCGGTAATCGGCGTGTGTGGGACAAGCGATAAAATCCCTACCGCCAAATCCTTAAATGCTGGCGTAAGTGCTCCTTTGCTCGTCAAGGAAAATTGATTGTCCAGAACCTGAAATGCGAACCATTCCGTTTCAAAAACAGTGATCTGCTGTGAAATGATCAACGATGGCGTCTTCTTGGCATTATCGGCATCCTCCTGCCCGATCAATTTGTTTCGTTCAAGCCAATCAGGGGAAAATATGGCAGGGTTAAACGCGCCCACCGCAACCACGGACGAACCAAAAATGTCAGCAGTTCTTGTCACGCTTCAATTCCATTCATTGATGTCGAAAAATTAGCATAGACTAATATCATACCCCGGATAGGACAATATCAACAAGCTGCTGCTGCCTTGTTCAATTATGAACGTCCGCTTCGTCGAAAGTTGCCTGTCACGCTGCATTCAGCGCAATGGCTGCTATGCAAATTAGAAGCAGCCATACACAAAATTTCGGACAGCAGGTCAAATGACCACAGAAAAAAAGGTAGGTGCAGCACTTGAATTGTGGGATAGTATGCTCTATGCTGTGCATGTGCTGACCATGTTCATAAAGGAGAGATACAATGTCAACTGCTACAGAACGAATCCCGGTGCTTGTTACCACGAGGGAAAAGGGGCAAATTGCCAAGATGGCCAAAGACGCGGGCCTTTCGATGGGGGAGTTACTTCGTCGGGCCGCATCGTCATATCGCACGTCCGAACAAGACAAGGAGCTTGAGGGAATGATCGACCAGATGAATAAGACCACTGCGCAGGCGAGTGCCGCTATCGACAAAGCGCTGGCGTTCGTCAATGCCTCGAACAAGCGGATCGTTGCGATGGAACGGAAGGCAGCCTGATGGGAGTCGCTGACAAGATGTGGGACGCGATCACCACGGTCATCAAAATGAATGACAGGGTGGAACGAATGGCTGCAACCATGATCACCCAGCAGCAGAAGATCGAGAGCCTGACGGAGCGGGTTATCCGCCTCGAAACGGCACTGGAGATTGGTTTGGCGCGCAGCGGTAGCGAAAAGCCATCCCGCCGAATCGAGCGGAAGACTTAACGGAAAAGCGCGCATGAACGAAGCAAAGCAATGTGTCGAAGTCATGGACACCCGCCCAGGAACGTCAAGGCGTTATGTTGTTGAGTGTAAGGCTGCGCGCATCAGATGATTACCTGGCTGAAAATATGGCCGTTGTTGTTGATGCCTACCGTTATTTTGTCGGCTCTCGCTGCCTTTCCTACTTCCCTGATCGGGGGCAGGGTGCTTGGCGGTGGCCCGGTGCGCGAGTATTACCTGAACAACTTTCTCTTGCCGGTGCTGCCTGCAGATGTTTCCGCTTCGTTGGTTAGTTGGTTTTCTACAGCCAGCTCTATGCAGGAATGGCTATTGGCTTTTGCTGTATCCGTGAATATCAATGCAATCTTGTTGCCGTTGTTGTATGTATTCGGTATCTTCGTCATTCAGGTTTCTTCGTGGGTCGCTAAAAAGGATATACAGCTCAAGCGCGATTCCATGCGCTGATGCTTAACTTGTATGCTTGCTGAAATGGTTAATTTACGTTGACAAGTGTTAATTAACAGATTACAGTTAAAACATGATTAAGACGTTCCGTCACAAGGGGCTTGAGACTTTCTTCCGAAAAGGAAGCAAGGCTGGCATACAACCTCACCATGCCGGAAAGCTGCGCATAATGTTAACCATGCTGGACAGTGCAAAACACCCGGATGATATGAATGCCCCAGGCTGGAGATTTCACCCGCTGACTGGCAATCTTGCCGGGCATTATTCTGTGACGGTAAATGGAAACTGGCGTATGACCTTCACCTTTGAGGGTGGCGGTGCCGAGCTGGTTGATTATCAGGACTATCACTAGGAGATATTAAAAATGAGCAGAATGCACAACCCGGCACACCCTGGCGAAGTATTGCGGGAATGGATACCGGAAGACATGACGATAACGAGTGCGGCAAAGGCTTTGAAAGTATCCCGCGTCACGCTATCCAAAGTGCTGAATGGCAAGGCCGGAGTAACGGCGGGAATGGCCTTGCGCCTTTCGGCATGGCTTAGCACTTCCCCTGATGTTTGGCTTGGAATGCAAACACAGTGGGACTTGTGGCAAGCCAAGAAACAGCCAAGCCCGAAAATCAAGCCGCTGGAAAGGCTGGCCGCATAACCAGTTACCCTAGCTCGAAACTTCACAGAACAGCCGATTTGACTGATCTGTGAATTTTGAGCAGACAAGCGCAGTGCGTCAGTTTCGTGGTATTATAGTTTCGCTGTTTCACCTATTGCCTATGGAGATGTATATGAAAAAGTTTTTCACCCTGTTCGCTTGTATTGCTGCGGTATTGTTGGTTTTGCCTGCCGAAGCGGTGCAACTGCCTAACTATGCGCAAGGCGGTAATTTATCGACGACCTTGCAATCAAAAGGGAAGGCCATTACAGACGTCATTAGCATGGTAGTCGCGATCCTGGCGATCATCGGCATACTCATTGGGGCCGGGTATTTTGGTGTGGGTAATGGCGACAGGGGCAAGCAATGGGTGGTTGGGGGGGTTGTTGCGCTAATCATCGCCGGTTCGGTGTACGGCATTGCAGCGATAGCAATCTAGTGCTGGCATTCAATGCACGCTTGAAGCCCAAAGAGGTCTTCGGCATGCCCATGGCGTCTGTCATTGGCATGGGCGTTGCGTTGATTTTTGGTGTGTTGTCTTTGCTGCTGCCGGTTGTCTTAAAGTTTGTTACCGTGCCAGTGATGCTTCTGGGGCTAATCGTGGCAGGGCTGGCGTTTTACCTGGGCGATGAGTTGCAATGGTTAGCGGTGATGCGGCTGGGGAGATTTGTAGAAAACAATCGTGTTACCAGCGAGCTGGGTCAAGAAGAACTGGGTCAAGAAGAATAATGGCGCGCCAGTATGCCGATCTTTATAGCTGGTCACACCCCTATGGCGAGTCAGTCATCTGCCATCAAGACAATGCTTGTTCCGTATCCATTGCCTGGAATGGCATGGATGCGGAAATGCTCACCACCAGCGAGAGCGCAACCAAATGGACGGAGCTTTATACACTGATCGGTTTGCTTGGCGTGGAATATTGTGCCGAGTTTCACTTCTACCGCGAATCTGATTCGTCACTGGCTGACGAATACCTTGCACACAGCAGCAAAATAATCCGAGGGCACGATCTTGCCATAGCGGTGCGCGAAGCAATGGCGGCGCACCTTGCGCCATATGGCATGACAAACCGCGTAGTCATGGTTTTAACCCGCCTGCCGCTTAAACGCTTTGCGCTTGGTGCGCGTCGTCAGCTCGTGCAGCAGGGCGAAGCGGTAGAGGAATTATTAAAGGCAGCGAAGACGCTGTCCAACAAACTACCCGGTGGCCGTGTCCAATCGGTTGATGAGTATGCGCAAGATATTGTACAGAGCTACCACCGTGCCGCTTACTTGCGCGGTGCGGCAGTAAAACTGGATCCGCAATTTTTGATAAGCGAACAGCTTTTGAGTGAAGCGCCGCGCCTCGACGGCAGGCTGGTAAGTATTGGGGAGCAGCTTACCAAAGTATTGCTGGTAAGCATGTATCCCGACGCAGAGCCGGGCTGGTTTGTCGGGATGGCCACACTGGACATCCCTTTTCATGTCTCGCAAGTCGTGATGCCGGTGGACACCAAGCAGAGCTTGCGCGCAAGTGAGCGCGCCTCCGACCTGGCCGAAGGAACGCTGGGCAAACGGGGCCGAAGCCAGCACCTGAAAACCATGAGCGACCTAGTTGGTTTTCAGAGCTTCGTTGCTGAAAACAGCCTCGGCATCTTCAAGAATGCCTACATCATCCATCTACACGGCACGCGCGAGGAGTTGGATCTCAACGAGCGAAGTGTAACTGACTGGATAGAGTCGGCGGGCGGTCAGGTGCGCGCTGCGGACTACATGCAGCTACCTTATTTCCGCGCTGGACAGCCAGGGCAGGGCTATCGTTGCCCGGTGTTTCGCACCGACCATACCTGGCTGGTCGCCAACATGGCACCGGTGCAGGTGTACCGTGCGGGTGATAGCAACCCCGAGTCGTTGCGTCTCGGTGCGTCGGGTGCCTTGATCGGGTTCAGCACCAGCACACAGATTGTGCCGCACAGCTTTACCGTCGCCATCACCGGCGGCGGCAAGGGCGTTGAAAAGGTCGCACAGATTGCTGAAACGTACCCCTTCGGCATTGATTGGTACATCGCTGAAATCGGCGGCAGCTATCGCTGGATCGTGGAGAGTTTTGGCGGCGTGTACTCCAAAATTGACCCATCCGAAACCGTTGTTAATCCGCTGCCGCCCTATATGGCGGCAGATAGGAATGCCGCGTTCCCGCTGGATGCCAAGCTCGCAGGCGGTACGGTAAACGCGCTTTCTTTCTTGCTCACGGATGGCAAGACGGATTTACCCATCCACCATGCGGCCGCAGCGCAGAGCGCATTGCAGATGCTCTACGCTGACCGCACTGACGGTAAAGAAGCACCTACCTTGGCGGACTTGCTGGTTGAGCTGGAACACTCTGGCCGGGAGCTTGAAAGCGAGCCGCAGCGCCGTGCGGCGCACGAGATGGCGCAGAACCTTAACAGCTTCCTGGAGACAACCGAGGGGCGTATTTTTGCCCGTGCTGACAATTTGGTGTTGAGCGAGGGCATTACCGGTGTTGATCTAAAAGAGGTTGACCGCGCCAGCCCCAAACTACTCAAATTTTATCTGGTGTTTTTGGCGTTGCGCTTCAATCACCTCGCTTTCGCCCGACGAAATCCGGCGCGCGTGCTGCTGGATGAAATGCACAAGTTCGTGGCCATCGCCCCTGACGTGGTGGGCAAGCTCATATCTGAACTTGCCCGCATGGGGCGTAAAGATGCAGCAGCGATTGACCTCGTAACGCAAGGCGTGGCCGAGATCGACATCATCGAGGCAGAGGTACTTAATTCCATGCCGCAGCGCACGCTGCTGTATCGCACCGATGGTTGGGACGCGATTGCAAATCGCATAGCCATGCCCCGGGGCCCGCTGGATATTTGGAAACACTATCCGTACCCGCTCAATTTTGATTGGCGTCCGGCCATTAAATGCGTGGGGCAAGACTATTACAATCTGCATCTGACCTTCCCCAAGATTCTGTTGGACCTGGCGGCCACCAGTCCAGAGGATTTAGACCTTAAAGACAGGATCGGGCTGAGCTTCAGCGATCCGATGCAACGCCTCAAACTTTTCCGGCAAGAGAAGGAGAAAAAGCAATGAACAAGTTTCTCATAATTATGTTTTCTTCAATGTTTGTATCGCCTGCCCATGCATTTTGGGGGGTGGGCGACATTACTTTTGATCCTACAACGTATGGTGAAGTCTCAGCTCTGTATAAGCAGACAAAAGAGCTTTACGACACCGCCAAGAAACAACTCGACGGATTAGCGAGCATCGAGAAAACAATCAAAGATGCACAACAAGCCTACGACTCGCTTGCCAACACAGACTTGAAGCAAGTAGTAAAGGGTTTCAGGCCGGATAAAAACAGCGGCAAATCCATAGGCGCGATGCGCGCCGAATTAGAGCGTGTTGGGAATGGCGTGGGACAAAATGCGGGATACATTCGTTTTCAACTTTCACGCATCACGCAGCTCGAAAATCTTGCGTTGCTAAAAAAGGCTTCCGCAGCCAACACCGAACAAGCGACGGGCAAGATGAATGCGGCCACGGCTGAACGGATTACCGCACAATCCACTTCTGCGCTTGCCTCGTTGGCTGCGGCGGAAGAGCAGCGCAGGGTGCAGGAAGATTACGCACAGGCGGCAGCAGCCAAGGCCGTTGTGGACAATCTGAATCATTCCAACAAGGTCTATGAGGCGATAGGCAAATGAACGAACTCGCCGCCCTGCTTACCAGCTTCGATGTGAGCGTGCTGTTTCCGGTAATCAAGGGGATCGCAGATACGGTCGGAAAGTTTCTATCGCCGGTATTGTTACTCATCGCTATTTATATTCGGCTAATGGAGACACAGGTTGACGGGCTGGTGTCGGGTGGTAAATACGGTGCTGCGCTGCGCGACATGGTGTTATGGACTTTCGTGCTGGGCGCTTATTACAGCATCGGCGCATACGTGATCGAAGTATTTAATCCGATCTACGCATGGCTGGATGGCTTCGGCTCGCTCAAGGCCACGATGGCATCATTCTCGGCGGTCATTGCGAAAAATAAAATCGCGATCGACTCGGGCGGAATAACGGTGTGGGGTTTGGCGTCCTCCCCCTATGTGGTGGTGGCAGAGCTGTTTTATTACGGCTCGCTCATCATCGTCGCGTTTATAACAGCCTTCCTGAAAGTCGCAAACGTGCTGGTGTTCGGGGTTGCGTTCATTTGGGGGCTGATCGCCATTCCCATATCGATCAGCACCACTTTCAGGATTTTGCGGGGCTGGGCGTATCTCTGCGCTTTTGCGCTGGTGTGGCCGATCGTACAGGGTTTAATGATGGCGATATTCGCCCTGTTGTTTACCACCTCGACGGATACCTTAATGGCCGTGCCCGATGCTAATCCCATGTTGCGCGCGGCAAACATCATGATGCTTTTTTCTGTGATGCATCTTTTGCTGGCCGCTGTGATGGTGTCCGCCCCCTTTATCGCCAACGCGTTAGTGACGAACTCCCCGTCTGCGGCGGCTATCGTGATGCCCTTCGTGGGTGCTGCCGTGGCAGCAGGGGCGGGGAGTGCGATGGCGGCGGGGGCGGGGAGTGGCAGGGCGCATGGAGTCATCAGCCGCATGGTGGCAGGCAATGCAACACCTTCTGCGGGCGGACCCACTGCACGGGCGACACCGGCGGGCGCGGTAAAGCCAGGTGTACCCGCAAGCGCGTCGCCGTCTGAGAGTAATGACGCTGGGGACAGGGGTGGTGCTGTTCAGTCGTCATCCGATGCTGTGCGGCAGAAGCAGAAGCAGCAGCGGCGTGGCGTAATCGTTAGCCAGAATATGAAAAAAAAGGGGCGCGCATAAATGCAACCAGAAAAAACTTCAGCGAATGAGATTCTGAAAAACCACGGGTCAGCCGGTTGGCTGGTGCGGCGTTTACAGCGCTATGCGTTGCTGGGCTGGTTTTTGTTTTTTATTACCTTGGGGCTACACTTCCTGATCGTGTTTGCCAGCACCTTTTCTGCGCGCCCCGTGGTCGTGGTCGACGAATCAGGGCGCGTACTCGGCGCGCTCGAATACTTAAAGCCCTCGACTCGCACCGACCAGGAAATTGTGGCCGCCAGCATGCGCTTTGCAACGCTGTTCATGAGCCTGAACAGTGCGACCGTGTATGAGGACTATGCCGAAGCCATGAACATGATGGGGCCGGAGTTGCTGGGCATCACTCAACAGGCCATCAAGACCGACAATTATCTGGCGCGTGTGGAGAATGCAAAAGCCAGATCCTGGCTTGAGTTCACCCCAAATACTGGCGCGCGCATTGTTGAGCGGCGCGGCCTGAATGCCCAGGTGCGTCTCACCGGCAACATCGTGATCGACGCGGGCACGGGTCCGGTTGCCAAGCCTTTTGATGTCACACTTGAAACCGAGGCGGTGGCGCGTAACACCACCAATACGAGTGGTCTAGTCATTTTGACCAGAAAGGACAACTGATGCGCTTGCTTTTTTATTTCGCGCTGTGTTTGGTTTTGTTCGCTATCAATACGGCTCACGCTGAACCGCGCGCCAAGTCGGTTGAGCTGCACAAACGAACCACGTTGACCGTCTATGTGGTACCGGACTTGGGTACGCGCTTCAGTTTTCCTTTCATCCTGGACGAGCAGGATTCATATGTCCCGTTCACACTGAATATCACGAATCCGGCCTTCGTGAATGGGCGGGAGAAGGGGCGCAATTATTTTGTGATCACAGCACCAGTTAGAAGCGAAGGCAGTATGCTGGGCAATGTGTTCGTGTCGGTTGCGGGCTATGAAATCAGCGTCGAGCTGAGAACCACAAACGACCTGAGCAAACATTACAGCGACATCGTTTTCACGTTGACCAATGAGGCGCGTGAGGAATTGATACAACAGAGTATCGCCCAGCGCACGGCGGCGTTGGAGCAGGAATACAAGAAAAAGTTTGAAGAGCTGGATGCGACCGCAGAGCAAAAAGCCATCGCGCGCGTTGGCCGACTGGCCATCAAGAAGCCGGACACCAAGCGCATCAAAGAAGAGAGCCGCTTGAAGTTGCCCAACGGCGACTCCATTGTGCTGTACGTTGACCAGGTAGTGAACTACGATCCTTATGCCATCTACTTGTTCAATGTCGAGGCCGACAGCGGCAGCAAAGGCTTGACCATTCTCGATGCCAAGCTGTTCTCCGTTGATGCCGACACCAAGCAAGTGCGGCCTATCGAGTCGGCCAAAGACGTGCCCACGCGAGTGCAACCCAACCAGGAAGTGCAGGGCGCCATTACCGTGCTGGGTTCTGCGCTCAACCCCAATAACTTGCTGCGCCTGCAAGTCGTAACTGACAAGGGAATGGTGGAGGCGCAATGGTAAGACTATTGCTGATCGGCTTGGCCTGCCTTCATGTTTCGTCTGCTGTTGCAGTAACCGCAGACGAATTGCGTGGGGCTGCTGCCGACAAAGACCGTGAAGTGTTGTTGCGGCAAGGCCGCGCAAATACTGGCTCGTTAGGCTCGCTTTTGCCGAACGACTCGGCCAGGAGTAGTAAGTACGGGAGCAGCAAGCACGGTACTGGCGCCAAGACCGCAGTGAAGAAGCTAACTACAAAAAAGAAGCGGGTTGCGAAGAAGCCAGGTGGAGTTCCTGCGCCGGGGGTGCCGGGTGTGCCGGAAGTATCGAATGTGGCGGAAGTGCCGAAAGCAGGTATGTCAGATACGTCCAACCTCTACACTCCACCACCTCGATCCAATGCTGTGTCTGGTGGACAGGCGATAGTCGCGGACGCGGTGCATTCAACCGTGGCCTTTGGGGTACGGCTAGGCACATGGCTGAATGCTTCGCTCGGTCGCAATACAACAAGTGGCGACTCAGGATCGGTGGAGCTGACCTTGACCAGCGATGTTATTGGCGATAGGCGCACTCTACCTGCGGGCACGGTGTTGTTTGCGGACAAGGCGCTTAACAACATTACGAAGCGCATGGAGATGGTCGTCACGCATGGTATTACGCCGACTGGGCTAGAGTTCGAGATGCGCGGCATGGTTTTCGATCCCCAGAAAACCCCGGGACTGGCCGGTGTCTATGTGCTCGACAAGAAGGAAGTGGTCGCGCGCGGGGCAACCAAGGGCGCAATCGCTGCGGTAGGGGCGGCGGTAGGTACTTTAGGCGGCGGCGCGGCAGGTGCGGCCACCCATGCTGCGACGCAAAGTGTTTTGAATGATGCGAACCAGGTGACGGAGGGTAACGCGGTTCAGGCCGTGATCTATGTATCACCACAGCCTCTGATAATTCGAGTGGAAAAACAATTTTGAACAAAGAACAAACCCGGCGGCTGGCACCTTTTTTACATCGCAAAAGCGCACGTCAGCGCGTGATCCTGTACCTGCTGGCCGCGGGCTACACCGTTGGCCAGTTGGTGGCGATGAGGGTGTCCATGTTGCGCACACTCAAGCTGCCGATTGAAATGCAAGTGTGTCGCGACGAAATGTTTGAGGGGCGATCCAGTGGCCGTGCATTTCTTTACCCCAACGGCACGCCACTACCTCACACCGCGTATTACCGGATTGTGCGAGGAGCAGCCGAGAAGGTTCTGGGTCGGCCTATGTCTCAGGAGTTGTTCAGGGCTTATATTAAATCTGGGAAAAAGGTGAATTCATGAAGCGTTATGTTTTATGCTTGCTGGTTTTGTGTTCCATCGCATCACCAGCACTGTCTGCCGAAGACACATTCCGTTTTGGTGCGCAAACCTCACTGAACAGTTACCGTGTTGATGACCCTGCTGGCTCGACCGCTGCAGGAAGCAGCTTGTCTTTGAGCGGTATCGCTTTGGTTGATGTTGGCCGCGATAGTCGCGTGATGCTGAACGTCAACAAAGATGCCTACAGCATGACCGCATCTACAGCCAACATCGGACAAGACGTATCAAGTTTTGGGGGAGGGCTGTCGTATCAAAGCATGCTGCGCGTTGCGCGCACCTGGAAGCCTTGGATCGGTGCCGGAGTGGGTTATGCTTCGATAAGCTACAAGAATCGCTACAAACTTACACCTGGCGGATTTAGCGTGCCGATGGCAAACCGCGACGAGACTGAAATTGCATTACTGCTGAACGCCAATAGTGAATGGCAATTCAATCGCGATTGGGACATCGGGCTGCAAGTGCAACTTGCCCAATCAATCAGCGATCAATCGAGTACCTTGAGAGTTGGTTTCTACGTGGTTTATTGAGAGGCATTTTATGCGCAACTATATTGCTTTGCTGGTTTCTTTGGTGTTTCTGACTGCCTGTGGTGGGGGTAGCAGCTCCATGCCGCCGCCGATCCCATTTGGGTCTGTGTCGGGCACCGCTTTCGATGGCTTAATTCTAAACGGCACGGTAAGCGTTTATGATTTTACAACGGGTGCAAAGGGCGCGCTGCTCGGCCAAGCAACGACGGATAGCAGTAGCGGACTTTACAGTCTGTCCTTACAAGTTGAATCGCGGCCGGTTCTGGTTGAAGTCACCGGGGGTTATTACATCGAGGAAGCGGGAGCAAATGCACAAATCGCGCTGGATACTGCGCCGAATACAATGCACAAACTTACGGCTCTAGCCAACTACACAACTGGGGCGGCGCTTAAGGTTGCTGCAACCACCTATACCCATCTTGCTGCTGGTCTTGCCGTGTATCAAATTAGCAAGGGCACGGCTGTTGCAACCGCGATCAATAATGCTAATACACGAGCGTCAAGTCTGGCAGGGGTGAATATTCTTACTACCACGCCACGTCAAATTACCGATGTGGGCAACGCCAGCGCAACGCTCACGCCCGAGTTAAAGTATGGATTTCTCGCCGGTGCAGTCTCGATGTGGACACTTAACAACACGCCGAATACAGCCATCGCTCGAACGCAGCCTTATACCTCCATCGACTTCGCACAGTTGCTTTATCAAGACGTGTCTGCGGACGGTCTTTTGGACGGCATCGGTCTCGACAGCACGGGCGTTGCGGCTCCGCTTTCGTTCGGGGTGACCCCGCTGGGGGTTGATGTTTACCGTAAGGGGCTAGGTATCAGTCTGGTGCAAATGGCGGCACACCCAAACAACAAGACTGGGATCGACGCACCGCATGTTTTATCCTTTGCGCAAAACTATGTGGGGAATACGGATGCAATGTTTAGTAATGTTGCGCCTAATCCCATTCCTGACCCTGTAGTGACGATTACCTCAAATGCGTGGGTGAATAAACCCTCAAATGTGGTTGCAGCCATTCAGGACGTCTTAGGGATCAGATCGACCGATTTTATTGTTGACAACGCCACTGTTGCCACATCGGCCAGTAATAACCCAGCGCAAACTTTCCAGTTTGACACCAGCAAATACTCTGAAGGTGTCCACAATGTCAGTATCCATGTTATTAATTTGGCCGGTCAAACCACTACTACAACTATCCCAATCGGCATTGACTTCACAGCCCCAGCCTCAACAGTAGGAGGATTACCAACATTGCGACTCTCTTTGTCAGGTGCACAAGTCTTATCCGTGCCTGTAAATGGTTGCGCTTCAGACGGTGGCTCTGGAGTTCTGTCTGTTACAAGTTTATCGACCAGCACTATTGTATCGACCGATCCTGCAACCGGGTGCTGGTCGGTTCCTAATGTCACTTTCCAAATCACCACCAATCTTAATGCCTACCAATTCTTGATTAAAGATAGAGCCAACAATTGCAGTATTTATAATGCAATCCCAGCAGTTTTCGACATGAGAGGTAACAATCAAGCAAATCCTTATATTGCACGTCCATCTGGTTGGACAATTGTTTCCAGCGGGGCTTGTCAATAAAGTGCATTTGCGTAATGTATTGCTTTTGTTTGTATTGTTCGCCGCTGGTTGCGGTGGTGGGAATGCGGGCGGGGGTGCGTCTTCTGTGCCTCCTGCAACACTGCTAACAACGGTTAGCGGTGTTGTCGTCGCCAGCGACACTTTTACTGGCGGTATCGTCAATGCCTACGCCTTCACTGGCGGGGTCAAGGCTGGGCTTCTATCTACTGCGGCCATTGATAGCACTGGGGCGTATCACTTGTCCGTTCCAGCTTCGTCTGGTGCGATCCTGATCGAAGCGGCTGGAGGTTGCTATGCCGAAAAAGCGATACAGTGGCCCGCTTCTGCCAACAACTATCCCACAGCATCTAACTCAACCACGATCAGTGTCTGCGCAACATCAAACGTGTTGAGTGCAGCTGTTCGTGTGCCTGCCGGTGCAACTGCGCTAGTCGCTGCCATCACGCCGTACACACATGCCGCAGTTGGACTTGCCGAATACGAGATGCGCAACGGCAGCACCACAGCCTTTGCGTTGGACGATGCTAACTCCCGCATTTCGCAGTGGGTAGGCGCGGACATCTTAAACACCCTGCCCACTGCGCCAGTTCGCACAATAACCTTGAGCAGCGCCACGCTCTACGGATCCCTGCTGAGTGGGATTCCATCTTGGCTGTTGAACGTCGCCGCGATCACACCGGCAGTGTTTGGTGCGGGCACATTAACTACGCTGACTTTTGCCGATGCCATGAGAAGTGACCTGGCACAAGACGGGGTGTTGAATGGCGTGGGGCGTGATGCCGACGGCAATGCAGTTACTTTGGTCGTTGGTAATGCGGCACTTTCCACTACGATTTATCGTCACCAGCTTGCGTTATGGGCAGTAATTCGGGTACGTGCAGAGACAGAGGGCGCACTTGATGCAACACCTGAAGAAAGGGCGCGCATCGTTAGTTTCTTACCTTCATTTGTGGCGTACAACGATGCAACCAACACGCTGCTAGATGCTTCCGCCATTATTGCACTCGATGAGGGCGGCCCTGTCGTTACAATTGGAGGACCCTCACCCGGAGCGACCTTGAGCGGCACCAGCGGTATGTCTGGATTCGCTCGGGACAACGTGGGTATCCCATCGCTCAGCACCGTGATGTTGATTGATGATGTGCAGTACACACCTTTCGCTAATCAATACATTCCCAATCACTTCATTAGCACGACCATTTTTGCGAATGGGCCGCACACCCTTACGATCAAGGCGACCAATAACCTTGGGCACGTTTCTACCGCATCGGTAAATGTGACCTTTCGGAATTGAAGAAAAGTCACGATTATTTTCAGCGCGGTAACTACAATGCAGCAAAATTTCTGTCATCAAACACCCATGCCATTCCTGATGCAGCAAAACATCAAGCTACTCACGATGAGCAAGCAGCCTGTTCGTGCCCTATAAAATGACAACCGGATTTGCATCGCCAGCTGATGACTACCTCGAAGGGCGATTGAGCCTTGACGCGCTCCTGATCCAGAACAAGGAGGCTACTTTTTTCGTCCGAGCCAAGGGCGACAGCATGATTGGTGCTGGCATCTCCGATGGCGATCTGCTTGTGGTGGACAAGTCACTGACCCCAGCTTCCGGCAATATCATCATTGCTGTGATTGATGGAGATTTAACGGTGAGGCGACTCATCCAGCGCGGCGGCAATGTCATACTTCAACCAGAGAATCCTGGCTTTAAAGAAATTGAGTTCAAAGATGAGCAGGTGTTGCAGGTGTGGGGGGTAGTGACCTCCATCATCAAGCGGTTCGTTTAAGGATTACTGCGGTGACTATTGCGCTCGTTGATTGCAACAATTTCTATGTCTCCTGCGAAAGGGTGTTTAACCCTAAGCTGGAGGGTGTGCCGGTTGTTGTGCTTTCAAATAACGATGGCGTTGCTGTTGCACGTTCCGCTGAGGCAAAGGCTTTGGGCATCAAGATGGCTGAGCCGTGGTTCAAGATGGAGCGGCTTGCAAAGAAGCACGGCATCATCGCCCTGTCTTCCAACTACACACTCTATGGCGATATGTCGGCACGGGTGATGTCCATTCTCTCAACTTTTTCACCCAAGCAAGAAATCTATTCCATCGACGAATGCTTTCTTGACCTGGACAGCTTCGATCCACAATCGCTGATGGCTTATGGTCAGCGGATTCGACAAACCGTGAAGCAAAATGTCGGCATTCCAGTTTGTGTTGGCATTGCTGAAACCAAGACGCTTGCCAAGTTAGCGAATCACTGTGCAAAAAAAGGCCTGGCTGGTGACAATGGCGTGTGCGATTTTGGACGGCTGAATGAACAAGAGCGCAACGCACTATTTGCGAGCATTCCGGTGGGTGAAGTGTGGGGTGTTGGCCGACGCATTACAGAAAAATTACTCACCATAAACATTGAAACTGTCGAAGACCTGCGACGTGCTAACCAAGAATATATTCGGCAGCAGTTTTCAATTGTCCTCGCACGCACCGTGCAGGAACTCAACGGCATCCCCTGCATTGAATTGGAGGAAGCCGACACACCACGACAGCAAATTATGGTGTCCCGATCATTTGGGTCGAAGGTGACAGAATTCGACGATCTGGCCGAATCGGTATCTTACTTCGCTACCAAAGCAGCAGAAAAACTTAGACACGATGGATCTGTTGCAGCCAGTGTATGCGTCTATGTTCGCACCAATCCATTCAAGGAAGACGAGCCACAGTACCAACGCTCGATGATTGTTCCATTGGGTCAGCCAAATGATGACACGATGGCGTTAATCAGTGCAGCGCTCAAAGGATTAAAGAAAATATATCTCAGTGGCTATCGCTACAAGAAGTCGGGTGTGTTGTTGATGGGATTGCAGAGTAAAGAAACGTTACAAGCTACGCTATTCGATGACGTAGCCAAGCAGGGAAAAACGGCCAACATGATGAGTGTTATGGACACGATCAACCGAAAAATGGGGCAGGGGAGTATGACAATAGCTGCTTCGGGTATCAGGCAACGCTGGGCAATGCGTCGGGATAGAATGTCGCAGAACTTCACCACGGATTGGAATGATTTGCCGGTGGCGAGGTAGTGTGGAGAAAATAATTATCGCGCCTATTTGTGAAGTAGATTATGAGCGTACGGTTTAGAGCCACGAAATAGTAACATTGTCGTTGCGCAGTGTGTCGCAGAATGTCAGGAGGGGCACTGTGACGATTTCATGAAAAGATCGTCGTTGTAGCCTGATGGAAGATCCGCTTTCAACTTTTCCGAACCGTCACTTTCGATCCGAAGCGGACACCCATATTGCTCTGACTTTGGCCTAGCTGAATTTTCTAGCCCCTTTCTTACCACTCTCTCCAGTGGCGTTTTCGCGTATTCGTCACTATAGTAATAGGAAGACTTGCAAGTTTTAGGCAAGCGGGCATACACAAGGAGGGGGGCTGTTCGTGGGAACTGAGATAGTGTTGGAGGTCGGCGGGCTTACTCTTGACTGGAGCAAGAATTCTCGCGGGATAGATCACGGAGTGCTTTTTCAGGAAAAGGATCGAAAACGCATCCGCTCTGATCAGATTAATTACGACTACTATAGAGAACACAATGAGGATCCAGGGGCCATGGAAGTGGCTTTTTGCAGACCTCTTCGAGAGATTATTCCTCGCCTTGATCTACTCGGCTTCACCTTAGATCAGGTCAGTCGCGAGTACATGGGCAGTGCTCAGACCTGGCGCGAAGAATGCCAAGCAATGGCTGATGAGGAGGGAAAGTCGGCACCGGATATGATGACTTTTGCGGAGTTTTGCGAGTTCGCCACAGCGCATCCCGTGCTAACTTTGGACGATACCTTCATTTCTTCCATAGATGCTAAAGGCGAGGCTCAGGTCCGAGGACGATTTGGCGACGAGACGGCAATGCAGCGGATTCCTTGTTTCTCCCCATATGATTCGAACGCGTATTCTGAACGCAGTTATTTCGGCGGCCTGATCGGTTTTATGCATCCTTACTCGACGCTACGGGTACTAGCCTTAAACAAAGCCAACCTGGATGCTAATGTTGTTTGGCAGTATGGGCCTTTGGTGGAAAGCGGATGGGCGAGCGAAAGAGAATTTATGCCAGATGCTCGACGTAACCAGACGTTCTTGGTCGCGACAGAGGGAAGCTCAGATGTGCACATTCTCAAGCACGCGCTTTCATTGTTGAGACCGGAGGTTGCAGACTTTTTCCGATTTATCGACGTGAGAGATGGGCATCCATTCTCAGGTACCGGGAACTTGCTCAAATTTGCTGAAGGGCTTGCGAAGATTGACGTGCATAATCAGGTCGTCTTTCTTTTCGACAATGATGCAGAGGGATTCGACGCATACCAGCGACTTTTACGTTTGAACCTACCGCCTAACATGCGAACAATGGTTCTACCCCGTTTTCACGGATACTCAGTTAAGAGCGGGTTGATGGATATTACCACTGTTTAATTGCCGCTTCTTTCTCTGGTTATAAAACCGTTCGATGTAATCAAATATATCGGATCTGGCTTCTCCTCTGGTCATATAGCGTTTACGATTGACGCGTTCGCGCTTCAGCACTCCAAAGAAGCTTTCAGCTGCGGCATTGTCATAACAACTGCCCACCGCACTCATGCTGCTGACAATGCCATGTGTTGACAGGAATAGCTGGTATTCATGGCTGGTGTATTGTGATCCACGATCAGAATGCAAAACCACGTTGCCTGCAGACTGCTTTTGCCACAAAGCCATCAGCACAGCCTGCACCACCAATTGTTTTTCCATACGCTGGCTCATTGACCAGCCGACCACCAGGCTGGAATATAAGTCGATGACCACCGCCAGATATAACCAGCCTTCTGCCGTGCGGATGTAGGTAATATCCGTCACCCATTTGGTATTTGCTTGCTGTGCTGTGAAATCACGTTTCAGATGATTACTCACATGGTCAGGTCGTATGCTGGATGGTCTCTTGCGCCATTGGGTACGGGTCGGAATGCCGGCCAGTCTGGCGGATTGCATCAAGCGCGCAACCCGGTTAAGACTGCAACTCTCACCCAGGTAACGCAATTCATCATACATACGCGGACTACCGAATACCCCATCACTTTCGGTATGCAGCGCATGAATGCGTCGCAGCAATCGGCTGTTATCCTGCGCACGGTTACTCGGCTGCCGGATACGCCAGTCGTAATAACCGCTGTGGGACACTTTGAGCAAACGACACATCATGGTGATCGGGAATGCATCGCGACAGCGTTCTATCATGTGGTACCTCGCTTGGATGTCCTGGCGAAGTACGCTGCCGCTTCTTTTAAAAAATCACGTTCCTGTTTAACCTGCTGCAACTCGCGTTTGATTAGAGCCAGCTCCAAGTCTCGCGGTGTGCCATTGCCGGGAAAGGCATTTTTACCGGCTTTGCTGATTTCACCACACCAGCGCCGCAGTATGCTGGGATTGATCCCTAGATTAGTGGCAACCTGCGCCAATGGAATATCAGATTGCCCAACCAGTTGGACTGCTTCCTGTTTGTATTCTTGACTGTATTTCCTGCGTTTGTGCATCGTTTACCTCCGAGTGTATTATCACTCTTAATGAGGTATCCGTTAAATCGGGGTAGAACCACAATGATGTTGCCGGAGTTGGAACAGTTTCGATCCTTTCAGGCTAAAGGCCCAGAGGGAGTAACCAGTGCCGATATTAATCGGCGTGCGGCGGCTATTGAGTGCTATCTAGACCTCGGTATTGGTGACTACCCGCCGGCCAAAGTGGTTTGGACGAACTACAAGAAAGATCTCGACGTCTACCACGGAGCTCTGGAATTTAAAGATACTTACACAAAGGTATTTTTGAATCTAACCGCCGAAACTGTATTAGCGGGATCATATGACGTGAGCAAACTTCGTGTTGTATTTGATGCACTTATTCTTGAATGTAGCGCCATCGCCATGAAGGATTGAAATTTCGCATGCTGATGTTTCTGTGAAACGCACACCTTCAGTGTCAATAACTTCCGCTTCTGCGTGCTAAGCTGCCGCCCAAACCAATAAGTTGTTGATTAGCACGTCAGACCACCCCACTATTCGCATGCGAATGGTACTCTAGCTCGACGGCTCCTAATCTGTTCTGGATGTAAATTATTTAATAAATCGGTGGAGCATCTGTGCAACGATGAGTCGGGCGTGGGCATAAGTCATCAGGAGAAAAAAGTCAAAATGCATTTGTTAGTCCCCCACATCGATGAGGTAAAAGATTCACTGGGCGAAACCGCCATACAAGCATTGTCACTTGTCTTTGATAACTCAAACGGCATGCCTCCAAGCACGCCTAGTGCGCGCTTCCGAGCTGACCACCCAGAGCTAATGGATAGGTTAGATAGATTAGCGGGAGAGGGTTTATTCTTGAAGCGGGACAATGGTCATACTTCGTATCGAGTATCTGGCTTTGCATTGCCATTAATCGGTTCGCCGCATGCGGCCCAGTTACTAGAATGCATGAGTACTGCATATGAATATTTGAAGATTTACTACAAGGAGCATCTTAGAGAGCCTCTTTCGGTTCGCGAGCTTATAAAGTTTTCAGGATCAAACAGCGAACTTGCGCAGGAAGTACTCTGCTACATGTACGATGTCGATGGATGGAGCGCCGGTTCGAGCCATGCGTTTCCGACTGATTCTGATAGTACCGTTATCATCAACGAACAGGTTCTAACTTATAGTTCATTTGGTAACTTGCTGGCACGAGTTTACGAATGGAACTATGTAAATCCAAAGCATAAGACAACCGCGACAAGCAACTTGTTTGCCCAGACTTCGGGTGGGCAGTCGCATGGTTTTCTCAACGGCACAAACGCATCCAATTATCCAGAATGGTATGAAGAACTGGACGATAAAAAGAAAGCATTACTTAATGAAATAGACTTCAGCCTGCACAATGATCTTTCAGCTCTGCCGATGATGGGTTTGCGCGCATTGTTGGAAAGTGTGATGGTTGAGCGAGTCGGTGATAGCGGAGGATTCGAGGTAAAGCTAAAGCGATTTGAAGAAAATGGTTACGTCACACCACTGCATGCGGATGTCATCAGGAAGGTTCTCGATGCAGGGCATGCATCGATGCACCGAACATATTTCCCAAGTGTCGGTGATCTCGACACGTGTGTGGATGTAGTAAAGCACCTTCTGCATGGAGTATATGTTCTACATCCAAAAGTACAGGGTTTGGCGGCTAATACGCCCCCGAGGCAGAAATCACAATAATTGCCGCGAGCTGACGATACCAGCTGAGATAGAAAAAACTAGAAGAATGATTGCGCTTGGGCTGCAGCTCGGCGATTCTGTTGAAAAACTCTAATTTTTAGAAACGCTGAAATCCAGCCCAAGGCCGTTGCATTGAATATCGCGAATAAATTTCCTCGTATAGGCGAATCAGAGGTTGCACAACGAACGATCAGACAAAATGGGACTCCCCCTACA
>CANJMS010000042.1 GCA_947475825.1 Nitrosomonadales bacterium
TACTCTTCTGAAAAGTCATTGATCTTCTCACGCACAGTGTGATCGACCAGCCCCGCTTTGGAGAAGTCAAATACGACTTTCTTGCCGCCGGGCAGCTTATCCATCATGCTACGCACGCCAATCAGGCTGGTGTACACCGCAGGACCGCTGAACGAAACCGTCACAGTATCACCGCTCGCTTTGACTTCATAAACTGTCTTGAAGCCCATGATGCCTACCACGACTGAAACCATCATGCAGGCAATGGAGAACAGTTCGTTATGCGCGACCCAGTGGAAATACGCTACGCCTGCCAAGAATCCGATATGAACGGCCAAAAACAGACCCGCAGAGCCAAACTTGTTCTGGCTACCCGCACGTATCGCGTTCAAGCCGATGGACAGCCACATGCCGAAGAATACGCCGACCAATAGGTCAACCAGCACCACGCCGATAACCGTGCCCACCATGAATATCAGCTCATCCGTACCCGTATGCGCGATATGGGCGAATATCTTCGGATGTGCCAAGCGGAAACCAATCACCACCAACATACCCGCCAACGCGGACAGCGGGATCATGTTGAGCAGCCAAGGTAGCCCTGCTACAAAGGCCAGCATGAAGAAGCCGTGGAAGAAGTTAGACCAACGGGTACGTGCCCCTACCATCACATTGGTTGAGCTACGTACTACTTCTGCAATCATTGGAATACCACCGATTCCGCAGGACACAGAGTTAGCCACGCCTTTGCTCCAAAACTCGCGGTTCATGTTGTTACGACGTTTCCACGGGTCTTTCTTTTCGATGGCCGATGCGGTGAGCAAAGATTCCAGCGAGCCCACGATCACGAAGGTGAGAATGTATTTGATGGAGATTGGATCCAGGATTTTGGAGAAATCAGGAAATGCAAAAGAATCCACAAAATTCAAGGGGACACTCACCAACTTCACCAACGGCTTCCCGTCTGCGTCCATGCCGAAAGAAGCCGCCAGCGGGATGGTGATCATCATAATCGCCAGCGGTGCCGGAATGATCTTGGCCAGTTTCGGGAACTTCGGCCAGATGATCATAATGGCCATCGCAATGGCTCCGAGCGCAGCCGCATGAGGAGCCATATTGGCAAAGCTACTGGGGATGGCCGCAATGACTGCAAGCATGCTGCCCGTCGCTTTCACACCCAATACTACGTGGATCTGCTTAGCCATGATGATGATGCCGATACCGGCGACCATGCCCTCAACCACCGAAAATGGAAAGACATTGGTCATGGGGCCGGCCTTGATGAGGCCCAGTATGATCTGGATGACACCCATCGCTACGCCGACCGCCAACATGTATTTATATCCAGCCAGTGGGTCACCTGGATTCAGCGCACCCAGCTCGGCGACCGCACCCAGCACGATCACGATCAGACCGGCGGCTGGGCCGTTGATAGTCACATAAGAACCCCCCAACATGCCGCCTATCATGCCACCGACCATAGCAGTCAGCACGCCCGCCACAGCCGGTACACCGGAGGCGAGGGCAATGGCTAGACTAAGAGGCAAGGCTATCAGGAAGAGAATAAATCCTGCCACGATATCAAACTTGGCGTTTTGCTTGAGACCCGGTAAGTAGTCCAGTGGAACTGGACCAATATCTACTTTAGTTGCTGGTGCTGCTGCAGGTGAAGACATAGGAAACCCCTCTAAATAATTTTAAAATTTTCTGGCACAAAAATTACTACTCACACGAGTAACACCCATCAAAACCTCGAAAAGATATACTGTTAGAGCACTATTTTGGTAATTTACGTAAAATCTCGTCACCCTATTTTATTTTATAATATCTCTCAAGGGTAACTTAACAACCACCTGAATTTATCCACCCAAAAAATAGGTGCATGGCATTTTTTTAAGAATTATGTCATTTCAATCAGGGGAAAAAATATGAAACAAAATACCTGCTAGTTTTACTCCCGAAGAATCGTATTATGGGAAATCATTATTGTCAATATTCTTGTGAACTCCTGTTGGACACCCGTGCCTTTGGAATACATTTCCCCGAGGAAGTATTGCGATAACGCAGTGTTCTCATCTTTTTGTGCTGCATTTTTCAATAATCGTAATGCAGTTTTATAGTCTTGCCGATTGTAGGCGGCCAAAGCATCACAAAAGGGCTGCTCGCGACTGACAGCAATAAAGCAAAAAGTATGTTTTTAATTCTCATTTTCTCTTCCTCACTTCACATATAGTAATTTTCAATAGATTCCTGATTTCTTTGCCGAGCTTCCATGTCTCATCTCTTGCATTCTTATCTTGCCACTCCATTACAGCCCGCGTGGATGTGCCGAAGTTTTTTGAGGCGCATCAGACCGGCAGCACCCTGCAGATATGCTCGCCGCCTATGCCAGTTCATGCCCTTTGATAATGCACCGCATCATTCCTGGCCGCTGTTTACCTTCGCTGTATCGCCCTATGGGCTAATATTTCGTGACTACACTATCTAGCACTCCCGGCAAGCGGCGCAGGTAATTTAATCTTATTCGATGCTGCTTTGTTTACTTGGACGGAGTTTATATTGGCTGGAAAAATATTTGCTGGGGGTTGATTCATGCGCGCCTTATTTTTCTGTGTCAACTTCGCGATGTTGCCTCCTACAGCCGCGCCGAAATCAAATTCGATAGAGGGGTGAGTATAAGGCCCGGTTATTTGCATCGGAATCAGGATGCCAGACAACTCTGCAAATTCACCGTTTTTACTGCGTCGCAGATTAGGCGCAACGGTGGTGTTAAGCTTAAAATTGATCTGGCCAAAACCGATCTGACCAAAACTGGGCTGAGCCGTGTTGGGTGTGCTGGAATCAATCACAACTTCACCCTCCCCCTTGCTGGTAAACAAGGGTGATTTAAGCAAAAAATCGCTGCTACGCGCTGTGCTGCGCAGCACGGCAAAAGTGGCTTTTAAATCAGTAAACGCAGTGGCTTCAGTAAATTTTGCCTCAACAGTGTGCTTTCCTTTAGTCTCATCGTCCGTTATGCCAAGCTGGTTTTTTCCGCCCATCAATGCTTCGCTGAGATTGATGCCTGCTATTGATCCCCGATTAATCGCGAGGCTGATGTCGCCATTTATATCTTTACGCCAGTCACCTAAATGATTTCCCGTCGCGCTTAAATCCAGCATGAGATTCCCCCGACCCGTCAGCTTTGCGCCGCCAGCAGTCAGATCATCCAGCAGTGTATTAAACTGTATGTTGCTGAGTTTTTGTTGCAGCGAAATTTTGGGTACATCTCCTGCGGCGAGGCTGATGCTACCGAGTGCAGTGCCGCCGTACAGGCGCGCACTCAGTGGGGCAATCACCAGATTCGATTGATCGACCCGAATTTCTGCCAGCAACTTGCTGATCTTAATTTTGGCCAGCTTTAATTCGTCACTTTGTATTTTGCCGCGCAAATTTAGCGTCTTCAGACTGTCAAAATTTACAGCCAGACTGTCATCCTGCAAACGCTTGCCCCAATCGGCAACCAGATATTTATCCAGATTTAATGCGCTCGTAGTTAGCTCAAACGAGTACGCAGACTGGGCAATATCCTGCAGATCGATGTTGCCGGCAAAATTACTGTCTTCAATTTTTGAATTAAAGGTGAGCCTCGCCAACGGTTCAGAGGACTGGGTAGATAGATTAAGCAGAAAATTTCCTGTGGCAACACCAGTCAGCTTGCTGTTCAGAAGTGCATGACTGATATTGAAATTGCTGACCAAGGCGGGCAATTGCAATTCCTTTTTTTCCATATCGACACTCAGCGGACTACTGAATTTTCCCTGCACCCCGCGCCCTTTCTTGAGTAAATCAAACGTGGCAGAAAGCGTATCGGCTTGAATACTTTTATTTTGAATTTCGAATGCGGGCAGCTCCAGCATCGTCACAAAGACTTCATCTCCCTGCATCAGTTTGCCGTTCAATGCCAGTGCCGTGCCGGTTGAAATGTTTTTTTCAATTGGGATATTTTTTTCTATCGAGAAATGCTTTTCAGATTGAAATTTTGCAATGTCCAACTTTGCCTCCAGATCGTGGCTCTCCCATTCTCCCTTGACTGTCGCGACAAATTTATCCAGCAGCCATTTTTCTGTTGCCGATTTTTCTGTCGCTGCAAAACGATTCAGGCTGCCCTGAAAATTTAATAACAGTTTATTAATCCCTGCTGCCTCCCCTTCCACCACCCCCTCGAAATTAGCGAGTTCAAAATTCCTGGCCTTAAGGTTGAATACCAGATGGGTACTGAGGTTGATGCGCGTTTCAATACGCGGTTTATTCGAGTCCAGGCGAAAATTGGCGATCACCTTGCCAGGAATCAAATCAGCTATGCGACCCGTTTCAATATTCATATCGTGCATAGTCAAAAACATATCTGCCGCTTCATCCTGAAAATTGGCTGAGGAATTTTTCAAGTGAATGTTGTCAATTTCAAATTGAATGTCACTCAGGCTGCTGTCCACCACTAGCAGATCATCAAAATTGGTGTTGCCATTTTTATCGCGAACAATATTGGCGTGAAGATGATCCAGCGTGACACTTTCAATTTGCAATTGCTTAAACAGCAACGGCCACCAGGCAATATTGAAACGCGCACTATCAATCGACGCAAAGACCTTGCTGCTGTTGCGCTGGCTCAGCGTTATCTTGTTGGAATCCAGTCCCAACTTGGGGAAAAAGGTCACCTTCAAATCGCCTTCTAAAATTAAATCGCGCTGCATATTAGTTTTCACATAATCGACAATTTGCGATTTGAAATTATTGGCATCGAACGTATAAATAGCCAGACTGATAATTCCAGCAATCAACGCCAGCAACAAAATAAATCCCGCCAGTGCCTGCCGCCAATATTCCTTGGCATAGCCTTCCGCAAACGGCACTTTGAATACGCCTATAGTCGCAATCGTCACGCCAATCACCCCATACAGCCCGAGCAGTGCTTGCTTGATGTAGCTGCCAGTGCGTGGAGTCGGCGCGACAGGAATATTTTTATTCGCTTTCACAGCTCGTACCGAAGGCTGCACATAACTTATTTATCTAACACCTGCACCTTGTTGACAAAATATGAGGTGTCGCCAAAACAAGTGGTGGGAATGCCGCGATGCTCATCATAAGTCAGCGAAACACGCTGCCCCATCATCGCGCTCAGCCGCGTTGCCAATGCCTCATCGCGCACCGTAAAAGCCCACAGCACGGGTGCTACACCAGGAACAGTGGTCATTGCCATCTCACCTTCGTACGTTTTGCACAGCCAGCCTTTGCGCGAAAATTTTTGCAAATAGCCCGCGCGCTCACCATCAGAATAAGACCAGTGCAACACGAAACCAAGGTAAGCAGAGAGCAGTAGGCCAGGGATGAGCAGAAAAACCAACAGCCATTTTATGGCAGAGGATTTGGATTTTCTGGCAGAGGGAGTATTGGGTTGTGTCATCGGCGTGGTATCAGTAAATTGTGTAATGAAGAGGTTCGGGGAGCAGATTATAACTAAATTTATTCTCTGCCAATTTTCTTTCAGCCGATCATTATGATCATAAATGCTTGCTGCTCAACACGCGCTAAATGCTTCGCTTGTCCTGGTTGTTGCGCCTGTCAATAAAGAACTGTATCAAGCGCGCCAGCACAAACCAAGTCACGATGAATATCAGCCAAGCCGACATACCCACACCTGCGCTGAGCAAAATACTTTCAGCGGACAAACCAAATGAGGGCGTATACATCTCCCACGTTGCACGAGCGATAGCCGCATCCATGTACGTGAAAAGGTACTTTACCTGGCTGAACAAATCAGTGTTGAGCGCCTCAGACATGCGCCCCAATCGTTCGGCAGCATCCACCATTGCCTGTATCGCCACGCCCTCGCTGTAAAAAGTTGGGTCGCTGCTATCCAAATGATGCCGGATTAATATTTGCAAACTGCCTTCATGAAACTGATTGGCTATCGCCTGAAACGGTGCGATGTCCTGCAAAACTTGCGTCAGCATTCCGCCCACGCGCTGCTGATATTGCGTGATGAAACTAGGTATGCAGCCCGCCGCAACAACTGTTACTACCAACACTATTCGATCAAAAATGCCGCGTAAAATATTCATTAAAAATTACCGATACCTTGTGCATGCGAATAAATAAATTGCACAATCTACTCTGCCAGCATCATGTTAGCAGATAAGCATATACAGCTTCCACCAAGGTAACAGCCACAATTAGAAGAATAGCTGATAGCATGAACGCCAGTTTTTTTGCTCGACTACCGCGAACGAATCCACCTTGACCAAGCACCACACCATGAAGTTTATTTTAGGCATCGAAAGTTCTTGCGACGAAACTGGCATCGCGCTATATCACACCGAGCGCGGCTTGCTGGCACACGCGCTGCATTCGCAAGTGAAAATGCATAACGAATATGGCGGTGTCGTACCCGAGCTTGCGTCGCGTGATCACGTTCATCACGTGTTGCCACTCATACGCTCAACGATGCAGCAAGCGGATTGCACAATATCCGAATTGAACGCAATTGCTTATACACAAGGGCCGGGGTTATCGGGCGCATTGCTGGTCGGCGCGAGTGTGGCCTGCTCACTGGCGTATTCACTCAACATTCCCGCTATCGGCATCCATCATCTGGAGGGACATTTGCTGTCACCGCTGCTGTCTGAACCGGAATTAAAATTTCCATTTATTGCCTTGCTGGTTTCCGGTGGACACACCCAACTAATGCGCGTAGATGATGTCGGTCAATATACATTGCTGGGCGAAACGCTGGACGACGCAGCTGGGGAGGCGTTTGATAAGAGTGCGAAATTGCTGGGGCTGGATTATCCCGGCGGACCGACGCTATCCAATCTGGCGCAACGCGGTCAATCGGGACGATTCACTTTGCCGCGCCCCATGTTGCACAGCGGCAATTTGGATTTTAGTTTTAGCGGATTAAAAACCGCTGTGCTCACCTTGGTCAGACAACACACCACAACGGAACAAACGATAGACGATCAAGCCCGCGCCGATATTGCCCATGCCACACAACAGGCAATCGTTGATGTATTGGTCAACAAAGCGCTTGTGGCACTGAAACAATCTGGCTTAAAACAATTAGTGGTCGCGGGCGGTGTAGGCGCAAACCAACCACTACGCCAACAATTAAACGCAGCCGCTATCAAAGGAAATTTTCGTGTGTTCTATCCTGCACTGGAATTTTGCACCGATAACGGCGCGATGATCGCGTATGCCGCTGCATTGCGCTTTCACCTGCAGCAAAACAGCGGGCAAGAGGTGAAATTTGATTACCGTTTTAATGTGAAACCCAGATGGGATTTGCAGCAGATTAATAGTTAGCGTTACTGTGTGTAGATAGCTTTTTCAACAATCCCCGCGCTGCATCTTCCACCATGTCCAACACCTGATTAAACCCCTGTTCACCGCCGTAGTAAGGATCAGGCACTTCGCGCTCTGAAAAATTCTCACTATGCTCCATGAACAACCCCAGCTTGTATAAATACTCGGCGGGACAGTTTCTTTTCAGCAACGCAAGATTGTAATCATCCATCGCCAAAATAAAATCAAACGCCGCAAAATCTGCCGCAGCCACCTGACGACCCCGCAACACGCTCATATCATAACCGCGCGCACACGCCGCCGCCTGCGAGCGTTCATCGGGTGGCGAGCCGATGTGATAATCATGCGTCCCCACCGAATCTATTGCGATTAAATGCGCCAACCCAGCCGCCTGAACCTGATGACGAAACACCGCCTCCGCAGTTGGCGAGCGACAAATGTTGCCCATACAAACAAACAAGATAGAAATCTTTTTCATTATTATTCAGATAAGGAGTTGATACGCTATATGCAATGCCATGAAGGCATTTATGCGTTTCTCATCGCACAACTTTTTCCGCGCTCACACCATTATTTCCAGCCAATGCTTTAAATAACTGCGTCGCAACCGACAGCCAGCTGCGCCGCACTTGCACTTCACCTTGCTCAGCGCTGTAGGCTTCGCGCTGCGCATCCAACACTTCGAGATAGTTGGCAACGCCTGCTGAAAAGCGCGCCTCGACCAAGCGTAATCTTTGTTTTTGCGCCACTGCGTTAGCGGCTTGGGCGGTTAGTTGTCGGGTGAGTGTTTCACTAGCGTTGAGCAAATCAGCCACTTCGCGGAAGGCGAGTTGTATGGTTTTTTCATATTCTGCAATGGCAATCACTTTGCGTGCTTCAGCCAAATTTACGTTCGCCGTGCCGCGCCCACCACTGAATAATGGCAGGCTGATGATCGGCTGAAAGCTCCATGCGCTACTACCAGAATCAAATAATCCACCCAGATCGCGGCTGGCAACGCCTATATTTCCAGTGAGTGCAATGCGCGGAAAGAAGGCTGCACGCGCTGCACCGATGTTAGCGTTGGCAGCGATCAGACGTTGCTCGGCGGCAATTACATCTGGGCGTTGCAGCAAAGTTTCAGCGGGTAACTCCGCCAGCATGGCAGGCGTAATACCTTGTTCAGACAGGCTACGGCCAACCGGCAAATCTTTTATTGCAGCGATGGATTGCCCCACCAGTAGTGTTAATAAATTTTCTGCTGCTGCTTGTTGCCGTTCCAAGTTTGCCAGCTCGGCCAGTGCGCTTTGATAGGAACCTTCCGCTTGTAAATAATCCAATTCACCTGATACACCCAATTCGCGTCGCCGCGAAATAAGATTTTTAGATTCTGCACGGGCGCTAACCGTTGATCGGGTCAGTTCAGTGCGCTCGCGTAATTCCACCAACGATAAGTAAGTATTAGCTACATCTGCAACTAGCGAAAATAAAAATGCGCGTTGCGCCTCTTCCGTAGCGAGGTAACTGGCTTTAGCAAAGGCATTCAGACTCCTAACCCGCCCCCAAAAATCTAATTCATACGATACAAAACCTACATTTAAATCGTTCCTGCGAAGAATCTGGTTGTTGCCGAAATTAAAAACAGTCTGGGATGTGCGCGAGGTGGTACTGGAAGCATTCAAATTTATGGTCGGGGAAAAATCCGCATGTTGAATGCCATATAGCGCACGTGCTTCATCAATGCGAGTGGTGGCAATTCTCAGGTCGCGATTATTTTCCAGCGCTGCTGCGATAAGTACTTGCAGACGCACGTCTGGAAAATAATTTTTCCACCCCGAATGTGTTTTATCTGGTTGGGTTTTATCAACTGCCGATTGTGATGCGCTGAGTGGTTGTTTGGCATTCGGCTGCTTCACGCTATCTGGCCATCTGTCTGAAACAGGCGTGGCAGGCCGATGATAGTCCGGCATCATGGAACAACCCACTAAAATTAGAGGCAGCGCAACAGGCGATACAGCGATCAATAATTTGAGTACTCGATCAAACTTTCTCATGTGTCCCCTCCTCCTGCGACACAGCGTGTGTACGCGCATGTCCGGGGAAAATTCGGCGCACTACAACAAAGAAAACAGGCACTAAAAATACTGCCAGCAAGGTCGCCGCGAGCATTCCACCCATCACGCCCGTGCCAATGGCAATACGGCTTTGCGCGCCAGCACCCGTGGAAAATGCCAGCGGCAATACGCCCGCAATAAAGGCAAATGAGGTCATTAAAATCGGGCGAAAGCGCAATCTACACGCCTCCAATGTGGCATCTATCAAGCTCATGCCTTGATCTTGCAACCTGCGTGCAAATTCGATAATCAGAATCGCGTTTTTAGACGACAGGCCGATGATGGCAATTAAGCCAACTTTGAAATACAAATCATTGGGTAGCCCACGCAAAGTAACGGCCAACACCGCGCCGAATACGCCCAGCGGTACAACTAACAGCACTGCAAATGGAATTGCCCAACTCTCATACAATGCGGCCAAACACAGAAACACTACGATCAGCGAGATGGCAAATAACAACGGTGCTTGTGCGCCGGACTGTCGTTCTTCATACGACGTGCCCGACCATTCAAAACCAAATCCGGGGGGTAATTTTTGTGCAATTTCTTCCATAGCAGCCACTGCTTCGCCACTGCTGCGACCCACTGCCGGACCACCAGAAATTTTCATGGCAGGTAAACCGTTATAGCGATCTAGTTTGGGCGAACCAACTACCCAGCGTGCTGTGGCAATCTCAGCCAACTGCACCATACCGCCCTGATTGTTACGCACGGAGATTTTTAAAATATCTTGTGGCGTGCGACGAGTGTCGGCTTCAGCCTGCATTTGCACGCGCAACACACGCCCTTGTCGCACGAAATCGTTGATGTAAGCTACGCCCAATAAGGATTGCATGGTCTCGTTTAAGTCGGCGATAGACACACCCATCGTTTCGGCTTTCAATCGATCAATATCGAGAAATAATTGTGAGCCAGCTTCCTGCCCTTCGGGACGTGTCCCCAATAATGCCGGATGCTGTGCAGCCATACCCAACATCATATTGCGCGCTTCCAGTAACTTTTCGCGTCCCATGCCGCCGCGATCCTGCAAGCGGAAATCAAAGCCGCCTACGGCCCCCAATTCGGGAATAGGTGGGGGGTTAATGGCGAAAATCATGGCCTGTTTAATTTTGAATAATTTCATATTGGCCTGCCGCACCAGCGTGCTGGACGTGCTTTCGGTTGCCAGACGCTCATCCCATTCTTTCAGTCGCACAAAAACAATCGCGGCATTTTGTCCGCGTCCAAAAAATGAAAATCCCAGCACGCCGATGGCATGCTTTACTTCCTTTTGCTCGAGGTAATATTTTTCAACCTGTGTCAGCACTTCCTGCGTGCGCTCTTGTGTTGCGCCCGGCGGCAGTTGAATGATGTTGATGAAATAACCTTGATCTTCCTCGGGTAAAAAGCTGCCCGGCAATTTTGTGAACAACCAACCCATCGCAATCAATATGACTGCATAAACCAGTAAATAGCGTCCGGTCTTTTTCACTATTTTGCCAACGCTACCTAGATAATTTTTCGTCGTTCGCGCAAAAAATTGGTTAAACCAAGCGTGAAATTTGCCACCAGGAACATGTCCATTGTGCAACTTTGAACCGCTTGGGTGCTTAAGCAAAGTCGCGCACAGCGCCGGGGTGAGCGTCAAGGCCATTAATGCCGAGAACATCATAGTCAACACCAGCGTCACCGCAAACTGACGATAGATTGCGCCAGTAGAGCCAGGGAAAAACGCCATCGGGATGAACACCGCCATCAACACCAGGGTGATCGCAATAATCGCACCGATGATTTGATCCATCGCTTTGCGCGTGGCATCACGCGCCGATAAACCTTCGGTGGTCATAATGCGTTCGACGTTTTCCACTACTACAATCGCATCGTCCACCACGATACCAATGGCCAACACCATCGCAAACAGCGTCAGCACATTGATCGAATATCCCAGCAAATATAAGCCAACCAGCGCTCCGATCAGCGCGATGGGAATAACAATAGCTGGAATCAAGGTTGCGCGTACATTGCCCAAAAACAAATACATCACCAGCACCACCAGTACCAGTGCTTCGGCCAAACTTTTCAGCACCTCTTTGATGGAGACCTCGATAAATTTTGAGGTGTCATAAGGCACGGCCCAATCAATGCCTGGCGGGAAAAATTTCGCCAACTCCGCCATCTTGTCTTTGACTCCTTGAACCGTATTCAAAGCGTTGGCTCCAGGAGCTAGACGTATCGCAACAGTGGCGGCTGGTTGACCATCCAGGCGCGCACTGGGCGCATAATCCTGCGCGCCCAACTCCACCCGCGCCACATCTTTCACGCGCAAAGTCGAGCCATTTGCATTGGTGCGCACGATGATGTTGGCGAATTCTTCGGGTGTAGAGAATCGCGTTTTAGTGACAATCACTGCATTGAGTTGTTGCCCGGCAGATGAGGGTAATTGTCCCAATTCGCCCGTAGCCAATTGCGAATTTTGTGCACGCACCGCACGCGATACATCGGATGGAGTGAGGCCGTAGCTGTGTAATTTTTCTGGTTTGAGCCACAAGCGCATGGAATATTCGGTGCCAAATAATATTGCTTCACCCACTCCGGGCACGCGCCGGATACTGTCCAGCACACTGGTCGCAGCAAAGCTACCCAGTGCAACATTGTTTAAACTTTTGTCCGGCGAAATCAGGGAAACAAACATCAAAAAATTGCGTGCCGACTTATTCACTGTGATGCTTAGTCGCCGCACATCTTCCGGCAGACGCGCTTCGATGCGTTTGATACGATTTTGCGTTTCTACCGCAGCAAAATCAAGGTTCGTACCCGCTTCAAAACTCAGCGTAATGCTGCCGCGCCCCAACTCCGCCGCCGACTCCATGTACAACAGACGCTCGATGCCATTCATCTCTTGTTCCAACAAGGCGATGGCTGTTTCTTCGACCACTTGCGCCGATGCGCCAGGATAAGTCACCGTTACCGACAATGCTGGCGAAGCAACGGCTGGATATTGCGCGACGGGTAAATTTTTCAGCGCTAACGCGCCGCCCAGCAAAATGATGAGCGCGATAACCCAGGCAAAAATGGGGCGGTCTATAAAGAATTTTGCAAGCATGGTTTATGATTACTTATTGGCTGGCGGTTTATTGCTGGTTGCAGGTGTTGCAGGTGCTACTGCTGATGTAGGTGCGGCAGGTTTGACCTGCACAGATGGTGCTGCGATTCCTTCGCCGATCGGTGTCACCACTGCCCCAGGACGAGCTTTTTGCAATCCATTCACAATAATTATTTCGCCGCCCTTAAGTCCTTCGGAAACGATGAAATCTGTGCCCGCCATGCTGCCAATTTTTATAGGCAGCGGCGCAATTTTATTTTCTGCGCCAACTACCATGACATATTGTCCTTGCGCCCCCGCTTGCACGGCGCGTTGCGGAATGCGTATAACATTCTCGGCCACCGCCTCAGGAAATCGAACGCGCACAAACATGCCGGGTAATAATTCACGCTGTGGATTTGCAAATTCTGCACGCAACGATACTGCGCCCGTGCTGGGATCCACAGCCATATCGGTGAAAAATATATTGCCCGTGCGCGGGTAGATGCTGCCATCTTCAAGTACCAATTGCACTTTAGCTGCTGCTTGTTTGAGCGTGCCAGCCTTGACTGCCTGCCGCAAGCGCAGTAAATCCACGCCCGATTGTGTAAAGTTAACGTAGATCGGATCAAGCTGTTCGATGGTGGCCAATAAAGTAGCGTCACCCCGGCCAACAAACGTGCCTTCGGTCACCAGCGTGCGCCCAATGCGCCCGGGAATGGGCGCAGGCACGCTGGCATTTTCCAGATTTTCGGTGGCGCGTATCATGGCTGATTCCGTTTGTTTCACCCTGGCTGTTGCCAGATCATATTCCTGCTGACTGACTGCTTTGATAGCCAACAGAGATTGATAGCGTGTGGCGGTTTGCCGAGCAATTTCCAAATCTGCGCGGGTCGCATCTACCGCTGCTTTGAAATTCCGCGCATCAATACGAAATAATGGATCTCCCGCTTTTACCTCACTGCCTTCCCGAAATAAACGCTGCTCAACAATGCCCTCAACTCGCGCCCGTACTTGTGCCGTACGATAAGCTTGTAATCGCCCGGGTAAATCCTGGGTCATGGTGGCTTTGCCAAAGGTCACGGTGATAACTTCGACTTCCGGTGGTGGAGGTGTACCCGGACCGCTTGGCGACCCTGCAGGTTTGTCGCTATTGCCGCAACCGAACAGCGCCATGATTAAAATAAAGCCAGCAATTATTTGGGCAATTATTTTGAATGAAGAGAATAAAGTAGTGTGCATTTGAATTTCCATACAAGAAATGGGATTCCAGTGAAGCGTTTGCTTAAGAAAACACTTGCCTAATTATTACGTTCCTATCTTCCCTTCCTTGCCGGAAAGTAAATTCTGAATATTGTGCTTATGCCGCCAGATGAGCAGCAGTGATATTACTACAGTCAGCACAATATACTCTGCTGGTAATTTCAACAACCAGGCAAAAGCAGGCGCGCATAGCGCCGCCAGTAATGCGGACAACGATGAATATCTAAATATAAATGATACCAAAATCCACGTAGCCAATGCGGCCAATCCCAACCAAACGTTAATCGCCAACATGACGCCTAATGCGGTGGCGACTCCTTTGCCACCTTTGAAGCGTAAAAATATAGGGAATAAATGCCCCAAAAAAGCGGCCAGTGCAACGGCAGCGACAAACCACAAAGCATCATCCGTTGCGGGGGCAAATTTTTGTGCCAACCACACCGCCAACCAACCTTTGGCGGCATCACCAAGCAAGGTTAAGGCAGCAGCTAATTTTTTTCCACTACGCAATACATTGGTTGCGCCAGGGTTGTGCGAGCCATAAGTGCGTGGGTCAGGCAAGCGGAACACATAGCTCGTTAGCACTGCAAAAGAAACAGAGCCCAGCAAATAAGCACCCACAATAAATAGTAGAAACATCATCTTTAATAAATACCTTAAAATACACAGGCACAATTTTACGCTATTCTTATCGCGTAGCCCCTGCTCCTCATTAACCAACGAAACTAATCAATGGATATTATTTTTTTACGCGAACTTAAGATTGACACGCTGATCGGCGTGTATGAATGGGAAAAACGCATCCCGCAAACCTTGCAATTTGATTTGGAGATTGCACTGCCGAATGACCGTACAGGTCTGAGTGATAATATTGTTGATGCGTTAAATTACGCCGAAGTGGTGCAACACATTCAAGCACTTTTAAGCGAACAGCATTTTAACTTACTGGAAGCGTTGGCCGAACACATTGCACAAATGCTGTTGCGGGATTTTAACGCGCCCTGGGTGAAAATCAGTGTAGCTAAACTCAACGCAATTCGCGGCAGTCGTATGGTGGGAATCAGTATCGAGCGTGGGAAGCGCACCTGATTATTTTGTAACATTGGGTGAGATATTTGTAGCCTATTTCCATGCTCACAAAGGCAGTAGATTTCTCAAGCGTTTAAAACTCACCGCACGTACTGTGTCAATAAAATCCTTCATATACGCTGCTTCGCCAGAGTGCCGACTAGTGACTGCGTATAGCTCACCACGCAAACCATGCTTGCCGAGCTGCTTGCCAACTACATAACCTGTTTCCAAATAACTTTGCACTGCCCAGCCGGGCAGGGCAGCGATGCCACGACGACTGGCTACTAGTTGCAATATCGCTACCGTTAATTCGGCGGTTCGACGTTTAGGTTCAACACCGCGTGGGCGCAGGAAATTACGCACGACATCCAACATATCGTCTGATACCGGGTAGGTCACCAGCGTTTCGCCTGCAAAATCATGCGGGGTCAAATAATCTTTGCTCGCCAGAGGGTGCAAGCACGATACCAACCCAACGATTTCAAAGCCGAACAGCGGGTGATAACTCGTTCCATCCGCCTTTTTATGTTCCGACACAATGACCAAGTCTGCACGATCTCTATGCAGCAAGGCCAGTGGATCGGCATGGAAACCGGATACTAAATCCAACTCAACTTCCGGCCAATTGTCGCGAAACACGTCCATCGCGGGCATCAGCCATTCAAAACAAGTGTGGCACTCCACGGCCACGCGCAATTTCCCCGCTTGCCCTTGAATGATGCGCACCATGTCGCGCTCTGCTTCGCTAACCATAGCAACCACGCCGTGCGCCAGCGCATGCAGTCGCTGCCCTGCAGGGGTCAGTCGCAAGGGTTGCGTTTTACGTTCAAATAAAGCTGCGCCGTAATATTCTTCCATCTGTTTTATTTGATGCGAAATGGCCGACTGCGTTAAATGCACTCTAACGGCCACTCCAGACAGGGTGCCGCAGTCAACCAGAGCCAGAATGGTGTGCAAATGCCGAACTTCAAGGATAGATGTCATAATGAATTAAATTAATGGAAAGTATTAAAATAATGAATTTGAATAATAATATAGTTTTCTGCATCATGCCAGCCTTGATAGTTTGGAGATGGCCATGATAATTGCACACAACTTGGGATTCCCGCGCATAGGCGCACAACGCGAACTCAAAAAAGCAGTAGAGGCGTACTGGAAAGGTGATCTTGATGAAGCGGGTTTGCATAGTATTGGTCAAGGTTTACGTAAGCAAAACTGGCTGTTGCAGCAAGAAGCCGGGCTGCACTTTATTCCGGTGGGCGACTTTGCTTATTACGATCAAATGCTCAACATGACCGCGCTACTGGGCGCTGCACCGAGCCGCTTTGGTTTTGCTGATGGAGCGATAAATTTGGCGCAATATTTTACGCTGGCGCGGGGCGACAAAAATAATTTCGCCATGGAAATGACCAAATGGTTTGATACCAACTACCACTATTTAGTGCCGGAATTTTTGCATACCACAGAATTCAAGCTGGGTAGCGAGTGGTTCTTTGAGGAAATAGCAGAAGCGCAAGCACTCGGCATCAAGGCCAAGCCGGTGCTGATTGGCCCGCTGACTTACCTGTATCTGGGCAAAGAAAAACAGGCTGATTTAAACCGCCTGCATTTGTTACCAAAACTGATTCCCGTGTATCAACAAATTCTGGCGCGCCTCCAAGCGCAAGGTGTGGAATGGGTGCAAATTGATGAGCCTGCACTGGTGTTGGATTTGCCGCAAGAGTGGGTAGATACGCTCGAGCCAACCTACGCAGCGCTTGCCCCATGCTCACCAAAAATTTTGCTCGCCACCTATTTTGATAGCGTGGAAGAACATGCCGAAATTCTTAAGGCACTGCCTGTTGCTGGTTTACATATTGATCTGGTGCGTGCGCCACAACAGGCGGAATGTTTTTTGCGTAACTTTCCGGAAGACAAAATTTTATCTGCGGGTATCGTAGATGGGCGCAACATTTGGCGCTGCAATCTGATTGCTGCCTTGCAAACGCTACAAACACTACATAAAACATTGGGTGAGCGTTTGTGGGTTGCACCTAGTTGCTCGCTGCTGCATGTACCCGTGGACTTGACGCAGGAAGTCAATCTCGACCAGACATTAGAAAACAGAACTCTCAAAAGTTGGCTGGCTTTTGCCACACAAAAATTGGCCGAAATCGCCACCTTGGCACGGGGTGTGACATTAGGCAAAGAAGCCATTGCGACACAACTCACGCAAACTAATGCGGCACTGGAAAGCCGTGTGTTCTCGCCTAAAGTGCATGACCAGGCAATCCGGCATCGTGTCGCCGCTTTAACGCCGCACGATTCTCAACGCCAGTCTCCTTTTGCGGTGCGGATCACTACGCAACAGGCGCGCTTTAATCTGCCCGCCTTTCCCACGACGACCATCGGCTCCTTTCCGCAGACCGCAGACATCCGTACCGCGCGTGCCGATTACAAAAAAGGCCGACTGAGCACCGCGCAATATCACACCAAAATGCGCGCCGAAATTCGGCACGTTGTACAACTTCAGGAAGAGCTCGGTTTAGATGTATTGGTGCATGGCGAAGCCGAACGCAACGACATGGTGGAGTATTTTGGCGAGCAACTGCAAGGTTTTGCTTTCACCGAATATGGCTGGGTACAAAGCTACGGCTCGCGTTGCGTGAAGCCACCAATTATATATGGCGATGTCTCGCGTCTGCATCCCATGACGGTGGAATGGGCGCAATACGCGCAAAGCATTACCACGAAACCCATGAAGGGTATGCTCACCGGGCCCATTACAATCTTGCAATGGTCGTTTGTGCGCAATGATATTCCGCGCGCGGAAACGGCATTGCAAATTGCGCTGGCGATCCGCGATGAGGTGCAGGATTTAGAGCGGGCTGGCATCGCGATCATCCAGATTGATGAAGCGGCCATGCGCGAAGGCTTGCCGTTGAAAAAAACTGATTGGCCGTTTTATTTGGATTGGTCAGTGCGCGCTTTTAAGGTGTGTTCTGCGGGAGTCAACAATACAACGCAGATACACACGCATATGTGTTATTCAGAATTCAACGACATTCTGCCAGCCATTGCGGCGATGGACGCGGATGTCATTACTATTGAAACTTCACGTTCGGACATGGAGCTGTTAGATGCTTTTCACGAATTTCAATATCCCAATGATATCGGCCCCGGCGTGTACGACATCCATTCACCGCGTGTACCCAGCCCTGAAGAAATGTTGCGCCTAATGCACAAAGCACTGGCGGTTATTCCGGCGCAACGCTTGTGGATTAACCCAGATTGTGGTCTGAAAACTCGCGGCTGGCCAGAAGTAAAAACTGCATTGCAAAATATGGTTACTGTCGCCAGGCAACTGCGTGGCAGCGCAGTTGTTTGATTCTAAAAAATTGGCTCCAAAAATTAATTTACCGTCACGCGCCCAAATTTTCTTTTGCCAACTTGTGCGACGACACTCGCACCTACTTTCAACTGCAATGTTTTATCGCTGATCCGCTCACCATCGAGTTTGACCGCACCTTGTTCGATCATCCTCAATCCATCGGAAGTGCTGTCAACCAAGCCCGCTTGTTTTAACAACTGGGCAATGCCGATGCTGCCATTAGCCGAGCTCACCGTAATCAGTGGCATATCTTCGGGCAGCACACCTTGTTTGAAGCGCGCTTCAAATTCTGCCAAGGCCATTTCGGCAGCGGCGCGATGATGAAAGCGCGTGACCATTTCCTGCGCCAGCAATACTTTTATATCGCGTGGATTACGGCCTTGCTCAATTTCTGCGCGCCATTTAGTAATAGTCGCCATGCTTTCTGCGGACAACAGTTCCAAATATCGCCACATCAGCTCATCAGAAATAGACATGAGTTTGCCAAACATTTCCTGCGGTGCATCGGTGATGCCAACATAGTTACCAAGCGATTTTGACATTTTATTTACACCGTCCAAACCAATCAAAAGCGGCATGGTGAGTACGCATTGCGCAATTTGTCCGTAATGTTTTTGCAGCTCGCGCCCCATCAATAAATTGAATTTTTGATCAGTGCCACCCAATTCCATATCGGCTTTCAGTGCGACCGAATCATAACCCTGCACGAGCGGATAAATAAATTCGTGGATGGCAATGGGCTGATTATTTTTATATCGTTTGCCAAAATCATCGCGCTCTAACATACGTGCTACGGTGTGCGTGGCAGCCAGCTTGATTAAATCGGCAGCATTAAATTTGTCCATCCAGGTGGAATTAAAAACAATCTCTGTTTTTTCGGGATGCAATACTTTCATCACTTGCTCGCGATAACTCTCAGCATTCGCCAATACTTGCTCGCGACTGAGCGGTGGACGGGTGCTGTTTTTTCCGGTGGGGTCACCGATCATGCCGGTAAAGTCACCGATCAAAAATAGGGCATGATGACCTAAATCCTGCAGCTGCCGCATTTTATTCAGTAGTACTGTGTGCCCCAGATGCAAGTCAGGCGCGGTTGGATCAAAGCCAGCCTTAATTCGTAGCGGGCGATTCAGAGCAAGCTTTTGTGCAAGTTCAGTCTCCAGCAACAACTCATCGCAGCCGCGTTTAATTAATTCAAGGGCCTCGGATTGAGGTGTATTCATGTTCGTCATCCGTTATTTAATCGTCCAATAAAATTTTTATCCCTGCACGTTATGCCGGGCAGAATGTGATAATTCAAAACAGACATTGCCTGTTATATTGTCTCGCATGACCAAATTGTAACCTGCCTGCTCTGCCCAGCGCGCCGCTTGATAAAGTCCCACGCCAAAACCATCTTCCGACACGACCACCATACGCAACACTTGGTGTGCTAGCGGCTCCGGCAGACTGCTGCCATTGTCACATACGCTGAATGAAAATGGCTGTTCGCGCAGACTAATGCTTATCACTATTTCAGGCTCGCGCTGCCGTTTGTTGAGCGCATTGTTAATTAAATTATCAGCCACGCAATCAAATATGGCTTCCGGTATGAGCATAGCCGATGCGTCCGAGTCTTGCGCCGACTCACTCTTTGCTGCACCTTCATGTGCCCACATTAACGCTGCATCTGGATACCGCGCCCGTAAATTTCCCCACCAGTCTACTAAAGGCAGCAAGGTTGTATCCGCTTCCAATTGCGGTGATTGTAATTTTGCGAGCACCATCTCAATGCGTTGCGCCAAAACGGGTAGCTGGCGACGCAGCAGTGGCACAGCCTCCGGCGCTTGATGTTGCGCGATTGAAATTAATGCCAGCAACGACTGCAGCATGTTTTTCAGATCATGCGTCAGGCGCGAACCCGTTTCATAAATTGCCTTCAAGCGTGCGATGTCGCGCAGCCGCTGCTCGTGCCGCTTAGCTTGATAAAAATGTCCCAGCAAGCCTGTGAGCAATTTCATATGCAGCATGACCGAAGGTGCAATCTCGTTACGACTAAATAATATCAAGCGTAAATCCTGCTCAATAATTTCAATCTGATGCGGGCTAGAGATACCGAACTGACCGCTCCCTTCGGCAGGGGAACATAAAGACCAAATCGAGTTGTTCTATCTGCCCAGCTACAGTCCGGAGCTAAACCCGGAAGAGCGGCTTAACGCCGATTTGAAGCACGCCATTTATACAAAGGTTCCGGTACGCACCAAGGCTAAACTGAAAGCCGCA
>CANJMS010000043.1 GCA_947475825.1 Nitrosomonadales bacterium
AGTTCGACCCCGTTTTTGTAAGGGGCGGGCACAGACAAGACAGTGTTTTTTTCATGCAATTAGACTACCACCTCGTCTAATCTTTTCGTTTAGCCCAATAATGACAGGCTATAAAGAGGATTTAACCTCCACGAAATGTCACTTAGCTCCAAATTATCGTGATTTACCAGAAAATGATCGTGACTTGCTTCAGTCATCTCATCCAGCAATTCTTTTAATTGAGATGATTCACGTTGCTAGGAGTCCGGATTCTGAGCGACAAGTTTCTGAATATTGATCACATCCAACCGACCCTCAGTTTCCACTTCGGCACGATTAAACTCATAAGTCAGCACGAGATAGCTTATCGGAAATATCAAGACCAGAATAATGGCGAGTACCGTCGCCAATCGCGATGTAGTATGCATCAAGGCATTCATTTTAACTACAGACACCCTCTCAAAACGCTGAGTCAACTTATCTCACCACCATGCTATATCACCACCAAGGCAGTAAAAATAAATTGACTCCGTGCTACTTGAATTACTTTACCAGCTCACTCCACACTCACCATTGTCTAGGGAACCTCTGATCCATTCCACCTTAGCTGCATTGCCGCCACTGGGAATAAATCAGTGCTTCTCTGGATTACAGTCAGTCAGATAAATCATCTTTCAATGCGTAAATAATTTCCACCTGATTCCCCTTGCCGATATATCGCACAGACTGGCACAAGCTATGCAATAACATAATGCCTCTTCCGCTTAGTCCCAGTGCATTATTCGGCGGCGCATCTATCCAGTGAGTGAAATCAAAACCCACCCCACTGTCTTTGATTCGCACCACCAGCTTATCATTACCAACCTGCCCATTTTCTAATGGAACAAGCTCTATTTCAAAATGGATAAATCCATCCTCCAGTTTTTTTAATTTAGCTTCTCGCTCAGCGTAATACTGGCTAAATCCATCTGCAGAAGATTTTAGCCGCGAGTCCATTTTCAATACACCATGCTCCAGTGCATTGGAATACAGCTCGGTTAAAATCACAAACAATGTTTGTTGGTGCGCGCTTATGCCCTCAATCTCCAGCAATTGGCTGATCGCTAATGGCACCGGGTTAAGGTACCGCAAACTGCTGCCTTTTAAATCCAGCGCCCAGCTCCAGCCCCGCTTGTCTTGCATCACCATGGGTTGCGCGCGTTGATTAGCGGTTTCTAAATAAACATTTTCGAGCATACCTTGCTGGCATGATATTTCTACCAGACTCAAATCATCTGACAAATTTACGCCTGTACAGAATGCATCCAGTACCGCAATAACCGACGCAAAACTATCGCTGCCAGCACTCACAGACTGCATCAAACGTTGCTCTCCAAAACACTCTTGAGCCGCATTTCGTGCCTCTGTTACACCATCGCTGCACATCAAAATACGATCCCCTGGCGTCAAGTCAAAGCGCATGACAGTTTGGTGATAATCCGTATCGGCCACAATGCCCAACGGTAAATTGACTGAGGTGACACGCGCTTTAACTTCCCGCGTTTTGCCATCAATTAACAGCACATCTGGCATTGCGGCATTCCAGATGGCAACAGTTTTCATATCTTCTTCCACTACCACCAAGCAGCCCGCCATAAACATATCTGCTGGCAGCAGCCGATGTAATTTCTGATTGATTGCGGCCAATATTTCCGGCGCAGAATATCCCTTGACAGTCATGGTGTGAAATACATCCGCTGCAGGCAATGCACCGATGGATGAGGTGAGGCCGTGCCCGGTAAAGTCGCCGAGCAAGATATGTAACCTGCCGGCAGGGTGATAAGCCGAGAGCAACATGTCGCCGCTAAAAGTAGAAACTGAGCGCAGTAACGAACGTATGTAATTCAACCCTACGTTATCTGACGTGACCGCAGCATTGTAGATATGCTCTGCCACCTCCTGCTCGCGCAACATACTCATGTGCTGTTCGGTAATCTTGTGATGCTGCATCGCCGCCGTACGGGTCAGGTTGCGTATGCGTTCCAAGGCAATCATCTTAATACGCAGCACACTTTGCTTGTAGGGCTTGCTGAGGAAATCATCCCCGCCCGCTTCTATACATTTAGTGAGGGCCTCATCCGCCGTTAACGCTGTGAGGAAAATAATCGGCACAAATCTCATATCAGCCAGTTCCTTAATGCGTTGGGTAGCCTCGTAGCCATCCATTTTCGGCATCATTACATCCATAAAAACAATGTCCGGCTGATGCTCAACATACATCTGCACTGCCTGCGCCCCATCTTCCGCCGAAATCACTTTATATCCTTCCTGATCTAGCAGCGCTTCCAAGACGATACGGTTAGTGACTGAATCGTCTACCACCAGCGCCAGTCCTCTGCTGGCCTCATTCAGCGTGGCTGGCTGATCGGTCACACTGGCACGATCAAAATTCGCTAAATGCATCGAATTAGCCAGCGGAATAATGGGATTATTCTCTTTGTGTAAATCGTTCATTTCATTCCTTGATCGCAACGGCCAGCCGCACACTCGACTTAATTCAGTTACCGGACACCTGATCCTCGCCTACTCAATTTTTCAACGCCCATTTCCCAATTTGGCTCAACTAATATTAAATAATTTAGAAAAATTCGCGATGTCCAAAATATGCGACACCACCTTGCTGGGCTTACTCAACGTCACTTCCTTGTTGGCTGCCTGTGCGCGATCACGCAGCATCAGCAACATTCCCAGCGCCGAGCTGTCCATATAATCCACCGCCGACAAATTCACGTCTATCACCAACACCAAATGATTTTGCATCAGCGCCATATAGGCATCTTTGAAATCACGATGCGCGCTAAAATCAAAATGTCCGCTCATTTCCATCGTTGCAACCGTCCCATTAATTAAAACATTCGCATTCATCTCTCTCTCCTGTTTTTCCTTGCTTCAAATTAATGCTGTTTAATATTTAATTAAATGACACCACATTCTAACCCGATTATTCAAGATTTTTTAATGCACTTTGATGCGGCAATACGCTCACTCAAATTCATATCCAGGCTGCGCATCCACTTTTCAATCTGCAATATAATCAACATGTGATCATCAATAGCGCCCAATCCCATCAGGTATTACGTGTCCAGCACTGCGCCTATTTCTGGTGTAGATTTATTTGGACATCCGTCAACGTAATCACTGTATTATCACCTTGATGACAAGCATTGAACGTGATCACGCCGCACGGATTTTTGCCCGCCACTATCCACTCGTACGATAAGCTGGCAAGGCGCTTAATTTTTTTATCAAGGCCAGTCCATCCATGCGCGGCATGTTCTGATCGGTCAAGACCAGATTCACTGTTTTCATGCGCGCCATTTCCATGCCCTCCGCCGCCTCGATGACACTATAACCAGCGCCCTTAATAATGTGAATGCCACCATCTGCCGAATGGATGCGGAGTCATCTACACTGAACGTCACTCCACTTTAAGCAACTGCTTGTCGGATACCAATGTAGCATTGAATATGCTCAGCCATCTCCAGATCAATAGTCGAAATCTGCACTATTTCCATCACCACATGTTTTTGTAGAATTGTCTGACCAAAGGAAATACCGCTACTGCGCACAAATCAGTAACGGCATAAATGTTAAGGAAATGCTGGGTAAGTCCTTCGGCATCGCTCAGGATAGCCTTGTCAAACCATGAGTAACATAAACTTATTCAGCGCTTGCTTAACAAATTTTTGCTTACAATTTACATCGCTGGTTGATATGCAATCTGGCTTTTCTTGATTTGGCTTTTCTTGACTTGGCTTTCCTTAACCGGAGATTTTATTTTTTGCTTCCCCGCGCGGGCAGGTTTATGACAGATACCACACACATAATATTTGCACAGATCATCGGTATGAATCACGAACTCTCCGCCACACTCCTTGCACGCAGTCAGTCGCAACATTTTTGCCTTGAAAAATCGCAGCAGCACCCACGCCCGTGTAATACTTAATACAGGTGCTTCACCCTCTATTTTCATTTGCTCCAGATACACCTTATAACTTTTAATCAATGCCTCCGTCCCGAGCACGCCCACGTTGTGCTGAAAATATACCATAATATTCATAAACAATGAGGCATGAATGTTGGGTGTCCAGCCCACAAACCAATCAGTCGCGTAGGGCAGCATTCCTTTGGATGGAGACTTTCCTTTCACCTCTTTATACAAACGAGTAAGCCGCTCCCTGCTTAAAGATGTTTCCTCCAGCAGCAATTGCAGTCTTGCGCCCATCTCAATCAGCTCAACTGAATATTTAATCTGATGCCCTTCAGTAATAACACTTGTATTTCTCATGACAACTCCTCCTTGATCTGTTCATTCTTCACCATGTTGGGAAATTTGCATCCGGGATAATGCTGCCAAAATTCAGGCGGCAAGCGCCTCCATAGGCTGCTTGGCCATCATTATCGCACTGTGTGCATGGGTCATTAAGCGATCCTTGTTGTAATCCGTAATCATGTTCAGCAATATTTTTTCATCGAAGCGAAATCGGCACAGCAACATATTTGACGCAGCCATTTTTAACAATTGTGCAGGACTGAGTCCGGCGATGAGTTCAGCCATCTCCCGGTTAATACCCAGCCGGAAAGCTGCACTTAATGCATCTTCATGAATCATCTGTTTTGCAAGCAACATGTACGACAAGTTTACTTCCTGAATCTCTTGATGCAGCTGATCTATATTCATGACTTTCCCCCTTATGGAAACCAAAATTTGCTTCACGTTTTACGACGCCTGCATGTTGCGTCGACATGAACTAAAAGAATATCGGTAATTACCCTATTTATTTGTAGGATAATTACCTACACGAAAGGAATGACAAGTCAGCTAATTTGCCGTAACAACTCCTCATGCAGCTTTTCCACGGCCTGTGGCTTCTCCAGCTCAGCCCCAACAATTTTAAACGTATCTTCAGCGCGCGCCCCCAGCGTGTTTATTTTTGCCTTCTGCACGGAGATATTGTGCCGCGCCAACACATAGCTTATTTGCGCCAGCAATCCTGGGCGGTCTCCGGCAACAATTGAAAGTTGATAATTTTTTTTCTCATCCAGTACAATTTTTACTTCAGGAATAATGGGAAAATGCTGAAGTTGGCGGCTGATGCGCCCCACATGCGGCGCAGCGGGAATGACTGTTTTGGCAATTTCCTGTGCAAGTTCATATTCAATAAAATTCATCACGTCGCGATACGGAGCTTGATTGCTGCTGGTATTCAGCACGGTAAAACTATTCAATGCGTAGCCGTGTTGAGTAGAATGAATTTTTGCTTCCATGATGTTGTAATGTAAGCGCACAAAAAAAGCGCATATGCGAGCAAATAAGTAAGGCTGATCCGGACTGTATACCAACACTTGCAAGCCTTCTCCTATCGGACTCAAGCGACTTTCAACGATGGGCTTATTGCTGTTAATACGATAAGCAAGTAAGCGTGTGTGCCAGGCAATTTCCTGTGGCTCGTGATACAGAAAATATTCTGCATCCAATTGCGCCCAAAGCTTTTCATGCCCCTCAGGTGCCATAGCGAGCAGGTTGAGTAGTTGTAATGCGTGTGTGCGAATTTCACCAACTTGATCGGCAATTTTTCCGCCCATCATATAGCGCCGCGCTGCCCAAAATAAATCTTCCAATAACTTACCCTTCCATGCATTCCACACCTTAGGACTGGTGCCGCGTATGTCGGCCACAGTGAGTAAATATTGTGCGACCAGATAACGGTCATTTTTTAAATCTGCGGTATAGGTGGCAATGACATCCTGATCGGATAAATCTTTTTTCTGCGCGGTAGCTGACATGACCAAATGTTTTTCCACCAGCCATACCACCAGCTCAGTATCTTCACCGCTTAGACGGTGTTGCTTGCAAAAGCGCACTGCATCTATGCGTCCCAGCAGTGAATGATCGCCACCACGCCCTTTGGCGATATCGTGAAACAGCCCTGCGATCATGAGGACTTCGGGACGCGCGAAATCTTTAATCAGTTTACTGCACAGTGGATATTCCTGAGCATGTTGCGGCACATTGAAGCGCCGCAGGTTACGCACCACCATCAGAATGTGTTCGTCGACGGTGTATACGTGAAACAGATCGTGTTGCATTTGCCCGACAATACGCCCAAACGCGGGAATATATTTACCTAATATTCCATTATGATTCATGCGCCGCAACGCCTGGGTAAGGCCATGCGGCTGACGCAACAAACTCATAAAGAGTGCATGATTGTGTTCATCGCGCCGAAATTTTTTATCTATGTGATGCCGAGCTCGCCACAGTGCGCGCAAGGTTGCCGCTGAAAATCCACTCAAGTGTGGATGCTGTGCCAGCAATAAAAAACATTCCAGAATGGCTGAGGGCTCTCGCTCAAATAATTTTTCATCACGCGCTTCCAACAAATCATCGCGAATTAAAAATCTTTGGTTTAAGGGTTGAATATCAGATGCGGCAGGAAATAAATAAGTGCGTAAATTTTGCATCAGCACAATGTTTAACTGCTGTACCGCCTGTTTGGTGCGATAATATTTTTGCATCAAGTGTTCGCTGGCACGGCGCGTATGTGTCGCAGCACTGTGCATTTGCTCGGCCAGCGTGGTTTGATAATCAAACAATAATCTATCCTCACGCCGCCCTGCCAAATAATGCAAACGGATACGCAAGGTTTGTAGCAATGCTTCGTGACGCGCAATGGCGCGTGCTTCCAGCGAAGTGATAATCGCGGCAGAGGCCAGCTCACGCCAAGTATTACCCAAACCGCAAGCGCGACTAATCCACAATACCGTGTGCAAATCACGCAGACCACCCGGGCTTTCTTTCAAGTTGGGCTCAAGATTGTAATCAGCATCCAAAAATCTGGAATAACGCTGCGCCTGCTCCTGTTGTTTGGCGAGATAAAATTTTTGCGGGTCTATGTTTTTTGTTAATGCGCCGCGCATTTCTCCAAACAGGCCTGCCGCACCTGCCACTCGACGCGCTTCGAGTAGATTGGTTTGCACGGTAATATCCACTGATTCAGCCAGACATTGCGCCACAGTACGTATGCTGTGACCCACATCCAGACCCACATCCCACAGCATCCCGATTAATTTTTGCAGATGTTGCTGCAACGCTTCATCGGGTTCATGTGGAAGAACAATCAGCAAATCAATATCTGAGCGCGGATACAACTCGCCACGACCATAGCCACCAACCGCTACCAGAGCCAAATCCGGCGGCATGGCTAACCATTTCCAAATCAGGCGTAAATACTGGTCAATCAGTTTTGAATGAGCTCGCAGGAGGCGTTGCGGTAGGGCGTGTTGTTCATAGTCCCGCTGCAAGGTCAGACGCGCAGCTTGCAAGCCTTGACGAATTTCCGCAACCGTTTGCATCGGCTTCAGGCGGGGGGTGCAGGTGATCCAGCCGAGATTGTTAATACTTCAAAGCCCGTTTCAGTCACCAGCACAGTATGTTCCCACTGCGCGGATAGGCTGTGATCTTTGGTGACAATGGTCCAACCATCGCTAAGCTGCTTGATGTCAGCACGACCCGCATTAATCATCGGCTCAATGGTGAAAATCATACCCGCTTCCAACCTCATGCCAGTGTTGGGTTTACCATAGTGCAATATTTGTGGCTCTTCATGAAAATTTTTGCCAATGCCGTGTCCACAAAATTCGCGCACAACACTGTAACCCAATCCTTCCGCAAAACCTTGTATGGCAAAACCGATATCGCCCAGATACGCGCCCGGCTTTACCCGGCGAATGCCGCGCCACATCGCCTGATAGGTACTCTCACACAAACGCCGCGCTTGTATCGAAGGCTCGCCCACGTAAAACATGCGGCTGGTGTCGCCGTGATATTCCTGCTTGATAGTGGTGATGTCGATGTTAACAATATCGCCCTGCTTGAGCATTCTATCGCCAGGCACGCCGTGGCAAACCTGATGGTTGATCGAGGTGCAGATGGATTTTGGATAAGGCGCATGGCCGGGTGGTGCGTAATTGAGCGGCGCAGGAATGGTATGCTGCACGTTAACCATGTAATCGTGGCACAGTTTATCCAACTCGTTGGTGGTGATGCCAGCCTGCACTGAAAGTGTGATGAAATCCAACACCTCACTGGCTAAGCGTCCAGCAACACGCATTTTTTCAATTTCCTGCGGGCTTTTTATCGTGACTGCCATGGGATTTTTTTCCTAACGGTGTTCAAAAAATATACTAAAGATCACGCTCTGCATAAGTAGTGCGGCTCACTTTACCACTACCCGGAGTTTTTAAGGTATTCTACTGCGTAATTTTCCTGTTGAATTTCCCTGGGGAATTTCAGTAACGGTTGTGTGTCATAAGCTAATTCCATTTCACGTTAAAAAGTGTGATTTTGTAGGTTGAGTTAGGGGTAGCCGCAACCCAACAAGCCATGGGTAAAACGGCCTATTTTGTTGGGTTACGCCGTTGCGCGTCTAACCCAACCTACGCAAAGCATTAATGTTGTTTCTATCGGGAATTGGAATAAACCGTGTAACTGGCATTTTTGCTGTGTGTATTTTAACTGAATACTTTTTAAGGTCGGCATGAAATTTAATTGGACTGCTCTGTCAACACTCGATTTTGCCTGGTTGCCTATCATTATCGTGTGGGCAGCACCAGGCTCGTTTCTCCAAGTAAATGCTGCAGAAATGATCACACGCCAAGCTCCCCACTATCAAAATACGCCTGTAAGCAAACCGTGTGACAGTTGCCATCACTCGGGGGAAGTGGTTGCCGCGCAATCATTTTCAGCCCTATCATTTTCTGCCAGCTCATCTGCCCCCGGAATTTTTACCACCGAAACATTTGCTACCAGAACATTTTCTACCAGAAAACTTCAAACACGCGCACTTGATCTACCAGCCGAATGCGTCACATGCCATAGTCGCGGGCTAAAAATATCCGCGAATGGCCTTACGCGAGTTGCTGAATTTCTGGCACAAGATAATGTTCCGAAAGCCTCACCCAAACTGCCATCAAAATTATCTACGGACTCCACGGCATTACCCGGAGCAGCAGGCATGCGCTACCCGCTTTACTATGACGACTCGCGCATCGGCTCTCGGCCCAACAAAATGGTACGTGTGCCAGCAGGACAATTTTTAATGGGCAGCAACTCCCGTTTAGCCGATGAGGGACCACAACATAGCTTGACCTTGCCCACATTTTTTATCGACCAATATGAAGTGACTAATTTACAATATAAAGCGTTTATTCAAGCAACCAAGCACAGATCACCCAATCATTTCAGCAATCGCACCTTTCCTGAAGGCAAGGCAGATCATCCGGTCACCTTTGTCTCATGGTATGACGCGCATGATTATTGTGCTTGGGCAAACAAACGATTACCAACCGCAGCCGAGTGGGAAAAAGCATCGCGTAGCGCAGATGGGCGCACTTTCCCGTGGGGCGATAAATTTGAACACAACAATGCCAACACCCCTGCACGCTGGGCCAACCTGGATAAAAAGGGCGACACCACACCAGTGGGGTCATTTGTTGGAGGCGCCAGCCCATATGGCGCATATGACATGTCCGGCAACGTGTGGGAATGGACCGATTCCTGGTACACCGCGTATCCAGGCAACACCCGCCCCAGCGAAAATTATGGTGAGCAATATAAAACGCTGAAAGGCGGTTCGTGGTGGGATTGTACGTTTTACGATTGCGGCATTTCAGCCCCTGTTTTTAATCGCGCCTTTTTTGACCAGCGCGTAAAAAATGCAACCTTTGGTTTTCGCTGTGCGAAAGATTCAGCAACGAAAGAAGAGATTAATAATGAACTACACTCCAATGTCCATCCTATCTAAATTTTCCCACTGCATGCACATCAGGCCAGCATCATTTATTATCAGTGTACTATTACTGTGCATGACGGTCACCGCACAAGCTGCAAAGCTTCCGCTGAATATGGTACAAATTCCATCTGGCGAATATGCCATCGGCAGCAACAAAAACGATGATAAGAACCAACAAAAAGAATTTGGTTTTATCGAGCCGCTGTTTGTGGATGAACACCCGCTGCACACGGTCAAAATACCCGCCTTCCTGATAGATAAATATGAAGTGACTAACGCCCAATTTAAAAAATTTGTGCTGGCGACTAACCACCCCACGCCTACTGGATGGGTGCAGAACGGATACAACGTCAGCGAAAATAGACTGGCCGCTTTCAAGCTGGATTTTTTGCGGCGTGTGGCCAGCGAATATTTTTTATTGGACATGGACACCACCACCATGAGCCATCAACAACTGTTAAAGGCGCTACTGAAAATTCAACGCGCGCAGGACAAACTGCCCGTCATGTCAGTCACTTGGAGTGATGCACAAAAATATTGCACGTGGCTGAAAAAGCGCTTACCCACCGAAAATGAGTGGGAAATTGCCGCGCGTGGCAAACAAGGATACGAGTATCCCTGGGGCGACGTATTTGATCTTAAAAAAACCAACGGTGGACAGGCGAATGACAAACTGGCTGATCGCAATCAGGATAACCCGATCGCACCAGTAGGCTCATATCCACAAGATAAATCACCGTTCGGCGTGATGGACTTGGCGGGCAATGTTTCCGAATGGGTAGACGACTGGTATCAACCGTATGCGGGTAGCACTTACCGCAGCAAATATTATGGCACGACCGAAAAAGTCATACGCGGCAGCAGCGCCAGTGTCGGGCATTACGCACTACCCATGTTTTTCAGAACAGCTTTGCGCGCGCACATGGCTCCAGATAAAGTCAGTGAAGATTTAGGATTTCGGTGTGCGCAGTGAGTGTGGCGGCAGTATGTGTCTCGAGAGGCTTGCGCCTCTTGCCATTTGTGGGGGACATAAATGCCATGTTCGGATGCTTGCGTAAACGGCATCAACTGCCAGCTTATGCGGCGTTTTTGCCATCTACTTTAAGTTGGGCATCCAATAAGGAGGGTTCATGAGTTTCAAAAAGTTCTGGGCGACGCTACGGGCCAATCTGAGGCCAGGCGATACCATCAGGAACTGGACAGCCGCAAAGGGCTATCTTGGAGACAGTTTCACTATTGCACGGGTTTCTGACAAAGCCGTCCACATTGATGCGTCAAACGCGGCAACAACCCAGCACGTCCCGCGCAATGACTTTGAACTGATGCACTCCCTATGGAAAGAATACTGCTCGGGTCAAGCTCAACGTCAGGACATCAGAGACCAGACGCGCTTCTCCAAGTACACGATCAGCATCATTAAGCATCTGGAGACTGGGCCAACATGAACTCTCGTCGTCGAGCATGCCTGATCCTGCTTATTACGATCTGGTCAGCGGCCACGCTCGCGATCGATCGTCCCGATCTCAAGGGCTACGACGGCTTTCTCTTCGGAACAGCTGAGTCGGTAATTCGAAAAAAGATAAAGGTCGGCTCCGAAGAGACGGATTCACTACTCAACTACGGCGCGCTTCTCCTTCTAGACGAGAAAGAATCCGTCAATGTCGGGGGCATCGCGTTTGTGAGGCGGTTCGCATTTCAAGAAGGCAAATTAGTAGTGATCCAACTGCTAAACGACAAGAGCGATTCTGTCGCGGCTTGCGACAGTTCCTTTGACCACCTTTACGGCATGATCAAGGCGCAATACGGCGAGCCCGACATCGGCGTTAAAAGAGCTCCCTTCTTCCTCAACAAGATTACGACCGTACGGTTCACGTTTCGTAACTCTGCAGCGCTTAACCTGGGTGCCGTATGGTCCGGTATGGGAGCTGCTGAAACGTGCAAAATCATCGTGACCTATGAAGCGCCGAAAGCAGGAGCATCCTTCTGAAAACACGAGACCATGGCCGCCCAACACTGTGATCGTTTTTATCAGGAATTGGAATTACCATGGTCGTGCCACACCCTCACCGGCTAATCGGCTTATAGCGTATCCGCTTGGGCTTGGCACCTTCTTCGCCGAGACGTTTACGTTTATCCGCCTCATATTCCTGATAGTTGCCATCAAAAAACGTGACGTGCGAATTACCTTCGAAGGCCAGGATGTGCGTCGCGATGCGATCCAAAAACCAGCGATCATGCGAGATCACCAGCACGCAGCCGGCAAATTCTAGCAGCGCATCTTCCAATGCACGCAAAGTTTCCACGTCCAGATCATTGGAAGGTTCATCCAGCAGCAACACATTGCCGCCAGAGATTAATGTTTTCGCCAGATGCAAGCGACCGCGCTCGCCGCCGGAAAGATTGCCGACAATTTTCTGCTGATCCGCGCCTTTGAAATTAAAGCGTCCAATATAAGCGCGCGATTGCGTTTCAAATTTACCGACCGTGAGCACATCGTTGCCGCCGGAAATTTCATCGAACACCGTTTTATCGCCCGCCAAAGCATCACGCGATTGATCGACGTAGGACACCTTAACCGTCGCGCCGATTTTCACTTCGCCCGAATCAGGCTGCTCTTTACCCGTCAACATCTTAAACAGGGTTGACTTGCCCGCACCGTTTGGTCCAATGATGCCGACAATCGCGCCGGCTGGTACTTTGAAGCTGAGGTTGTCGATCAACAACCGCTCGCCATACGCCTTGGATACATTGACAAACTCAAACACCTCATTCCCCAAACGCTCCGCCACCGGGATAAAAATTTCCTGCGTCTCGTTGCGTTTTTGATATTCCTGCGAATTTAATTCTTCAAAGCGCGCAATCCGCGCCTTGGATTTTGCCTGCCGCCCTTTCGGGTTTTGGCGCACCCACTCCAATTCTTTTGATAACGCTTTTTGGCGTGAAGATTCGCTCGACTCCTCTTGCTTTAAGCGCGCGCCCTTCTGTTCCAGCCAGCCGGAATAATTGCCCTTCCACGGGATGCCATGCCCGCGATCCAGCTCCAGTATCCATTCTGCTGCGTTATCCAAAAAATATCGGTCATGTGTCACCGCCACCACCGTGCCGGGAAAGCGTGTCAAAAACTGCTCCAGCCACTCCACCGATTCCGCATCCAGATGGTTGGTCGGCTCATCCAGCAGCAGCATATCCGGCTTGGACAACAATAATTTACACAGCGCGACACGACGCTTTTCGCCACCCGAAAGGTTCTTGATGCGTGCCTCCCACTCCGGCAAACGCAGGGCATCGGCGGCAATTTCCAGTTGCTGATCCGCACTTCCATCCGTCGCCGCAATGATTGCTTCCAAGCGCGCCTGCTCTGCTGCCAGTGCATCAAAATCCGCATCCGGCTCGGCATAGGCGGCATACACCTCGTCTAATTTTTTCTGTGCGCTGAATACCTCACCCAGTGCCTCTTGCACCGCCTCACGCACGGTTTGTTCCGGATTAAGTTGCGGCTCTTGCGGCAGATAACCGATATTCAAATTGGGCATCGGCGTGGCCTCGCCCACATAATCCTTATCCACTCCTGCCATAATTTTCAGCACCGTCGACTTGCCCGAACCATTCAGCCCTAGCAGACCTATCTTCGCACCGGGGAAGAAGCTTAAGGAAATGTCCTTGATAATTTGACGCTTGGGCGGGACAACCTTGCCTACCCGATTCATGGTAAAAACGTATTGAGCCATTATTTACTTTACTGGAAAAATTAAAGACGCAAGCTTAACTCAGAGCGTGCAATTTGGGGAGAGTGCGTGGTGAGAAAACACGGTTCGGACGCTATATAGCGAATCATGACGGATTGTTCCTTCTTGTCTCTGGGAGAGGAAAGAACACGAACAACAATCAAAATTGTTCCCCCACTTTACGGCAACAACAAAGATCAGGAACTTTTTCAGCCAAAATATTTCTCATGGCAGTACTTCATATAAATGCCTATCAGCAGTTATACTTACCCTTCGTCCATCACACACGTACATCACGATGCTTGAAACTTTCTTAGCTGTTACTTCACTTATTACCTTGATCATACTGATCAGGCGCGCCAATCGTCGAGTAGTTTTACCTAACCCTGTTTTAGTGCAACGTGATGGCGAATACAGCGCCGTGCTGGCACCGCATTTGAACACTGCGCAGCCGCTCATCGAAAGTTTTATGCACACGTTACGCGCACAATTAAACATTATTAAGCTAGATACCAGCAAAAGCAGCTCCACCCTATATTTTAAAATTCACGACAAACACACCACCGCGCACGGGTATGAATTTTATTTGCTGGCAATTACGTTACGCGACGGCATGCTATATTTTCAGGCAGTCACACCACGCGCGCTGGATGATAATAATGACGAAGATAGTCACCTGAAAACCGTGCAGGAAGTATCATCCCGCACCCTGGCAAACGTCCCCAGCCACGGCACTTATTATGCCGAGATGGATAGCGCGATAGTTACCGCTCTCACCACCGCCGCACAAAAACAAACCATAGTTGTACATCCCCTGACCGCCCACCCGAATGCGAATGCAGCAATTGCGGCATGATGGTTATTCCATTACCCTAAAGTAAAAATCACTCCAAGAATATCGGGGTTTTATCGCTCGCCCATGGATTCATTTAGAGTTTTGGTGATGGGTTTGGTGAGATATTGCAACACGCTTTTTTGACCCGTTTTGATTTCCACCAGTGCAGTCATGCCAGGTTGAATTTCAATGCGTTCCTGCTTCTTACTGACCAAATTTTGTTCGCGGATTTTTATTTGCACGCGGTAATAGGGTTGCTCGTTATTGCGGTTATCTTCGTTTAATGTGTCCGCACTGATGTAACTGACCTCGCCCTTGAGCGCGCCATAGATCGAGTAGTCATAGGCATCCAGCTTGACGGTGGCAGGCAAGCCGGGCTTGATAAATGCAATGTCTGCCGGCGTAACTTTTGCCTCCACAATGAGATCGCCATCCACTGGCACAATTTGCATAATTTCATCGCCCGGCCTGGCTACCCCGCCCAGCGTAGTAATGCGCACACTACGCACGATGCCGTCCATGGGAGAATGTACATCGGTGAAACCAAGTTGCTCATTACGTTGCGCGACGATTTGCAACACACCCGCCAAATCTTCCTGCGCTTTGCTTAATTCTGCCTGACTGTCCTGCAAATATTTATTTTTGCGATTGGTAATTTGCGCTTGTATATCGACCACTTGTCGACGCAATTTTAAAATTTCAGAACGGCTGACATCGCCTGTTGCCACCAATGGAATATTCATATCCAGCTCTTCTTTGATGAGCCCTTTGGATTGCTCTAATGCGCTAATTTCTTCATTTACAGCAGATCGTCTTTTTTTAAAAAGCGCGAGTTGGTTCTCTCTGAATTCAGGGTAACCCTCCAAATCCGGCGGGAATTTTGGTTCGCCACCAAATACTTCCGCATTCAGGCGAGCAACAGTTGCCTTGAGTGCGGCGGCTTTAGCGGCGCTTTCCAGAAATCCTGCCTCAGCTTTGGTTTTATCAAAACGCGCTAATAATTGTCCGCGCTTGACCAACGCACCTTCTTTTACAGGCAACTCACTCAACACGCCGCCTTCAGGAACCTGTATTACCTGATTACGTGAGCTTGCAATCACCTGACCGCTGGCACGGGTAATTTGATCCAGCTCGGCCCAATCTGCCCAGATTAAAAATCCGATAATTGCAACTACACTGCTCCAGATTAAGATGCGGCCTGTGTTGGTTTCTTCATGTATATTCATTCAGGGTTGCTCATAAAATTTCATTCAAACGATTAGTGGCATTTTCATTGCTACACCCCTGTAAAATAGCGAGTTATTCCATCAGCAAAGGTGGGAGAGGGTGAAAATCTCCACTCTTTGCTACGTTGCAACGCCTTGAGATTGTGCTTCTGGTCTGGGTGCTTGCCCGGAAATTTTTTGCAATACTGCATCGCGCGGCCCATCTAATAGTAATCGTCCGCCTTGCAAAATAATCAGTCTATCCAGCAGCGGTAACAACGCTGTTTTATGCGTAGTCACAATGAGGGTAACACCTTCAGCAGATAACTCACGCAACAAATTGACGATACGAGATTCAGTAGCAGAGTCCATCGAGCCAGTAGGCTCGTCCAGCAGCCAAACTTTGGGTTTCGCCAGCAACATGCGAGTGACAGCGATCAGTTGTTTTTGTCCCCCCGATACACCGCGCCCCCCTTCGGTAAGCTCTAAAGCCAAACCTTTCGGCTGACCCAGTATCAGGTCGATTAAACCCGTGCGGCGGCTGGCAGCGAGAATGGCTTCTTCGCCCGGATCGGGCAGGCCGATGGTTAAATTATCGCGCAGTGTGCCGCTGAATAATTTTGCCTCTTGCGGCAGATAGCCAATAATCTCGCGCATGACCGGGCTGGAGAGTAAGGCCAAATCCACGCCGCCCAAAAATACTTTACCTGCCGCAGGGCGATATAAACCTGAAGCGAGTTTTAGAAAAGTGCTTTTGCCTGAACCAATCGGTCCAATCAAGCCGACACGTTCGCCGGGCTTGATATTTAAATGTTCGATTTCCAGCACCACGCGACCTTGCGGCCCCATGCCGTAAGAAAAGCGCGTGCGCTCAAAACGGAAACTCCCGTCCAGCGTTTGCGGCGTGAGCGCGTGATGCGCTTCGTCGGCTTCGTTCGGCAGATTGATGACTTGTTCCAGCCCTTCAATTGCGGCGCGCGCCAGCGCCCACTGCACCATCACGCCGGGCAGTTGCACGATCGGCATCATGGCGCGGTTGCCAATAATCGAACAGGCTAGCAACGCGCCCATCGTCATTTCATTTTGCGTAACAAAGTATGCGCCCACCGCCACCAGCGCGATGTAGCTGAGTTGCTGAAAGCCAACGGTCAGGTTTTGCGAGAGCGCGGAGTAGTTGCGTATGCTTTGTTCGGCATGGCTGGTCTCTTGCACCAGACGATTCCAGCGCGCCTGCACTATCCATTCCGCGCTGTTGGTTTTAAGCGATTCCGCACCATCCACCGCCTCGACCAGCAGCCCGGCTTTACGATTGCTGGCAGATAAATTCAGGCGCGTATGTTGCTGAATAGCGCGCTGAAACATCACACCAGCGACCAGTGCAATGGGCATAGCAACGATGGGCACGGCCACCACCCAGCCGCCGATAAGAAAAATAACGAACAGAAAAAATATCGCAAACGGCACGTCGGCAATAACAAATAGTGAGGTCGAGGCCAGCACCCCACGCACCATTTCAAAACCCTTGATCTGCGAAGCCAGCGTGCCAACCGAGGCCGGGCGCGCTTCCATGCGTATGCCGAGCATACGATTAAAAAACCATTCTGATAATTTATGATCGACCCCATTACAAGTGTGATCCACCGTGCGGCTACGCACATGCTTCAACATGAATTCCAAACAAATGGACAGCGACACGCCGATGGTCAGCACCCACAACGTTTGAAATCCTTCGCTGGGAATCACGCGATCAAAAACCTGCATCGAATAAAGCGAGGTGGCCAAGGTCAACAGGTTGATTAATACCGTCGCCAGCACCGCATCGATGAACACGCCTTTGCGCGCCCATAATGCGCTCCGCACCAGACTCATCGCGCTGGGTCTGGCTTGCGCTACACCGGAACGTTGCGGCAGTGAAATGCAGGTGATGCCGTCCAATTTCTCTATTAAAATTTCCGGTCGCTGCGACTTATTTTCCGGCGGCACGTCTATGTTTTCCGGTTCTGCGGTCGTACTTTCCGAGATTATTTCTGCGTCCTCTGCTGGCGCGGTGAGCGACTCATCAAACGACGGTGGCATAATAGTTTCTGCCTCCGGCTGAATTTCTGCGGGAGCTTTATACGGGGCATCTATACCCATGCCGTGCCAAAATCCATCTACACCAAACGATTGCATCATCACCCAACCCAGCCCGTTGCTATACACTACAAAAGGCAGATTCACGGGCGTAGGATTATTCAAGCGCACAGGTGTGCCATCCAGATCTGCGGCGCGCCAGGCTGCTGCGAACAGGGCGGTCGCGCCCGCACCTTCATCCATTTGGTCAATCAGCTTATCAATGTCACCAAGCCGCGCGCCAGTCACACGCTGTCCTGCCAGCCGCGCCGCTTGGTCGATGAGTGCCGCCATATTGCTTTTCATTGACACAAATTTATTCCTTAAATATTATTTTTACGAATAGTTTTTTAAAATCTCACCCGAACGATGCACCCAAAACTGACACCGCTTCCCCCAATCGGCACATCCTACCACCCGGGCTGTATTTGTCATGTCCAATAAAAGGGGCTGCTCAAGCTTATTCCATCTCTACTTTATTCAAGCCATCAAGCCAGAATTAATCCATCCACGGCAATCGAATAAAAGGCTGCGGCTCCGCAGGGGCAGGGGCAGGGGCCAGCAAACCTACCTGCACACGTAAACGCAAGCCGGCAGACAATGCCTGTGCTCGCACGTCCTCCAGCGCATATTTCGCTTGCGTGGCTTCACGCACAGTGTTCAGCACGTCAAGCCAGCTCTTGCGGCCAATTGTGTATTGACGTGTGTATGACTCAAACACTTCCGCACTCATGATGCTGGTCTGGTTGGCATTTCCCAACCGCTGTTTCGCAGCGGTCCATTCAGTCCAATCCAATGTGACACGTTCATTCAAATCACGCTGTGCAGATTCCCGCGCCATACGCGCCGCATCATGTCGCGCAATCGCGCCGTCCACACCAGCCACCGAAGACAACCCTGCACCGGGTTGTCCCACCAGCACGGCTAACACGCGATCATTTTTGATCACATCAGGTGCGCCCAACGGTTGGCTACGACTGCTTTCAAAACGCAAAGCCAGCAAGGGATGATATGCCGCGCGCTTAACAGAAACATCGGCCAATGCGGCTTCTTGCTCATGGGCCAGGCGTCGCAATATCGGCGAATACTCTGCTGCCTTTAAGAGTATTTCATCCAATGACTTGGGAATATCTTCATTCAACGCATTTGCATCCATCACGCCTGTGGCAGAAACACCGGTCACAGGTGCGCCATTGATCTGGCTCAATTGAGCAAGGGCGCTGTTGTATGCCTGTCTGATCGAGGAAAGATCATTGGCAGCTTGAAAATAACGCGACTCGGTTAAACGCTGGTCAGTAGACGAACTCACGTCCTGCTCGACTCGACGCTTAATCATATTCAATAACTTTTCATGTGCCGCCAGATTTGTGGTGGCATGTTGCAGGCGTGCGTGCTGCCGCATTGCCTCGACATACAAGGCAACGATCTTGAGCGACAAATCATACTTCACCTCTTGCAGTGCCGCGCCCGCTGCATCATAGCGACTGTTGGCCACATCAACACCGCCCATGAGACGTCCTCCTGTCCAAAGTGGTTGCTCCAGGCGAAACACGCCCTGTCCTTTGCTTTGGCTGCCGTCCTGCTGCGATGCTTCAAAACTGGGGGTAGGAAAAAACTGCCAGCGCGCTCCCTTCTGTTCGGCTTTGGCCGCGACTTGTGCCGATTTTTTGCCCAGCACCGCCGGATGACTCAGCCATGCCGACTCTAAAATCTGTTTAAATGAAGTGGGGGGGGTGCGAACTGTGCCACTTGGAGGCGCACTATTAAACTGAATGACATTGTTGTCGGGGAGAATTATTACGTTAGTTGCAGCAGGCGGCACCGTATCCTGCGATTGTGCTCGCGCTGCTCGACTATTTAAACCTAATGCTACATTGCTAACACATATAACCAGTATGAATACCTTGTATTGCATCGAATCACCCGATAGCACTGCATAGTGGCAAGATTTAACGCTCGCCATTATTTTTTTAAGAAGAGGGAATTATAAACCAGATAACAAGGGTAATCCCCCCATTTTTAGCGGGAGTCAGAAGTAGAGTGGTTTAAGGTCAACTTCTGTTTCGGGGTGATGCCACCGAGCGCCATGTTGGGGCGCTCGTGATTGTAAGTCCACATCCACTCAGTTGCATAATCCTGCACTTCGCTAATCGACTCAAACAGGTAATGGCTTAAC
>CANJMS010000044.1 GCA_947475825.1 Nitrosomonadales bacterium
ACCAATTCCTTTGCGATGCAGCCGCACGACCTGCTTGCGTCTCTCGTGCAACCGCTCCAATGTCTGAAATCTAGCATCTTCTTTGTCCATGCGTATCGGACTGAAATGCGCGACAAAAGTTCAAACTTCATCGTGCCGAGTCTATAATATGGCACGCACAGCTAAGAACAACAAAGTAATGACACGAACCGACCGGCTAGCGATTGCGCCGCAGTCGAATCCTGCGATCATGTTCCGGACGACGCATCCTCTCCATGCCGAAACGACAAACTTTTCGATACGCACCCATTCCAGCGTGTGGATCACGTGCTCAAGCTTTGGTGTCAGTGCACCTACTTCGTTCCGTAATTCTGGCATCAGTTCGTGTTGAATCACAAGCCAGCGTTGCATTATTCCACTGCGTTGCGTAGTATTCATATCGGGCGTTGATGTAGTTTTAAGAGCCTTCATCTTGCCAGCAATGGTCGCCCATCTCTACCTCTTTTCGATCCCCGTTCGGTGGTTAATTCAGCTCAGGTGGGGAGTTTTGCAAGAAGCTCCATAGATAATTTGGAGGAAACCAGTAAAGCTACGAACTGAATAGGCCATGATGCCCGCCATGCATATCCTACAGCGTGCGCGACTTTAGACTCGACATCCCGGCAACCCATATCCCAACAGCATAACCACAGCAGAGACACCACACAGATGATTGTGCTGAGTGCGTATGGCTCGGTGGTCTGGTAACATAGGCATTGCGCCAGAAATGCTTGCCAGAAACGCTTTACAACCACTCGATTCTGGTTAACCCGTCCACATGCAGGTCAAGTTCGTTATGACTCAACTACACTTTAAAAAAATCATTATTTTCGGAGTCGGTCTGATTGGCGGATCGTTTGCGCTGGCTTTACGTCGCGCCAATGCAGTGGGCGAGGTGGTGGGGTTTGGGCGCAGTGCAGAAACATTAAAGCAAGCGCAGCAACTCGGCATTATTCATCGCATCGGGGTGGATGTGCGTGTTGAAGTCAGCGATGCCGATTTGATTTTATTGGCTACTCCGGTTGGACAAATGCCCGCCATCATGGCGCAGATCGTCCCGCATCTGGGCGCACACACGCTGGTTACCGATGGCGGTAGCACCAAGTGTGATGTGGTGCAACATGCTTACGAAAATTTTGGTGTGCATGTGAAACAGTTTGTACCCGCGCATCCGATTGCGGGTGGCGAAAAAAGTGGCGCAGCCGCAGCCCATGCAGCTTTATATCAAGGCAAAAAAGTGGTGCTGACACCGCTGCCGGAAAATATGCCTGAGTCTGTGACGCGCGTTCAATCAGCATGGGAGCTGTGCGGCGCGTCGGTGAGCGAGTTAACCCCGCAGCAGCATGATGAAGTTTTCGCCGCCGTCAGCCATTTGCCGCATCTATTGTCATTTGCGTTGGTGCATGACATCTCGCAGCGCGATAACCGCGATTTGTTGCTGTCTTTTGCCGCCAGTGGCTTTCGCGATTTCACGCGCATTGCTGCCAGCTCACCGGAAATGTGGCGCGATATTTGTCTGGCAAATCGCGAGGCTTTATTGCGCGAAGTGCAGCAATATGCCGATGAACTCTATACGGTTTATCAAGCGCTGGAAAAAAGTGATGCAGCGAGGCTGGAAGAAATTTTCCGCGTAGCCAGTGGGGTACGCAGCAATTGGACGCAAAATAATTAGCCAGTTTGAAGGTAAAAGTGCATATGGATGACCTTTCAAATCTTGGCCCTAAATCCAAATGGATGTTGGAGCAGGCAGGGATTCATGGCATTAAAGAGTTGCGTAAATTAGGAGCGGTGCGGGCTTATTTGCAGGTGAAAAGTAGCAGTAGCAAAGCGAGCTTAAATTTATTGTGGGCACTGGAAGGTGCACTGACAGAGCGTCATTGGCAGGATGTGGCCAAGCATGATCGTTTGCGCTTGTTGTTGGAGCTGGAAGATATTAAACAAAATAAATAAGCAGTATGTTGGTATGCAAAAGTAAATTAAATGACCTCATTCCTTGATCTTCCCCCGTTGTTGAGCGCGCACGGTACGGTGCGACTACCTGGCTCTAAAAGTATTTCCAACCGCATGTTGTTGCTGGCCGCGTTGTCGAATGGCGTGACTGAGATTCGCGATTTGCTGCATTCCGATGATACCGAGCGCATGTTGGATGGCTTGCATACGCTGGGTGTGGCAGTGGAGTCAGTGGGTAGTCATGCTTATCGTATTCAAGGGGGTGCAGGAAATTTTCCAAACAAAAAGGCTGCGCTATTTTTGGGTAATGCGGGCACGGCTTTTAGACCCTTGACTGCGGTGTTGGCATTAGCAGGTGGGGAATATCAGCTATCCGGTGTGGCGCGTATGCACGAGCGACCCATCGCTGATCTAGTGGATGCCTTGCGTAGCTTGGGCGCGGATATTACTTATCTGGGTGTGGAAGGTTTTCCGCCGTTAGGAATTCGTCCAGCGGCCATTCGTTCAGCGGGCAAAATTTCCGTGCGTGGCGAGGTCTCCAGTCAGTTTCTCACCGCGCTGCTGATGGCTGCGCCGCTGGTGCAGCAGGATGTGGTCATAGAGGTGGTGGATGAATTAATTTCCAAGCCTTATATCGAGATTACGCTCAACATGATGGCGCAATTTGGTATGCGCGTAGAACGCAATGGCTGGGCTTCGTTCACGGTGCGGGCGGGCAGTGTTTATCAAAGTCCGGGCTTGGTTTTTGTTGAGGGTGATGCGTCATCGGCTTCTTATTTTCTGGCAGCAGGCGCGATTGGCGGCGGCTCAGTGCGCGTCGAGGGCGTGGGCAAAAACAGTATCCAGGGCGATGTGCGTTTCACCGAGGCATTGCAAGCGATGGGCGCGCGTATTGAGTTGGGTGAAAATTGGATTAGTGCTACTGCGCCTGCAGAGCACGGCTCGATACATGGCAAGCTGCGCGGCATTGATTTGGATTGCAATCACATCCCCGATGCGGCGATGACTTTGGCCGTGTGTGCCTTGTTTGCAGAAGGCACGACAACTTTGCGAAATATAGCCAGTTGGCGCGTGAAAGAAACGGATCGTATTCATGCCATGGCAACTGAACTGCGTAAGGTCGGTGCGACAGTGGAGGAGGGCGCAGATTTTATTCGCATCACGCCGCCCGCGAAAATATTGCATGCAGCCATTGATACTTATGACGATCATCGCATGGCCATGTGTTTTTCATTGGTTGCATTCGGCGGGGCAGGTGTGCGTATCAATGATCCACAGTGTGTGGCGAAAACTTTTCCAGATTATTTTGCGCGCTTTGCTGAAGTGGTGCAGCCAGTGCCAGTCATTGCTATAGACGGACCGTCTGCGTCTGGTAAAGGCACGGTTGCACAGCAGGTGGCACAGGCACTGGGCTTTCATTATCTGGACAGCGGCGCGCTCTATCGCTTGCTGGCCTTAGCAGCGCAACGACAGGGCATCGCATTAAATGCAGAAATGCGGTTAGCGCAACTGGCGAGCGAGATGCAAGTACGTTTTGAAGGCGCAGATATTTGGTTGAATGAGGTGTTGGTTGGGCAGGAATTGCGCTCAGAGCAAACCGCTGCAGCAGCATCAACTGTGGCAGCACTGCCCGCGGTGCGTGCGGCATTATTGGATAAGCAACATGCGTTTCGTCGGGCACCGGGACTGGTGGCTGATGGGCGCGATATGGCTTCTGTAGTATTCCCCGATGCTCAGGTCAAAATATTCCTGACAGCCAGTGCCGAAGCGCGGGCAGAGCGTCGCTATAAGCAATTGATGGGAAACGAATTGGGCTTGATGGAAAAAGAAATGAATGCTACCATCGCAACCCTTTTGCAAGAGACCCTTTTGAAAGAAATAAGCGCGCGCGATGAACGTGATACACAGCGCAGCGTGGCTCCTTTGCAGCAAGTAGTGGGCGCGAGTTTGCTGGATACCACAAATTTAACCGTCGCTCAGGCAGTGCAAGCAGTGCTGAAAAGCTACCATGCGCTGAAGCCTTAAAGGAAGTAGTACCTTTGTCTAGCCCCGTAACGACCTCATCGTTTGGGTTTTTTAATCAACCCCCGCTTAGGCGGATTTGTCTTAAGAACTATATTAATTAGGAACTATTTATAAATGATTGCTAACGCTGCCGTAGTAGAAAACGATTCCGAAAACTTTGCCTCCATGTTTGCAGAAAGCCTGACGCGCAAGGAAATGCGTGCGGGTGAGCTCATCACCGCACAGGTTGTGCGTATCGATCACAATGTCGTGGTGGTGAATGCAGGTCTTAAATCTGAAAGTTTTATTCCTGTTGAAGAATTCTTTGACGCGAATGGTGTAGTCGATGTTAAGCCGGGTGACTTCGTCACTGTAGCGATTGAGTCGCTCGAAAACGGCTATGGCGAAACCAAATTGTCCCGTGAAAAGGCCAAGCGTCTGGCGGCATGGTCAGATCTGGAAACTGCGATGGAAGAAGGTAAGATTGTCGAAGGCTACGTCAGCGGCAAAGTAAAAGGTGGCTTAACGGCCATGGTCAACGGCATACGTGCATTCTTGCCAGGTTCGTTGGTGGATATTCGTCCGGTGAAAGATACGGCACCGTATGAAAATAAGACCATGGAATTGAAAATTATTAAACTGGATCGCAAGCGCAACAACATCGTGGTATCACGGCGTGCGGTTCTGGAAGCAAGTCAGGGTACGGATCGCCAAGCTATCATGGCTAGCCTGACTGAAGGCGCAATCGTTAAAGGCGTGGTAAAAAATATCACTGATTATGGCGCATTCGTTGATTTGGGTGGCATTGATGGTTTATTGCATATCACCGATCTGGCATGGCGGCGCATCAAGCATCCTTCCGAAGTTTTAACGGTAGGGGATGAAGTCGAAGCAAAAATTCTTAAATTCGATCAAGAAAAAAATCGTGTTTCATTGGGCATCAAACAAATGGGCGATGATCCGTGGCTGGGTCTGGAGCGTCGTTATCCTGCCAGCACACGCTTGTTTGGCAAGGTCACCAATTTGACTGACTACGGTGCGTTTGTTGAAATCGAGCCGGGCATTGAAGGTCTGGTACACGTTTCAGAAATGGATTGGACCAATAAAAATGTACACCCATCTAAAGTCGTGCAGTTGGGCGATGAAGTCGAAATTATGATTCTTGAAATCGACGAGCAGCGCCGCCGCATTTCGCTGGGCATGAAGCAGTGCAAGGCGAATCCGTGGGATGACTTTGCTTTGAATTTCAAGAAAGGCGACAAAGTTAAAGGTCAAATCAAATCTATTACTGATTTCGGTGTGTTCATTGGCTTGGATGGCGGCATCGATGGTCTGGTGCATTTGTCTGACATCTCTTGGACCATTCCTGGCGAAGAAGCCGTGCGTAACTACAAGAAGGGCGATGAACTGGAAGCTGTGGTGCTGGCGATTGACGTAGAGCGTGAGCGCATTTCACTGGGCATCAAACAAATGGATGGCGATATTTTTAGTGGCTATATTGCCACGCATGATAAAGGCAGCGTAGTGAATGGCGTGGTTAAGGCAGTGGATGCCAAGGGTGCGACGATTACGTTGGATGGCGATGTTGAAGGTTATCTTAAGGCTTCTGAATTCTCTTCGGATCGGGTTGAAGACTTGCGCTTGAATCTCAAGGAAGGTGATGCAGTAAAAGCTGTTATTATCAATATAGATCGTAAAAATCGCGGTATCAATCTGTCAGTTAAGGCATCGGATAAAGCTGAGGAAACTGCAGCGATGCAGAAGTTCACGGCTACTTCAGACAATACCCCATCGTCTGGGACGACCAATTTGGGCGCGTTGTTAAAAGCCAAAATGGAAACCAGCAAGTCTGACGCTCAATAAAGGGGAAGCGCATGACTCGTTCTGATCTTATCAGCAGGCTGGCGGAGCGTCATCCGCAGTTGTTGGCAAAGGATGCTGAGTTGGCCGTCAAGGTCATTCTGGATGCGATGTCTTCGACACTGGCGCAGGGTAGTCGTATTGAAATTCGCGGCTTTGGTAGTTTCGCCCTGAATTATCGGCCAGCCCGCACTGGGCGCAATCCGAAGTCAGGAGAAAAAGTTCAAGTGCCGGCTAAGTATGTGCCGCACTTCAAGGCTGGCAAAGAACTGCGTGAACGGGTTGATTACTAACTGACTGGTTGAAAAAAGCATAAAAAATAGGCGGTCCTCGAAAGAGTGTACCGCCTTATTTTTGGCGTTAACACTGTGATCAGCTTTATCGGAAAACGGAATTAAGAAAAAATGTTTGAATTTGAATTATGGATGTTGTTAGTCTTCCCTTTGTTTTTTGTGATGGGATGGTTGTCCGCACGCATCGATATTAAACAATTATTATCTGAGTCGAGCGCCTTGCCGCGCTCGTACTTTCAGGGGCTTAACTTTTTGCTCAACGAGCAACAGGATAAAGCCATTGAAGCTTTCATTGAAGTCGTCAAAGTTGATCCGCAAACCATCGAGTTGCATTTCGCGCTGGGCAGTCTTTTTCGTCGCCGTGGCGAAGTGGATCGCGCTATTCGTATGCACTTGAATCTGGTTGAGCGCACCGATCTGGAAGAAGATAAAAGGCAGCAGGCGATATTTGAATTGGCGCAGGACTATCTCAAGGCGGGCATTCTGGATCGTGCGGAAGCGTTATTTATAAAATTACAAACAACCTCGTACGCTAAGGCAGCACTTGACCTGCTGCTTGAATTATATCAAAAGGAAAAGGATTGGCTCAAAGCAATTGATATTACACATCGCCTGGCTGCGATAACCAATCAATCCTATAGCCAGCACACCGCAAATTTTTATTGCGAACTGGCGACCACTGAGATTGAAAAAAAGCAAATCGATATGGCACGCGTGTATTTGGAGCAAGCACTGGAAGCAAATCCCAATGCGGTGCGCGCTACCATCATGTCAGGCGATCTGGAAAATGCGGCGCAAGATTACGTTCAAGCCATTACCACTTGGCAGCGCGTCGAGCAACAAAATGCACAGTATTTACCGATGGTGGCAGAGCGTCTTTTGCAGGCTTATCAAAAATTAAATCGTGCGGATGAGGGAATCGCCAAGTTGCAGGATTATCTGAAATTTCATTCATCGTTAGACTTAATGAATGTCTTGTTTGATGCCATATTGCAGCGTGATGGCGTGGAAGCAGCCTATAAATTGGTACGGGATGAATTGCAACGTAACCCGACCTTGCTCGGACTGGATAAATTACTGGAAGCACGTTTACTCGAAGTCTCAGTGGAACATCGTGCCGATGTTGAGATGGTCAAAAAATTAGTACACCAACGCACACGTTCACTGGCGATGTATCGATGCGTTAATTGCGGCTTTAAGGCGCGCCATTTTTATTGGCATTGTCCGGCGTGTTACGGATGGGAGACCTATTCGCCACGGCGCAGTGAAGAGAATGGGTCGACAGCCCAGCATTAAAAAATGGCAGCGTTAGACAGGGTGGGTTGAGCAAGGCTATCACTTATCTTGCTGTCCGAATTACCGAGGCCACTGCGGGTCGATTCAACACTGGGCAGAGCCTTGGGCAGAGCCACATTGGAGTGCACAGTGGAGTGGATAATTTTATTGAGCATTCCTCCCTCATTTCAAACGCGCTCTTATTTCCGCAGGTAAAAACAACGCTGGATTCACCCGCGCATTGTTGAGACTGACAGTCCAGTGTAGATGCGCGCCCGTTACCCGACCAGTTTTGCCGATTAAGCCGAGTACCTGTCCGCGTTTGAGTTGCGTGCCTGGCGTGACATCGATGCGGCTGAGATGGTTGTACATGCTGACCAAGCCCAGGCCATGGTCAAGCAGTACGGTATTGCCGTTGAAGAAATAGTTGCCTGTTTCGATGACGATGCCATCTGCCGGTGCGGTGACAGGTGCGCCGTCTGCGGCTGCAATGTCGAGCCCGGCGTGGGGTTGACGCGGTTGACCATTAAAAAATCGGCGCAGGCCAAAGGCGCTGGAGAATGGCCCTTGTGCGGGCATATCAAAAATTAAATTATCCGGTGCTTGGTTACGCCAAATCATAAAAGCTTTTTTCTGAATAGCGGTTTCGCGATTAATGCGCATCAGGTCATCTGGATTGGGATCAACTTTACGTTGATCGCTGATTATCAGGCGTTGTTCTTCATAGATTTTATTGATGACATCAAAACTCTGATGATGTTTGCTGCCATTTGGCGCGGTGACGGTTAATGTGTATTTGCCCAGCGCCAGAGCCAGTGGCAGGCCGACGATGGCGTGCCAGGTATCAAGCTCGCGTACGACCATGACGCGGGTACCCTGAAACTCAACATGCGGCGCTTTTTCAGCAGCAGTCCCCACAGTAATGATAGCGATGCCGCCAGGCACAGGCTCGCTTGCAGGCAATGCAGCCATGGCAAGTGTGGGTAGCAATAAACTGATGATGAATGCGCGGGGAAAAAGAAAGTAACGGTTCATTTTTTGTGGGGATAAATTATTTGGGGTGGGGGTTAATTCGATAAAGAAAACTATTCCAATTTCTTCTTACTGATTGTTGGAAAAGTTGCCGCATAACGCATTGTTAACCGGCACGGGGCTTTTACGCGTCCGTGTTGGGCGCCTTGTTGGGCGTTTCACTTTCCTTGCCGGTAAATAGTCCTCCGGCGAAGCCGATGACAGCAAAAAAGATATTTGCTAGAGTCTGACCGTCGAGATTCCCTGCGGCAAAAAACAATGCTGAAATAACGACCACTAAAACCAAGAGTAATGTACTCGTCGCAAATCGGCCAAAACCTCTGGTTTTTGTTGAAAAAAAGCCAATTAGCGCTACGAGACCGATAACTAAAACCGATGATATTAACCATACTTTTGCGTCCATGGATTTCCTTTTATGTAGCCTTGGTTACTGCTTGTTCGTTTAGTTTAGTAAATAAAGATGCGAATTGCGGATCGGCGATTTGAAGTTGAAGAACCTCATTTTCAACCCCTCTTATTTTTACCGGAACAGATCGCTGTGACCAAAGAAATAAGGTGAGACCAAGAAAAAAGGCGATGGCGTTTTGAATCATCCATAGAGTGTGTTTCGGTGGTATTCCTGTTGTGACCCACTCCACCAGTGGAGCGATTACGGCAGCTAGGAAACTAAACATCAGAAGAAAGCCAATGCCGAGATTGATTAGGCTCCTCTGAGCCAAGAGACCAATCGCGCTGGCAAATAGCGAGTGCTTATGACAAACGGGATACTTAAGGGACACGCGGCGTGTCGTCCAGCCAAGGTAGATTACTCTGTATTGTAAGTTTCCTCCGATAGAACAAGACGTTTTTGCTGTAGTCAACCCAGTGGGACGACCGCAAATGGCACATTGCTGTGGCCAAATGATCGTTTCTGCTTTTGTCAAATTAAAGCTCAGTTTTGTCATTATAAATGTCCAACGTAAAGTAGATGGCAAAAATGCCACATAAGCTGGTGGTTGATGGCATATCATTTTAGACATAACTTTAATATCCCTTTTAATTTCAAGTTACACGAATATCCTAACATGGTGGTCGTTCCAGTGAAAAATATGGACTCATCTGAACTTCCAATTAAGTTTACCAGTTAAGTACATCAGCCAATGACATGGCGGCGCACCCTCGCGTTTTAATTTCGACTACGTTGGCTATATGTGTTGATCGCCTTCTTCAACCGTACTTGCAGCAGCTGCATCCAGCATTTCTTGTCGACTATCTGGCGTTTCCAAACTAATGCGTCCCAGCGCGCCGCTACGATAATCTTGCAGCAGCATGAGTGCGGCTTTTTCTAAATCTACTTTGTTCCCTTTGATGCGATAGCCGCGTTGCCTGGCGATGGCGGCAATGACATCCGCGCCATCCATGCCTGCGGTGGCAAAATCATAGCGTGCGGTGAGTAGCTTGGGATAACGTGCCAGCAAAATATCCGCCAGATAAACCGCGACTTCTTCGTCGATGACCGCATTGCGACCAATGGCGTGACTGGCGGCGAGGATCATACCATCACTATCATGCTCAATTTTCGGCCACATTAGGCCGGGGGTGTCGATCAAAATCATGTGGTCGTTCAGGTCAAAACTTTTTTGATTTTTGGTGATGGCGGGTTCATCGCCCACCAGTGCCACGCGGCGTTTCAGTAGTGCGTTGATAAGCGTCGATTTACCCACATTGGGTATGCCCATAATCATCATGCGTAGCGGCTTTAAGCTTGTACCACGATACGGCGCGAGAGTCAGGCATAGCGCGGGAATTTTAGCGGCATCACCGGGTTTTTTGCAGGACAAGGCCACGGCGCTGATATTTTTTTTGGCATTTTTTTGGGCATTAAAAAAATTAAGCCAGGCTTTGGTTACGGCAGGGTCAGCAAGATCGGACTTGTTTAGAATTTTTAAGCACGGACGCTGGCGATACAGGCGAATTTCGTTAATAAGCGGATTGCTGCCAGCGGCGGGTATGCGTGCATCCAGCACTTCAATGACCACATCGATGCGCTCCATCGTCTCGGCGGCATCGCGCCGTGCTGCGGTCATGTGTCCGGGGAACCACTGTATGGCCATGTCTTGAATACAACTTAAGCAAAGGCGCATTTTACCTGAATGATGCCCGAGATTTTTTAATAAACGCTGATCACCTTTATAAATTCAGACACGGCAGAAGCAAGCCGTGTAAATTTGAAAGTGTGTCTGCTATTCGGTATAATTCAGCCTGTTTACTGGAAGTGTAATAACTGATTTTTGATGTTGAGCGGGATGAACACATCGTTCGTCCCGTTTCTTTGTGTCAATCAGCTGCATGAGTTTATTAGTGCAGCGAACTAGCAAAATATTCTCAGTAAATTATCTTTGGCTTAAACATCATTTGGGGGAGTATCAGGTGTCGAAATTAAACCCCGCCATTCTTGTACTTGCCGATGGAACGGTGTTTAGCGGTATTGCTATCGGCGCAACTGGTCTTGGAATAGGTGAAGTGGTTTTTAACACTTCGATGACGGGCTATCAGGAAATTCTCACCGACCCTTCGTACTGTAAACAAATTGTTACACTGACCTATCCGCATGTTGGTAATGTTGGGGTCAATGAAGAGGACATTGAGGCGCGTCGCAGTTTCGTCAGCGGTCTGGTTATTCGCGATTTATCCATGACGGTGAGCAATTGGCGTAGCACCCAATCTCTCCCGGATTATCTGAAGGCCAATAATATTGTTGCGATTGCGGATATTGATACGCGTAAATTAACCCGTCTAATACGCACCAAAGGCGCACAGAATGGCTGTATTGCAACGGGCACAGATCATGTTGCTGCCTTGCAGGCAGCTCGCGCATTCGCCGGATTAAATGGCATGGATCTGGCGCAGGAGGTGAGCTGCAACCAACCCTATCAATGGAATGAACGAACCTGGCAATTAGAAGCAGGGGGCTACCGGACAGCGGAAAATTCCACCTTGCATGTCGTGGCCTACGATTTTGGCGTGAAGCACAATATTCTGCGTAAGCTGGCGGAGCGGGGTTGCAAGATTACTGTCGTGCCTGCGCGCACCAGTGCAAAAGAGGCGTTAGCGCTGAAACCGGATGGTATATTTTTGTCGAATGGTCCTGGCGATCCTGAACCATGTGATTATGCTATCACTGCTACACAACATTTTTTACAGATTGGCATTCCGTTGTTTGGCATTTGCCTCGGCCATCAGATTATGGGTTTGGCGGTGGGTGCCAAGACACTCAAAATGAAGTTTGGACATCGTGGTGCAAATCATCCCGTGCAAGATTTACAAACTAAAAAAGTGATGATCACCAGCCAGAACCACGGTTTCGCAGTCGATGCCACAACATTGCCCAGCAATGCGCGAGTGACGCATATTTCGTTATTCGATAAAACATTGCAAGGATTTGAGTTGACCGATAAACCTGCTTTTTGTTTTCAAGGTCACCCCGAAGCCAGTCCGGGACCACAGGATACGGATTATTTATTTGATCGATCTATTCGGTTGATGAAAGCAAAAAAATAATGCCAGAATATAAAATAGTCCTGCTGCCATACAAAAAACACCTGTAAAAATGCCAAAACGTACCGACATCAAATCCATTCTAATCATAGGCGCTGGCCCAATTATTATCGGTCAGGCGTGTGAGTTTGATTACTCCGGCGCACAAGCCTGCAAGGCGTTGCGCGAAGAAGGCTATCGCGTCATTCTGGTGAATTCTAATCCGGCCACCATCATGACCGACCCCAACATGGCCGATGCCACGTATATCGAGCCGATTACCTGGCGCATCGTTGAAAAAATTATTGCCAAGGAAAAACCAGATGCGATTCTGCCAACGATGGGCGGGCAGACCGCGCTGAATTGTGCGCTGGATTTAGCCAAGCATGGCGTGCTGGAAAAGTATGGTGTAGAGATGATCGGCGCGTCGCGTGATGCCATTGACATGGCGGAAGATCGTGAAAAATTCAAGCAAGCCATGACGCGCATAGGCTTAGCTTCGGCGCGTTCGGTGATCGCGCATAGCATGGAAGAAGCATTGCAAGTACAGCAGATGCTGGGTTTTCCAACAGTCATTCGTCCTTCATTTACGATGGGTGGCTCAGGCGGCGGCATTGCTTATAACCGCGAAGAATTTATGGAAATTTGTGAGCGCGGCTTGGAGGCCAGCCCCACCAAAGAATTGTTGATTGAAGAATCATTGCTGGGTTGGAAAGAGTTTGAGATGGAAGTGGTGCGGGATCGCGCCGATAATTGCATCATCATTTGCTCGATTGAAAATCTGGATCCGATGGGCGTGCATACGGGAGACTCGATCACCGTTGCACCTGCGCAAACCCTGACTGACAAAGAATATCAAATTTTGCGTAATGCCAGCATTGCGGTCTTACGTGAAATTGGTGTGGATACGGGTGGCTCGAATGTGCAGTTTGCCATTAACCCGGTGGATGGACGTATGGTCGTGATTGAAATGAACCCGCGCGTGTCGCGTTCCTCTGCGCTGGCTTCTAAGGCGACTGGTTTTCCCATTGCCAAGGTGGCAGCAAAGCTTGCGGTAGGTTACACGCTCGATGAACTTAAAAATGAAATTACGGGTGGCGCAACGCCTGCGTCATTTGAGCCGAGCATTGATTATGTGGTCACCAAAATTCCACGCTTTGCATTTGAAAAATTTCCGCAAGCTAATGATAGGCTCACCACGCAAATGAAATCGGTGGGCGAGGTGATGGCGATTGGGCGCACCTTTCAAGAGTCTTTCCAAAAAGCGTTGCGTGGTTTGGAAGTGGGCGTAGATGGGTTGGATGAGAAATGCATTGATATAGATTTAATTGCGGCCGAGTTGCGCGCGCCAGGACCTGATCGCATCTGGTATATAGGCGATGCTTTCCGGCTGGGCATGTCGCAGGAGCAAGTGTTTAGTTTGAGTAAAGTTGATCCTTGGTTTCTGGCGCAAATAGCAGATTTAATTGAACGTGAAGCCGCACTGGCAGGCCGTAAGCTGGACGCATTAAGCGAGGCTGAATTGCGCGAGCTTAAACGCTGCGGTTTCTCAGATCGACGATTGGCGAAATTATTGTATTGTTCAGCCGATGCCGTGCGAGCGCGTCGTCACACATTAAATATTCGTCCGGTTTATAAGCGTGTGGATACTTGCGCCGCTGAATTCGCTACCAATACCGCTTATCTGTATTCAACGTATGAAGAAGAGTGCGAGGCGCAACCGACCCATAACAAAAAAATCATGGTGCTGGGCGGCGGGCCGAATCGCATCGGACAGGGTATCGAGTTTGATTATTGCTGCGTCCATGCCGCATTGGCCTTGCGTGAAGATGGTTATGAAACCATCATGGTCAACTGTAATCCTGAAACGGTTTCCACTGACTATGATAGTTCAGATCGTTTGTATTTTGAGTCGCTGACGTTGGAAGATGTGCTGGAAATCGTAGCGGTAGAAAAGCCGTTTGGCGTGATCGTACAATACGGCGGACAAACGCCACTCAAGTTGGCACGCGGCTTAGAGCAAAACGGGGTCAATATTATTGGCACCACGCCCGACATGATAGATTGTGCTGAAGACCGAGCGCGCTTCCAGCAAATGCTGAAAAAATTAGGGTTGAAACAACCGCCTAATCGCACCGTGACTAACGCTAAAGAAGCGATGGAGGCAGCGCAGGAAATCGGTTATCCGCTGGTGATGCGCCCCAGCAATGTGCTCGGCGGTCGAGCGATGGAAATTGTGCACGCTCAATCTGATCTTGAACGCTATATGCGCGATGCGGTCGAGAGTGCGAAAACTTTTCCAGAACGTATGCCGATATTGCTGGATCGTTTTTTGAATGATGCTATTGAAGTCGACGTGGATGCTGTATGCGATGGCGTGGATGTTCTGATTGGCGGCATCATGGAACACATCGAAGAAGCGGGCGTGCATTCCGGTGACTCAGCTTGTTCGTTGCCGCCATTTAGTTTGTCGCCTGAATTACGTGATGAATTGCGCCGCCAGACCATGGCGATGGCTATGTCGCTGAACGTGGTCGGCTTGATGAATGTGCAGTTCGCGATCCAAGGCGAGACTGTGTATGTACTGGAAGTAAATCCTCGTGCTTCGCGCACCGTGCCGTTCGTGTCCAAGGCAACGGGCATTCCGCTGGCTAAAGTAGCGGCACGCTGCATGGTGGGCACCAGCCTGGCGCAGCAAGGGCATTTGCGTGAGGTGATTCCACCTTATTATTCAGTGAAAGAAGCGGTATTCCCCTTTATTAAATTTCCCGGAGTAGATACCATTTTGGGGCCAGAAATGAAATCTACTGGTGAGGTCATGGGGGTAGGTGACACGTTCGCCGAAGCGTTTGTAAAATCGCAACTGGCGGCGGGGGTGAAATTACCGACTTCAGGTAAAGTATTCATCAGCGTGCGCGGCGCGGATAAACCAGGTGCGGTAGAAGTTGCCAAGAGTTTGCACGGCATGGGCTTTGCCCTGTTGGCGACACGCGGCACGGCGCAGGTGTTGGCCGACGCGGGGGTAGCGGTCACGGTGGTGAATAAAGTGGCCGAAGGCAGGCCGCATATTGTCGACATGATTAAAAATCGTGAGGTCAGTTTGATAATTAACACAGTGAACAGCAATCGCAGCTCGATGCAGGATTCTTATTCGATACGCCATGCAGCGTTACAAGGGCGCGTGACTTATTACACTACACTGGCGGGCGCGCGTGCGGCCTGTTTGGGGATGCAGCACTTAACCGAGATGCAGGTGTATGATTTGCAATCTCAACATTTAAGGTTGGCAAGTTAGGACGATATTTTCAGAGGGAGAGAAAAATGAGTAAAGTGCCATTAACGTTAATCGGCGCAGAACTTTTGCGTAGTGAGTTGCACCGGCTAAAAACGATAGAGCGTCCGTGGGTGATTAACGCCATTTCGGAGGCGCGTGCGCAAGGTGATTTATCTGAAAATGCCGAATATGAGGCCGCCAAAGAACGTCAAAGTTTTATTGAAGGCCGTATCATTGAACTGGAAGGCAAGCTGAGTAACGCGCAGATCATTGATCCCAGAACGCTCAGTGCGGATGGCCGCTGTGTATTTGGCGCAACGGTAGTGTTAGAGGCATTGGCCAGCGGAGATGTGGTGACGTATCAAATTGTGGGCGATGACGAGGCAGATATTAAACAGAGAAAAGTATCTATAGGCTCACCGATTGCCCGCGCCCTGATCGGTAAATATAGTGGAGACATTGCCGAAGTCCAGGCTCCGGGCGGGGTGCGGGAGTATGAAATTGTGAATGTGCAATACATCTAACTAAGTTACGCTAAGAGACATTTTTATTTGATGGATGTGTTTTAAGGTGTTCATTTTATGTTAGGCATCCTATGCGTAGAACATACTCAACAGCAAAGGAGTTCCTGATTCGACAGATACCATCTACCGATGCAAAGCGTATTCTTGAAAGCTACTTAGCGCTGCCGGACAAAAGCAACGAACCAGTGGAGGTTAACGAGTTGTTCGCGCGTTTGCTTGCTTCGGCTCAAAATGCGAACATGAAAGCTGGCGTCGTTGGCGGCTCAATTGGTGGAATTGATAATCTTGGAAATGCACTTTTTTCATTCGACCCAAGTAAGGTCGAAAAGTCCTTTGCCAACAATCCAGGCGGCCTGTTAGAACATATCGTAAAGGTGCTCAAGCCTCGCGGGCTAGTCCGAAAAACACCACGCAGCATTTGGCCGAAGTACTGCAAAACGATACTTTCATCTGCCGCTTTTTTTGGCCAATTTAGAGACGGTGAAGATTTCTATGATTGGGCAAATCATCTTTACCAAGACCAGAGGTCAATCGCCGCACTGCCAATGATCTTGGCTGCTGAAGTAGAGGGAATAGGCTACCCACTTGCCTGTGACTTTTTGAAAGAGCTGGGATTCGTAAAATTATGGAAAACCAGATGTTCACGGTATTGAAATATTCGTTGGTATCGGTTTATGTGAGCAAGGCGCAAGCCCTTACCACGTTCAAAAGGTCATTTCCCAAATTGCGAGCGCGGCGGACGTTTCCTCTTACAATGTTGACAAGTTATTTTGGCTTATAGGTAGTGGCAAGTTTTACAATCACACTGAGCTTGGCAATAATGGCCTCATCGGTCGAAACAAAGAAAAATTCATCGCTGAGTTCAATGCATAACCTAGCAGTCAAGAAGGACTGCACAAAAGCGCGCCCTTGACTCACACGAACTCAAAGTCAGCATTCAATCTATTCACCAACTTATGCTGAAAATTAAAGTATCCCAGCAACCGTGAAACCTTCCAAAACCAGCAAGCAATGGATGCGTGAGCATGTTAGCGATCCTTATGTGCAGCGCGCGCAGAAGGAAGGGTATCGTTCGCGTGCGGCGTATAAGCTGTTGGAAATTGATAAGCGCGATCATTTAATGAAACCAGGTATGGTGGTGATAGATCTCGGTGCTACGCCCGGTGGCTGGTCGCAGGTTGCTGCTGCTAAAGTCGGTGTGACGGGTAAGGTGATTGCGCTGGATATTTTGCCTATGACACCTATATTCGGCGTAGACTTTATTCAGGGTGATTTTCGCGAGGCGGAAGTTTTGGCACAGTTGCAGGAACAATTGCCAAAAGGATCAACAGCGAAACAAGTTAGACTTGTAATTTCCGACATGGCACCCAACATAACTGGAATTGCAGTGACCGATCAGGCTAGCGCGATTTACTTAGCCGAGCTGGCTTTGGATTTGGCGGTGCAGCAATTACAACCCGGTGGCGCATTTTTGGTGAAGGTCTTTCAGGGCGCGGGGTTTGAGGAGTATCTGAAGTTAATGCGGCAATATTTCACCAAAGTGGTGACGCGCAAACCGGATGCCTCCAGGGATCGCAGCAGCGAATTGTATCTTTTAGGAATAGAAAAGCGTTAAGGCTATTGAGTAATCGTCTCATAAGTAGTTTAATGGCAAGCAGTTTAATGGATATCAAAATGGCAAAAATGCCAGCAGAGGAGTGAATGTGAATAATTTATTTAGAAGTGTTGGAATTTGGTTGGTCGTAGCCTTGGTGCTGATGACTGTGTTTAATCAATTTAGCGGTCGCCAGCAAATGGGGACGCAGGTACAGATGGATTATTCGCAGTTTATGGAAGAGGCCAAGAACGGCAGTATAGCCAAAGTGACCATAGAGGGGCGCACCTTGAGAGCCGTGGCCAGTGATGGCAAGCGGATTATCTCGTATGCGCCGCAAGATTTATGGATGGTTTCGGATTTGATTCGTGATGGAGTCAAGATCGAGGTGAAGCCTGAGGAAGAACCTTCATTGCTAATGAATTTATTTGTGTCCTGGTTTCCCATGTTATTGCTGATTGGAGTATGGATATTTTTCATGCGCCAAATGCAAGGCGGCAGCAAGGGCGGTGGTTTATTCTCATTTGGTAAAAGCAAAGCGAAATTATTGGATGAAACTAAAGAGCGCGTGACCTTTGCCGATGTGGCTGGTTGCGATGAAGCTAAACAAGAGGTTTCTGAGATTGTCGATTTTCTACGCGACCCCACTAAGTTTCAAAATCTGGGCGGACGTGTGCCACGCGGCGTATTGCTCCTGGGCAGCCCGGGTACGGGTAAAACGCTGTTGGCTAAGGCCATTGCGGGCGAAGCCAAAGTACCTTTCTTCTCCATTTCTGGCTCGGACTTTGTTGAGATGTTTGTCGGGGTTGGTGCGGCGCGCGTGCGCGATATGTTTGAGCAAGCCAAGAAGCAATCCCCATGTATCGTATTTATCGACGAGATCGACGCGGTAGGTCGGCAACGTGGTGCAGGTTTGGGCGGCGGCAATGATGAACGTGAACAAACTTTGAATGCTTTGTTGGTGGAGATGGATGGATTTGAAGGGGCGAGCGGAATTATTGTGATCGCCGCAACTAACCGTCCAGACGTACTGGATTCAGCCTTGTTGCGCCCAGGTCGTTTTGATCGTCAGGTCGTCGTGCCATTGCCAGATATACGCGGACGTGAGCAGATTTTGCTGGTACACATGCGTAAAGTGCCGATTGCTCCGGATGTTAAAGCCGACATTCTGGCACGCGGTACGCCCGGTATGTCTGGTGCGGATTTGGCTAATCTGGTGAATGAAGCCGCGTTGTTCGCGGCGCGCAAAAATAAGCGCTTCGTAGAAATGGAAGATTTTGAGGCTGCTAAAGAAAAAATCTTGATGGGCTCCGAGCGACGCACCATGGTCATGCCTGAAGAAGAGCGGCGCAATACGGCATATCATGAATCTGGCCACGTTGTGGTAGCGAAGATGCTGCCGAAAACTGATCCCGTGCATAAAGTTACGATCATTCCACGTGGCCGTGCGCTGGGATTAACCCTGCAATTGCCGTCTGAAGACCGCTACAGCATGGATAAGGAACGCATACTGGATACCATTGCTGTCCTGTTTGGCGGGCGGATTGCGGAAGAAATTTTCATGCATCAGATGACCACGGGCGCATCCAACGATTTTGAGCGTGCCACTGATATGGCGCGGCGTATGGTCACGCAATGGGGTATGTCAGACGCATTGGGTATTATGGTATACGGTGAAAACGAGGGCGAAGTTTTCCTGGGTCGCTCGGTGACCACGCATAAGAATGTTTCAGAATCTACCATGCAGAAGGTAGATGAAGAAATCCGCCGCATCATTGATCAGCAATATGCTTTAGCGCGTAAGTTGATTGAAAATAACCGTGACAAAGTGGAGATCATGGCCAAGGCTCTGATGGAGTGGGAAACGCTGGATGCTGATCAGCTTGATGACATCATGGCAGGCAAAACACCACGCCCACCCAAGCCAAGCTCATCGAATCAATCGCCTCAGCCTCCGCAAGATGCCACGCCTGCACCTGCGGCAACTACGCCTACAGAACCTGCACCTGGCGCATAACTAAAGCGCAAAAAAAATCAGGGGGGCTTTGTGCTCCCCTTTTTTATTTTCAGAATTTCTTGCATATGATCCCTAACTCAATGTTCAGGACATTTCTAAACTTCCAAAGTTCTGATGAAGCTACATGAGGATAATAGATATGTCATCCGTCCACGCACAATTCGCAACTTTTTATGAAAAATATCCCCACTTAAAGAGAAAAATACAATTCATCTGGGGGACAGCTGAATGCAGGAAAATCTTGTCTGATACGTTACTGAGTGATAGATCATATAGAGCAGGATTTCCGCCTGAGGATGCAAAAACTTTGTTTATTGATCCGGCCAGATGAAGTTTGAAGTTTTCATGCCGCATATTTTACGCGAGAATCTTGGAAGTATTTTTTGACACGCTCAGGTGATTTCTCCAATGTCAGCATGTTCTCGGTTGTTGCGGCTTTCAGTTTAGCCTTGGTGCGTA
>CANJMS010000045.1 GCA_947475825.1 Nitrosomonadales bacterium
ATTAGCGAAGTGCAGGATTATGCAACTGAGTGGATGTGGACTTACAATCACGAGCGCCCCAACATGGCGCTCGGTGGCATCACCCCGAAACAGAAGTTGACCTTAAACCACTCTACTTCTGACTACCGCTAAAAATGGGGGGATTACCGGGAGACTGGACATTATTTTGAGCGTCCACAGGAGCTGTCCCGGCATCGATCTTTTGCTCTTTGATTTCGGTCTTCTGACTCGCTGCCAGTATGCTGTCGAACAACGCTTCAAGATCCTCTGAATCATGGGTGGTAGTACTCGTAGTCATGGCATCACTCACTTTTGCATAGTTTGAAATATTTTTTTCAACTTCTCATCCAGTGTGGCCGCCGTGAAAGGCTTCACCACATATCCGCTTGCCCCGGCCTGCGCCGCCGCAATAATATTTTCCTTCTTCGCCTCTGCTGTCACCATCAGCACTGGTAAATGCTTGAGCTTGGCATCCGCACGTATCGCTTGCAGCAACTCCAAGCCAGTCATGTTTGGCATATTCCAGTCCGACACCACGAAATCAAATGGATCAGCATGCAACTTTTTTAATGCCTCCACCCCATCTTCTGCTTCCTGCACATTGACAAAACCCAACTCCTTTAGCAGGTTTCGGACGATGCGACGCATGGTGGAGAAATCATCCACCACCAAAAATTTTGTATCTTCTATTCCCATATCAATCTCCTGCAATCGTTTGGTAGAGGCGTATAGCATACGCCCTCAGACGGCGGTAAAAGTGCGTGTGGCCATGTGGCCATACGGTTCTCAATTCAACAAAGGCCGTAATGTGGATGACAAGACCATTGAATCAAATTTCGGCACATAATAATCTACCCCAACCCGTTGTCCCATTGCCCTGTTCGCGTCGGAAGACAGCGACGAGTGCATCACCACCGGGATACCGTCAAAACGACGATCTGACTTGATGTGCTGGGTTAACACATAGCCGTCCATCTCCGGCATTTCCGCATCGGTCAGAATCACTTGTATCTGTTCGTGCAGTTTTGTACCCACATTCTGCGCCGAATCAGCCATCGTCTTGAGCCTGTCCCACGCTTCCCGACCATTTGATGTCTGTACATGTTTGACCCCCATCTTATCCAGCACCTCGGTGATCTTTCTTCGTGCCACCATCGAGTCATCGGCGAAAAATATACACAGATCCCTCCCCGACTCCACCTTCTCGACATTGCCCACAATTGCCTCGCCAAACGCGTTGGCCAGTATTTGCTCAACATCCAGTATGGAAATCAGGGTGCCGTCCGGCAATTCGGAAATAGCCGTAATCAATGCGCCCTTGTCGGAGAGCATCCCTTCGGTGGCACGCACCTTGTCCCAATCAACACGGATGATACGATCCACACCCTGCACCAGGAAGCCCAGAATGTGATTATTGAATTCTGCAACCATCATGGTCTGATGTTTTTCAGCCGGAAGCATGCCCATGAAATTCGCCAGATTAAGTACCGGCATCACATGGCCGCGCAACGATACGATACCATCCACCCCTCTTGGCATATTCGGCGTGCGCGTGATTTTTCCGGCCTGACAAACCTCTTTAACTTTAAACACATTGATGCCGAATTTTTCATCACTGCCCAGACTGAACAGCAGGATTTCCATCTTGTTGGATCCTGCAAGATTTGAACGCGCATCAATCTGATCCAGCATGCCGTCCTGCTTGCTACCCACCTTATTGTCCGCATAGTTCATTTTCGTCTCCTCATGCCAGCAGTCGAGTCAAAGTCTGTGCCAGTTTTTCCGGTTCAAACTTAGGCACATATTCATCCACTCCAACGGTTTTACCGAGCTGCTGATTGGATGAACTGCTCAAGGATGAGTGCATCAATACAGGTATGCTCGAAAATCGTTTGTCCGCTTTTATTTTACGGGTCAGCATGTATCCGTCCATCTCCGGCATTTCCACATCGGTCAGAATGGCTTGAAAGAAATTTTTCAGCGGGGTGCCTGTCGAATCTGCAAAATCCGCCATTTTCACCAATTCCTCCCATGCCTGGCGTCCATTGATCGCGGAAATATACTTCACCTGCATTACATCCAACGTGCGCGCGATCTGCCCGCGCGCCACCGATGAGTCATCGACAAAAAATACCGTACGCTCTTTACCCAATGGCTTTACATTTTTGAAAATTACCTCGTCCTTATCGAAGTTGCTGGTTTCCGACAGAACCTTTTCTACATCCATCATCATTACCAGACGGTTATCTTTCAGCTCGGTGATTGCAGTCACCAATCCGCCCATTTCCGCCATCAACATCGCCGGCGGCACGCGCATCGCCGACCAATCCAGACGCAGGATGTTATCCACCCCCTTGACCAGAAATCCCTGGGTCTGACCGTTATACTCGGTAATAACCATGATTCCCGGCTTGCAATCAGTATCAATGCCGATGTATTTGGCCAGATCAATTACCGGCACCAACGTCCCGCGCAAGCTCACCATACCTTCCACCGAAGCCGGCATTTCGGGCGCCCGGGTGATCTGGGGAATACGCATGACCTCGCGCACTTTGAATACGTTGATGCCGAAAGTTTCCTCACGTTTGCTGCGCTTATCCATGCCCAGCGAGAACATCAAAATCTCCAGTTTGTTGGTTCCCGCCAGTTTGGTGCGGGCATCGATGTTCTTTAATAGATCAGACATCTTTTCTCCTCATTTGCAGGGGCATACGCCCTCACACTCCCCACAAGGGCGTATGCCATACGCCCCTACAATTTGATTGTTCCCACGCGGAGCGTAGGAGCGATCAAGGCCGTATCTCAAACCTTGAAGTGGCTTACCGCAGTCTGCAATCCCTTTGCCAGGCCTTCCAAACGCACGATGTCCTTGTTGTTCGATTGCACAGCCGCATGGCTTTCCTCCGACATTTGTGCAATCTTTTCAACATTACGTGCAATCTCGGTACTGGACAGGCTCTGCTCGTTGACCGATGTTGCGATGTCACTCACACCATGACTGGATTGCAATACCGCCTCGCCCGCTGCGGTTAACACCACGGACACACGCTCCACTTGCTGCTGGGTGGTCTGCAGGGAACGCAGGCCGGTCTGTACCACTGCTTCTACCAGACTGGACTTCTGGTTCAACGAGTTGGTCACCTGATCAATTTCGCTGGCCGATTTGGCAGATTTTTCCGCCAGTTTGCGCACTTCATCCGCCACCACTGCAAAGCCTCGTCCCTGTTCACCGGCACGCGCCGCTTCGATTGCCGCATTCAGCGCAAGTAGATTGGTCTGATCGGCGATGTCCTTCACTTGTTGGGTCATTCCTGAAATTGCGCGGGTGCTATCAACAAATTCCTTTACCGATCCCGCGATCTGGTTAACTGCCTCCTGCACGCGATGTATCTCGGCCACCATGGCACTGACATCCTGATTGCCTTGCTGGGTTTGCTGCAGACTTTTTTCAGATAACTTGCGCACTTCTTCGGTATTCGCTGCCACCGAATTGATACTCACGGTAATCTGTTCCACCGCCGCTGCTGTAGATGCGGCTGCATCGCTCTGCGCTTGCGAGCCCTGTGCGATTTGTGCTGAAGAAACGGATAATTGCGCTGCAGTGCTGGACACGGCAGTAGCACTATCGATTGCCTGGCGGATGATGCCTGAAAATCCCTCGATCAGTCTGTTGAACGCTGTGGCGGTCTGGCCTATTTCATCCTGGCCATACACTTTGGCACGCACGCTCAGATTACTATCCTCGGCCATTTTAACCATCACGGAACGCATTTCACCCACCGATCGATTCACACCACGGATAATCGAATACCCCAGCGCACCGCCCAATATCACAGCCAGTAAAATCAGGGCGAGAGTAATATTGCGTATTGTTGTAAAGCGTGATTGCGATGACTCAAATTCTTCTCGTGCGCTAAAAAGTTGTATGTCCCCCAGTTTTTCAACGCCATCCTGCACAGGTTCAAAAAGCTGATCGAGTTTGACTTCATTGAAAACAATGGCCTCCTTGATCTTGCCTTCGCGGAGCAGTGATATTAAAGGCTGCAATCCATCTTTGATAAAGAGATCAAGGTTTACACTGAAAGTGTCCACCAGCACCTTTTCATCCTGCGACATAGCTGCAGAAGTTGCAGAATAAGTTTTCCACGTTTCTCTTGTATTCTTGATATGACTCTCTATTATTCCCGTGTGGCGGCTAACCTCGACTGGGGTGGGGTCAAGCAGCAACAAAGATATATTGAGTCGGCTTTCCAGAGTCAGGCTTGCTACCATGCCGATCTCACCCAAGGCGACAGTATGATCTTCATACACGGTGCGCAGCCCCTCGTTGGTCTTGTTCATACCAATCAATCCCGCCACGCCGACCCCGACCATAAACAGCAGCACCATAGTCAGCATCAACACTAATCGTGTACCAATTTTCATATTATTTAACATCTTTGTCCTCCCTTAAATCATTACTCTCAAGAGCGTATAGACGATTCATAAATTATCTCTACACACACCGCATCTCTACACCTTATGCCAATTCGCGTTAAAAACGATAACTGTGTTGGCATCGTCTTCGGCTCCTAGTCGAACTCAAATGTACTGTCTTCGTCACCTCATCCTTGCCGCCTTGTTCTCCTTTTTAACGCGAACTGGAGTTAATCACCCCCGCTGTCCTGCCCAGAACTACCACCACGGCCGTTGATGACTCAACATTCTGTTGCCCGCAGCCGGTGCTTTCTATAAAATTTGCCCGACCCAGTGTTTGTTTCTTTCCTTTCTTGAGTATCTTGTAATGAGGTACTCGCGCCAGAAGTAATGTAACGGCAATTCGTCTCTATCCTTTAGTGAAATAGGGAAACAAATACCCGTTAATTCGTGAAATTTGAGTTATTCCATTTTTAATTTCAGGTGTTTCAATAATCTATAGCCATGCAACGATGAAATGGGCGCGCCCCGTGTCGATTTCTATTTCTCGCAAGACAACTCCCAGATGATTTTCGAGCGATTCAGTACAGTGGCTTTTGGACTTCTGGAAAAAAGTCTGAACAAGCATATCGTTTGGTTGGATAAAAGGATGACCGAAATAGACATCAATTTGACCATGTGTTTGCGCGGATCAGATGTGTAGTGAACCAGGGACGATCTGCTGCGAGGCATTCCCGGTGTGGGTGTGGTGGAGTTGGTTAAATCAATGGGGTGTCAATCTTTCCAATTTCCTTTGGGTAAAGCATCCCCAAAAGTAGTCAGCAAGTTATGGGTAAAAAGACTCTCTCTCTGCAATGTTTGCCAATTCTCGCTGATAAAATTCCTCAATCTCGCGCAGTTTGCTTTCGATGGCGAAACGCTGCATAGGGTAAGTGCGTCGAGCGGGGCGTGCGGCGGCTAATTCACTTAAACCTGCTGACAATGCATTAATATCAGCAATCGGCAGCAATGGGGTTTCAATAATATCGGACAGATGGCGCGCACCTTGGCTGGCACTGGCAAGAATAGGCAAGCCTGCCTGCATCGCTTCCAACAGCACTAATCCGAAAGGTTCGTCTCGTGAGGCACTGACGAAGCAATCAAAAGTAGCTAACCACTCTTCAGGCCGATTAGAAAAGCCTGGTAAAAGTACGTTTTTAACAGCTTTGCGTCGTAGCTCATCAAGTCGACTACCTTGGCCGATGATGACCAAGTATGCGTCAGGTAAATTTGCTTGTTGAAACGCGTCGATCAATATATCGAAACCTTTACTGTGCTCCACGCGACCAATTGCACCAATTACCCAAGCATCCAAGGCAAGGCCATGCAGCGCACGCAACCGTTGGCGAGCATCTTTTGCCGCAGGATTAGGGAGAGTCCAATTGTCAATTTGTGTTGTGTGCTTGCGTAATGGCAATGGAATCGCGTCCATTTGCCAGGGGGCAATCGCCACCAAAGCATCTAAAGCTGCGTGTTGCTGGGGCTTGTAACAGATGTGCAAGGTAGCCAGCCGTAAACATAGCCCTTTTAAGTCATGTAATGCCCGGCAGGCACCACTCAGATGTGCGTGGGCAACATCTGGCCTGAGTTTTCGCAGTAGCTTGCGGGCATGCCAGCGGGCAAACCAATCACCCACCAGGATTAATTTCACTTCCGGTGCAACACGGTGGGCATAGGAATCTGCACGCGACTGAGCAGCGGCACGTCGTATTATTAATGTGACATCATGCTGCGCTGCTTGTGCATTGGCTAATTCAATGACATGTCGCTCGCTCCCGGCAAAGCGGCTAGTCAAAATAAGATGGACGATACGCATTCGAAAATTTATATTCAGTAAAAAATGGTAGTGAGGGGAGTGCTAAACAGGTTAATCCCATTGATGATACGAGCCGCACTGGGAGTTATAAGCCAGGTGCACGCAACGCGCCTTTTTTGAACGCGCGCGAGGCAGTCTGGTAGTAAGCAATGGCTTCTTTTAATCCTTGTTCATCCAGCATGGTGGGGGTGGTGGCGTAGGTCTTGGGATTGACGTTGAAACTAGCCGCTTTTTTCTTAGGGGACAAGATGGTCAGCAAGCCGTTGCGGTAATAGCCTAGTTCTTGATAATTGCTGATGAATACGCGCTCCAGATTTTTTCCAAGCTCATAAAACGAGCGACCGAAATATAAATCCGCCCCTTTTTTCCCCAGCACATCAATGATGGTGGGGGCTAAATCAATCTGGCTAACCATAGGGGAGAACGTGCCGGGCTTGAGTAGTGCGGGTGCGTAGAAGATTAACGGGATGTGATAATTTTCGATGGGCAATTTGCTTTTGCCAGCAACCGAGGCGCAATGGTCGGCGACGATGACAAACAATGTTTCTTTGAACCACGGTTTGGTTTTGGCGTCTTTGATAAATTTTCCAATGGCGTAGTCGGTATATTTCACACCACCCGCCCGACCGCCGGGGGAGGGGATGTCGATTCTGCCAGCCGGATAGGTGTAGGGCCGATGGTTGGAGGTGGTCATAATTTGCGCGAAGAACGGGCGATTATGCTGAAATTCTTTATCCAGTGTGGCAAAGGTGTTGTCGAATAATGCCTCATCTGCCACGCCCCAGGCGTTTTCAAACATGACGCTTTCTTCGGGGAAATCAGTTCGGTCTATGACCTGATAATTGTTGCCGCTATAGTAGGCATTCATATTGTCGAAATAACCGTAGCCGCCATAAAAGAAAAAGGTCGAGTAATTTTGCAGTTTCAATATTTCACCGATGGTGGCGAGGTGTTCGTTATTGGGGCGGCGCACAATTGCCTGACCGGGTACGGGTGGCGTGCCTAGGGATAAGGCTTCCAGCCCGCGCACCGTGCGTGTGCCTGTGGCAAAGACGCGCTCAAATTTCATGCCTTCGCGTGCCAGTTGATCCATATTGGGTGTCCAGCCGGAAGTTGCACCATAGGCACCGAGGAATGCGGCAGACACGCTTTCCATGGAGATGAGTACAACATTGCGAGGCCGCTGATTGAAGGGGGTGGCACTGAGCGGGGTAGTGCGCAAATTTGCCAGTATGTCGGGGCTGGGCTGGGGGTTGTCTAACGGCGGACGCTTAACGCCGAGTTGTTTTAGCCAAGCATCGGCTTCTGCTTGTGGCATGGTTTGGTAAAATTTGTCGTAATCCAGTTCATTGCGGCGCATAGCCGCTACGAGTGTGAATAATCCGTTGCCGGATAATTCGTCAGCATAGGCGTTTTCTGAACCCTCCATTTGATCAACACTGCTGACCAGAATGCTGAGCACAGGGGCGGCCAGGGCTATCGCCAGCAATATCAGACGGCTGGCACGAGAAATGGGGGCCGCATCAATTTCATGGACGCGATGATGCAATAGCCACATGATGCCGGCAGCGGTTACGCCTATGCCCGCCAATATCCAGCCGACCGGATAAGATTCTCGAATGTTGCTAATCACCTCGTGCGTGTACAGTAAGTAATCCACTGCAATGAAATTAAAGCGTGTGGAAAATTCGATCCAGAAGACTGCCTCCGACACCGCGCCAAACAGCAGCAATGCAATGACAAACCACAAGAAAATTCGACGCAACAGACCATGCCAGCGACTGGCGCGCCACTCGTTGGGTAGGGCTGCTTCGTATAGGCAGATCAGGGCAATTAAAATGGCAATGACAGATAAATCAAACCATAAACCTTTAGCGAGTATGCCAAGCCATAGATGCCAATCTACAAGCGCTGCGCCAGTGTATATGCCCAAGGCTATGCGCGTCAGGCTGAAAATAACCAGCATCACCAGCATGACCAAAATGGGCAGGTGCGGGACATTGTCCCCTTGTGGGATGATGGAATGTTGGTATAACTTGAATTTGGACATGGTCATGGAATGCTTTTTACACGGACTGAGATTAAATTGTCTGAACTAAATAATTGGTAGTTGGCGTGATGCAGTTGCAATTATCCTGTCTACGAGCATTGCGTGCAAAGAAAATTAAGCGGTCGTAATCAAGAAAATGTTGAGCGCATTAGCAAGCGGAAGTCTCAGCCGTTATAATCAGCGGACTTTTCATTCGTTTCTTCTTCCAGTATGGCCGTCATGCGTATTTCAAATTTAAAAAATCATCCAGTTTCAAATATAAAAAATCATTTGGCAGATTTGTTTACACAGGCCTTGCAAGCCGTAGCGCCAGAGCACGCCATACAACATGCTGTGGTGCTGGAGCGTTCCAAGCAAACGCAGCATGGGGATTACGCGTGTAATTTAGCTATGCAATTAGCCAAACCCATGCGCCGTAGTCCGCGTGATTTGGCACAAGCACTCATCAACGCGCTGCCGCCGTCTACGGTCATTGGCAAGTTGGAAATTGCAGGCGCGGGCTTTATTAATATTTTTATCGCAGTCGCGGCCAAGCAGCAGATAGTTAGTGCGGCCTTGTGCGCCGGCGATAAATTCGGACATGTCGATGTGGGCGCAGGACGCACTTTGCAAGTAGAGTTTGTCTCCGCCAATCCGACTGGCCCCTTGCATATCGGCCACGGGCGCGGTGCTGCGGTGGGAGATTGTTTGTGTCGGGTATTAAGCGCTGCCGGATGGCGGGTCACGCGCGAATTTTATTACAACGATGCAGGCGCACAAATTGAAAATTTGACCCTGTCGGTGGAGCTGCGCTGCAACGGTATTACGCCAGACAATGTGGCATGGCCGGACAATGGTTATCGTGGCGACTACATTATGGATGTGGCGCGGGCTTATCTGGCGCGTGAAGCGGTGGTGGCGGACGGTAAGCGGATACAAGCATCGGGAGATGTGACTGACAGTGTCGCGCTGCAGCAATTCGCTGTGACTTATTTGCGGCAAGAGCAGGATGAAGATTTGCAGGCATTCAGAATAAAATTTGATGTGTTTTCGCTGGAGTCCGCACTCTATACTACGGGTCGTGTGGAGGAGGTGGTGAGTGCGTTAGTCGCCAGTGGGCACACGTATCAGCAGGATGATGCGCTATGGTTGCGCACTACGGATTTCGGCGATGATAAAGATCGAGTCATGCGTAAAAGCGATGGCAGTTACACCTACTTTGTGCCGGATGTGGCCTACCATTTGGATAAGTGGCGGCGCGGCTTTACCCGAGTTATCAATGAACAGGGCGCGGATCATCACAGCACCATTACCCGCGTGCGTGCGGGTTTGCAGGCATTGAATGTGGGCATTCCACAGGGTTGGCCAGAGTATGTGTTACACCAGATGGTCACTGTGCTGCGTAATGGCGAGGAAGTGAAAATTTCCAAACGTGCGGGCAGTTACGTCACGCTACGTGATTTGATTGACGAAGTGGGCTGTGATGCCACGCGCTATTTTCTGGCGGCGCGCCATTCCAGCACGCATCTGGTGTTCGATATTGATTTGGCGAAATCGCAGAGCAATGAAAACCCGGTGTACTACATTCAATACGCGCATGCACGCATTTGCAGCGTATTGGCGCAGTGGGGTGGCGAGGTGGCAAATTTATGGCAGGCTGATATGAGTGCGTTGAATAGCAGTTATGAGCAAAATTTATTGCAGCGCATAATTGATTTTCCACAGTTGATCGAAAATGCAGCAGCAGACCTTGCTCCGCATTTGATCGCATTTTATTTGAAGGACTTGGCGGCAGATTTACATAGCTACTATAATGCTACGCGCTTTCTGGTTGAGGATGAAAGCATTAAGCGGGCACGCCTTGCCCTGATAGCCGCCGTGGCTCAGGTGATGAAAAATGGTTTAGATTTGTTGGGAGTCTCTGCACCAGAAAAAATGTCCCACAAGGGGACAATGTAGTTATGATCGAAATGTGTTACGCACATATTCAGCGGAAAATTGAATGTATAAGGCTGTCAAGGTATAAGGATGGTGATGAGTTACCGTAACAGTAAAAAATCGGGTTCTACTCCAAGCGCTTCAATTTTGCCAGGCATCATTATAGGTGTGACGGTAGGGCTGATTATTGCGGGCGGTGTGGCTTGGTATATTTTGAAATCGCCCAGCGTGAAATCTCCGAGTATGGCCACTCAGTCAGAGCAATTGGCTATAGAAAAATCCAGCCCTGAAAAAATGGGCGCGGCATCCGCTCCAGCGGGGGCTGCGGGGACGAAAGAAAATAAGCCGCGCTTTGAATTCTATAAAGTATTAACCGATAAGGTGGCATCCCCTGTGCCAAAAATCGCGCCTAAAGCTACCAATAAGCCAGTGGTGTCGGATTTAAGCAAGGAGCATTATTATTTACAAATAGGCTCATTTTCTAATGCCGAGGATGCCGATAAATTAAAAGCAAAATTAGCGTTGATGGGTATGGAGGCAGCCGTGCAGATTGCCACCATCCCGGACAAGGGCGTATGGCATCGTGTGCGCTTGGGTCCCTACAGGGGTCAGAGCGAGGCGAATCAGGCACGCGAAGTTTTGAAACTAAATGGGGTGGAGGGCACTCCAATGCGGGCGCAGTGATCCTGCTGGGGCGTTAAAAATTGCTAAAGGGTGCAGTGCAGTGTTAAATCTCAGCTCGGAATGCTCATTGGCTGCAAGTCCAATCCGCTTTTTCTCCACACTGTATCTCTTGAGGAATTTCTGATATATCAGCAGAGAAATAAAGTATTAAATTTAACTTTTCACGGAGATAATAAATTATGAAATCAATCAAACAAATTTTTGCGGTACTGGCCTTGGTATTTTCAATACAGGCAATTGCCGCTCCGGGGCCGGGGTATACCAAGCTTAATCCAGAACAGCCCACGCGCAGTGGGAATAAAATCGAAGTACTTCAATTTTTCTTCTATGGCTGCTCGCATTGTTACAATTTGCACCCAGCACTGACAGCAATGGAAAAAAATCTGCCAAAAGATGTTGAGCTCATTTATGTGCCAACCATTTTTTCCGCAAATATGGAACCGATGGCCCGTACATTTTTTGCATTGGAGGCAATAGGTGAATTGCATCGTGTTCATGATAGTTTGTTCCAGGCATGGCATGTTCAAATGGTCGATTTGCGCGATCAGGAAAAAATTCTTGAGTTTGTTACTAGGCAGGGCGTGGATGCCAAGAAATTTAGCGACGCCTACAACTCTTTTTCTACGCAAAACAATGTGGCGCGTGTCAGACAAATGACCATGAGCTATGGTATTCGCGGCACGCCAACCATTACGGTGGATGGGAAATATACGATTACTGGCCTAGGGCCAAAAGAAACGATGCGCGTTTTAAATGAAGTAATTAGTAAGGTACGCAAGGAGCGCACTCGCGGAATTTAAAAACATTAAGTGCATAGTCAGGTACATTTTTTTGGTTTTAGTTGTAGGGAAAGTTTTAAATAACCGGGTGTGGCGGCTACATATTTTTATGGCGGCACACCCAATATTTTTTTGAATGTTACATATAATTACTTTGGAAAATAGAATGATGGAAAATACATTAGAAAAATTGCTGTTCGCCAGCCGCTGGCTATTGGCACCGTTCTACCTAGGCTTGGTTGGAGCGATTGCCGTGCTATTGTGGTATTTCGGCGTGGAGTTCCTGCACCTGATTACCATCCTCAGAAACGGTGAGGGCGGGCTGGTGGTAGTCGGCGTGCTGTCGCTGGTTGATCTTGTGTTGGTGGCGAATTTGCTCATCATCATCGTGTTCGCAGGCTATGAAAATTTCGTTTCTAAAATTGATACTGGCTCGCACGAAGATCGTCCGGACTGGATGGGGCATGTGGATTTTGCTGAGCTAAAAATGAAATTAATCGGCTCTATCATCGCGATTTCCGGCATTGAATTATTGAAATCGTTTGTCAACGTGGCTAGCCTTTCCAACGAACAGTTGGGCTGGAAAGTGGGCATACATCTCACCTTCGTGGTCTCTGGTCTCTCATTTGCAGTGATGGATTGGCTGGGTAGTGGGAAGAAACACGGCGCAGGCAGCTAAGATCTCACAAAAATAAGATATAAAAATCCCGCCAACTGGCGGGATTTTTATATCTGGAAAAACATTGGATGTGATGAGAGGATTGAATTTGGCGACATCCAGTGTCGTTATCCTTTTGTGCTGTAGATGCTGGCTTCTGCAAATGACCACTTGAGCAAAATAATGGCTGAAAAAGCTCGGCATCGTGGTCTTTCCTTCATGTTTTGTGGATAATGCCGCATTTAGGGCATCTTCAAGAGGAGCTAATGCATGATAAAAATATTTACCTTGGAACATGGTCGCCTTGTCGGCATTGAGTCCAGCGAGATTGCTACTCGCATACCGATCTGGATAGACATCATCGCACCCAGTGAGGAAGAGCGAGATTGGATTAACACCACGTTTTCTATCACTCTGCCATATCCGGAACATCTGCGTGACATTGAGGCGAGCGCGAGATTTTACGAAGAGGACGCAGTGTTGCATGTTCGCTCGGATTTTTTACGGGGTAAAGAGTTGGGGACATTGAGCGTAATTGTGGCGTTTGTGATTTCGCGCAATGTGCTATTCAGCGTGCATGACGAGGATCTGCCGCTGTTCCAGATGTTCCGGCAGCGCACCTTGGGACATCCTGAAGTCATTGAGGACAGTCTGGATGTGCTGATTGATTTATATGGTTCGGATGTGGAGTTTTCGGCTGATACGCTAGAGGGTGTGTATGTTGATCTCGGCATGGTGGGCAACAGCGTGCTAAAAAATTCTCTGGGTGATAGTGAAGCGGGTGAGGTGTTGGCAAAAATTGCACACAGCGAATATTTAAACGGGCGCATACGCCGCAATCTGATGGATACCCGCCGTGCCGTTTCATTCTTGATGCGTGGCAGTTTGCTCAAACCGAATCAACTCAGCGAAGTGCGCCAGATCATGCGCGACATTGATTCGCTAGATGGCCATACTGCTTTTCTGTTCGACAAGATTAATTTCTTGATGAACACCACCGTCGGTTTCATCAACGTCACGCAGAATAAAGTCGTACGCATGTTCTCGGTGGCTTCGGTAGCCTTGTTACCGCCCACCTTAATTGCATCTATTTACGGCATGAATTTTCAATTTATGCCTGAGTTGGCGTGGACTGGTGGTTATCCGTTTTCTTTAGGTTTAATGGCGCTGTCCATCGTTATACCGTTCTGGATATTTCATTTAAAGGGGTGGTTGAAGTAGATCAGCTGTCCGACTTTTAACGCTTCATTTTTTACAATTTATTTTTGGCAAGCCGCGCAATAAAAGCTGGAACGTTGCCCCTGGGTAATTTGCTTAATTGCGGTGTTGCAAGAGCGGCAAGGTTCACCCGCGCGATCATAGACGTAATAATGCTGTTGAAAATATCCAGTGTTGCCATCGCTGCCAACGTAGTCGCGCAGGCTACTGCCGCCTTGCGTGATGGCACTGGCTAACGTTTCACGCAGGGTTTGCACCAGACGCGCACTGCGTGGCTTGCTAAGTTTGCTGGCCATCATTTCGGGGCGTATGCCGGCATGAAACAGCGCTTCATTCGCATAAATATTTCCAATTCCCACCACGATATGATGATCCATGATGATGAGTTTAATTGCGGCGTTGCGCGTTCGTGTGGCTTGAAAAAGATAGGGGCCGGTGAAATTTTCTTCCAGTGGCTCTACCCCCAATTTTGCAAGCAGCGGGTGAGCCATAGCATCGCCGTTATGCCATAGCACTGCGCCGAAGCGACGCGGGTCGCGCAGTCGCATGAGTGTGCCGTTGTCTAATATCAAGTCGAAATGTTCATGCGGTAAGACAGCAGTGCCAGCAGGTAGCAGACGCAGGCTGCCAGACATCCCCAGATGCAGTATGAGCGTGCCGTGGTCGAATTCAATCAGCAAATACTTGGCGCGGCGATGCAGTGCGCGTATGGTTTGCTGGCGTAACAAGTCAGGTAATTGCGGGGGAATCGCCCAGCGCAGTTGCGGGGTGCGGATGCTGACATCGCTGACGGTTTGGCCGATTAAGTGCGGGGCTAAGCCGCGCAGTGTGGTTTCAACTTCAGGTAGTTCAGGCATTGGATTTCTCTCTGTATGATTAGCATTCTGCAAAACCATAATTTTCATAATATTACAACTAATTAAGCATATTACTGTTAATGCGACACCACCTTATTCCAATTCGCGTTAAAATAACGATAACTGTGTTGGCATCGTCCTCAGCTCCTAGCCGTACTCAAATGTACTGTTTTCGTCACCTCATCCTTGCCGTCTTGTTCTCCTTTCTAACGCAAACTGGAATTATGTATTCTACGGATAAAAGGATGCCCGCCACATTTGCCTGACCCAATGGTGAAGCGATCAGGCAGGTTCGTTTTTAAGACCAATCTCACAAGAAAATTTAAGTGAGATCAAAATATCTCCGCCTATCTACTACCCGGCTATTAACTTAATCCGCCATACCCCAATACACCGCCGCACCAAAAACCAATCATTGTCTGGCACGCACCAGCCGCACATGGACACTATGGACGCGGTAGTAGTAGTTGATGACGCCATTGACGAAATTGACGTACCAGGCGAAGCCGGAGCTGCCAACTAAAGGCGAGGCAGACCAGAACCAACTGGCCGGTGTAGCCGGAAAAGCCGCAGGATCGATCGCCGAGTTGTTGCGGTTTCTGTCGATAATACTGGAAAGCTCATTGATATTCGGCAAGCGCCAGGCGATGCCAGTGCTGTCAGCTTGGGCGGTGGCCTGCCGCAAGGCCGCCTCGTAGGTAAATTTGCCGGCCACCCCAGCACAGGTTGATCCTTCCCAGTTCATGCCTTCGGGGCAGCGCCGCCAGATCAGACCCGTTTCCTGGTCGGTGGCTTCGCTGCCATCGGCGGAAAGGATATAGGGTTGAGCGGAGGCTGCAACGGGCAAGATGCCCAGCATGCAAATTAAAAGGAGTGTGGCGAGTGGTGCGGTTTTTATCGAGGTGTCCTCTTTATGTCGATGTGACCTTGGTCACGCTCACAATGATAAACGATATGCAAGCGAGCCGCATCACTGAAACCAACTTGTTGGCGCTAGGTTAAAAATGACCAGGTGTTATAGCAGTGTAGATTACTACGCCGCTGTGGATAAGTCGAACAGGCTGTAGGCCATATATTATTTCATTTCTAATGAGAAATGAAATTAGGGAACCTCTGATTAAGTCCATCATGAACCGCGTTGCTAACAAAAAATGGATGATCGCAAGGCGCGCGACGCTAGTCGTAGTTATTCTACGATACCAAGGAGCGCAACACAGCGAGTGCCTATTTTTGTCGCAACCCACAAGGGCATAGGCATTGCGGGCGGTCTGCGGCGTCAGGTTCCTGGCGAAGGGAACAACCATTCGCGTCGTCACCTTTCTTGCATCCCATTCCGCAAAGCCGAATGCGCAGCCATGCGGGACTTAATCAGAGGTTCCTTAGGTTCTGGGTAGAGGCATCCAGTTGCGGGTAATTCAGCCTACGACAATTCTCTACTCACAACACTATTGAAAGGGGGTTCATATCTCACTTTTAGTGCATGGGACTGGGAGTGAGTTGTCAACGCTAAATAGAAATGTCCCAGGAAGAGGCTTATCCTTGACAGGGGAGGTATTCCTCACTAGAATGCGCGGTCTTTTTATGGGCTGTCACGGCACAGTGAGTGTTAGGTGTCGTGGTGGCTGTTCTTTTCATAACAAACAAGATTGAAGAATTTTTAGGACATAAAGCAATGCCAACCATTAATCAGTTAGTGCGTAAGCCTCGTGCCGCAGAGCCTGCGAAAAGTAAAGTACCCGCTCTAGGTGGAAGTCCGCAGAAGCGTGGTGTGTGTACTCGGGTGTATACCACCACACCTAAGAAGCCCAATTCCGCTTTGCGTAAGGTGGCCAAGGTGCGCTTAACCAGTGGATTTGAGGTCATCTCCTATATTGGTGGTGAAGGCCATAATTTGCAGGAGCACTCCGTGGTGCTGGTGCGTGGTGGTCGTGTGAAAGATTTGCCAGGTGTGCGTTATCACATGGTGCGCGGTAGTTTGGATACGGCGGGCGTGAAGGATCGTAAACAATCCCGTTCTAAATACGGCGTGAAGCGTCCTAAAAAAGCGTAATAGCGAGTTTTGATTGCTAACGCTCGTGAATTTTGATGTATTTATATTTGTAATCGTCGGTTAATTTTGAGGTTTAGATATGCCAAGACGTAGAGAAGTCCCCAAACGTGATGTTCTGCCAGACCCTAAGTATGGGAATCAGGATCTGTCCAAGTTTGTAAATGTGCTGATGGCATCCGGTAAAAAGTCTGTTGCAGAGCGCATTCTTTATGGCGCGCTGGAGCAAGTGGTCAAGAAAAGTGGTAAAGACCCAATTGAGGTATTTAATCTGGCCTTGGTTAATGTTAAGCCGCAGGTTGAAGTGAAAAGCCGTCGCGTGGGCGGTGCAAACTATCAGGTTCCAGTCGAGGTTCGTCCTTCGCGTCGCATGGCTTTGGCGATGCGCTGGCTGCGGGATTTTGCACGCAAGCGTGGTGAGAAATCTATGGGGATGCGTCTGGCGGGTGAGTTAATTGATGCTGCTGAAGGTCGCGGCGGCGCAGTAAAAAAGCGTGAAGAAGTTCACCGCATGGCTGAGGCGAACAAAGCCTTTTCCCATTTTCGTTTCTAGAGTTTCTGTTGCTGGCTTTATTTTTTTGTTGGCACTTTTATTCCCCCAAGCATTTTGTGATTCAAGTTTTTTAAGTTAGGTATCTACTGTGGCACGTAAAACACCAATAGAGCGGTATCGTAATATCGGCATCAGCGCGCATATCGATGCGGGTAAAACTACGACTACAGAGCGCGTTCTGTTTTATACAGGTGTATCGCATAAAATAGGCGAAGTGCATGATGGTGCGGCTATTATGGATTGGATGGAGCAAGAGCAGGAGCGTGGTATCACGATTACTTCTGCGGCTACCACTTGCTATTGGACGGGGATGGATAAAAATTATCCGGAGCACCGTATTAATATTATTGACACGCCGGGGCACGTCGACTTTACGATTGAAGTAGAGCGTTCTATGCGCGTGCTGGACGGTGCTTGTATGGTGTATTGCGCCGTGGGTGGCGTGCAGCCGCAATCTGAAACAGTTTGGCGGCAGGCGAATAAATACAAAGTTCCGCGCTTGGCGTTTGTTAATAAGATGGATCGCTCCGGTGCGAATTTTTTAAAGGTGTACGATCAAATGCGCGCGCGCTTGCGTGCTAACGTGGTGCCTATTCAGTTGCCCATAGGAGCAGAAGAGAAATTTGAAGGTGTGATTGATCTGGTTCGGATGAAGGCAATTTATTGGGACGATTCCACGCAGGGCATGAAGTTTGAGTTGCGCGATATTCCGGCCAATTTGGCCGCAGGGGCTAAAGAGTGGCACGACAAAATGGTCGAAAATGCTGCTGAAGCATCAGAAGATTTAATGAACAAGTATCTTGAAGGTGGTGAGCTGACCGAGGCTGAAATTAAGCAAGGTTTGCGTGCGCGTACCATTGCGGGCGAGATAGTGCCTATGTTATGCGGCTCGGCTTTTAAGAACAAAGGCGTACAGGCGATGCTGGATGCAGTGTTGGACTACCTGCCTGCGCCGACCGATATTCCGCCTGTAAAAGGTGAGCTGGAAAATGAAACAATTGGTGAGCGCAAGGCGGAGGATACCGAGCCATTTTCTGCGTTAGCTTTTAAAATTATGACTGACCCATTTGTCGGGCAACTAATTTTCTTCCGCGTTTATTCGGGTAAGTTAAGCACGGGCGACACGATTTACAACTCGGTCAAGGGTAAGAAAGAGCGCGTAGGCCGTATCTTACTCATGCATGCAAACGAGCGCGAAGAAATCAAAGAAGTTTTCGCGGGCGACATTGCTGCGGCAGTAGGCTTAAAAGATGCAACGACTGGCGATACCCTGTGTGATCCAGCCAAGGTTATTATCCTAGAGCGCATGATATTCCCTGAGCCAGTTATTCACGTTGCGGTTGAGCCAAAAACCAAAGCAGATCAAGAAAAAATGGGTATGGCACTGAATCGTCTGGCGCAAGAAGACCCGTCATTCCGCGTGCGTACTGATGAAGAATCGGGTCAGACCATTATTTCAGGTATGGGCGAGTTACATCTGGAAATTCTAGTTGATCGCATGAAGCGTGAATTTGGTGTAGAAGCCAACGTGGGTGCACCACAAGTTGCTTATCGCGAGGCCATTCGTAAGTCAGTGGAAGTCGAAGGCAAGTTTGTTAAGCAGTCCGGTGGTCGTGGTCAGTTTGGCCATGTCTGGCTGAGGGTGGAGCCGAATGAAACGGGCAAGGGCTTTGAATTCGTGGATGCAATTAAAGGCGGCTCTGTTCCGCGTGAATTCATTCCGGCAGTGAAAAAGGGCTTGGAAGAGACGCTGCCGAGTGGCGTGTTAGCTGGCTTCCCAGTGGTGGATATTAAGGTTACCTTGTTTGACGGTTCGTACCATGATGTCGACTCAAACGAGAACGCCTTTAAGATGGCCGCCTCAATGGGCTTTAAGGATGGGATGCGTAAAGCCAGTCCCGTACTGCTGGAGCCGATGATGTCAGTCGAGGTGGAAACGCCAGAAGATTACACTGGCACGGTGATGGGTGATTTGTCTTCACGTCGTGGCATGGTGCAGGGTATGGACGATATGATGGGCGGCGGGAAGATTGTTAAAGCAGAAGTGCCGTTGGCTGAGATGTTTGGTTATTCCACAGCGTTGCGTTCCGCAACGCAAGGGCGTGCTACCTACACTATGGAATTTAAGCACTATACCGAAGCGCCCAAGAATGTAGCTGAAGCAGTAATGAGTAGCAGGAAATAACGTTTAGATATAAGGAAAAATCATGGCAAAGAGTAAATTTGAACGCACCAAACCGCACGTCAATGTCGGCACCATCGGTCACGTCGACCATGGCAAAACCACCTTGACAGCGGCGATCACGACCGTTTTATCCAAAAAATTTGGCGGCGAGGCCAAGGCTTATGACCAAATTGACGCAGCGCCGGAAGAAAAGGCACGCGGCATCACCATCAA
>CANJMS010000046.1 GCA_947475825.1 Nitrosomonadales bacterium
GTGGACAAATACAGTGAGAAAGAAAAATCTCACCCAGAAATAGAAACAAAAAAGGAAACCGAAAACCGGGGCAGCGCCGTTCCGCTGCATGAAGACGGTTACTCTCTTAAACTCGATGCATTATTGTCTTGACGGAGGGGTCCACTATACACCACGGCTTTGGAAATAGTGCTGATCGTGCCGCCAAACTGGCCAAAAGAAGCGGTATTAACCAACTTCAGCAATTTGTTGGTTAGGGCAAAATCCTGCAAGATGGTGCGCGCCAGTTTGCTGCTGCTTGCAGAATCGGAGGCTACGATCATGTTGATTTCGGAAATGATGCTGGACAGTGCCGGAAAGTCGCTCTTGCTGCGCATGCGGCGGATTAAAAATTCCAGCGTGCTGTGAGAGTCCTTTTGATCGATAGCGGCTTCGCGTGTTTCTCCGAGATAATCTTGTAATGCCTGCTTCATGGCAGACGCGCTGGCATATCGTTCGTCAGGATTTTTTGCTACGGCCTTGAGTACGATGACTTCCAGCTTTTCATCAACCCGGTCGTTGCGGGTAGACGGCGCGGCGATTTTCTCATTCGCCGCACGGTTCAAGACTTCAAAAATGTTATCGCCACTCACGGCAAACTCTCCGGTCACCATTTCGTAGAGCATGGTGCCGACGGAATAGATGTCCGAAAACAAATCGTTCTGTTTACCTGCAATGGCCTCAGGGGCCATATAGCGAGGCGTTCCGTTGAGTGTTGGATCGAGAGCCTTCATTTCGTTGGTTGCTTTAGCCAACCCAAAATCCATTACCATTGGGATGCCGTTGCTTGAAATCATGACGTTGGCAGGCTTCACATCCAGATGCAACACGCCTTGCGAATGTGCGTAAGCGAGACCTTCCAGCACGCCGCAGGCAATTTCCGCAGCACGAACGAACGTTAATATCCCGTCCTTTTTCAGTAATTGCGCAAGGGTCTTTCCTTCGATATAGGCATAAACCAGATAGGGCGATCCCTGATGCTCGCCGGTGTCATACAAGGCAATAATGTTGGGGTGTTGCAGCTTGCTGACGATGCGTGCCTCGTGTGTCAGCTGCTCAGTTTTGTGACCTAATTTGCGTAATGTCTTGATGGCGACCTGCCGGTCAAGTTGCGAGTCGCGCGCTAGATAGACGGCGCCCTGACCACCCTTGCCGAGCTCTTTCAAGATTTTAAAACGACCTATTTGCTGTCCGAGCATGATTAACCAGAATTAATTATCAGTGAGAGCGACTCTTGATCATGATGACAGTTTTTGTATGAACGCCTGGACACATTCCCGATGTAAAGCGTAGGGTATTCTACACCAAGGTGAACTGCGTCCAATTTAGTACCACATGAAGTTAAGTCTCCTCGTATTGTTAAACTCCAATGGCTGTTTACTTTAGCAACAGGTTCGAGCGTGTCAAATGCCGGAAGTAGGTTCTCCGATACTGCAAACCATCATGTCGTGTGGAAAAATTTGCTGCAAGTCGCCACGCGCCCAAGCGCAAAATTGTTCAAAAGTGGTAATCGCGAGGGGGATTGAATGACGACAGAGAACTCAGTGTGCCTATACTCATTGACAAGAGCAACGCTTGGCACAGGCATGTTGAAAGGGTAGCTGCACACACTATCGTTATACGTGGGCACTTCGGTCTGACGGTTAACAATGTCAATGTTGCGAGAAGCTATGTTTAGTATAGCAATCTGTCAAGGCAATAATAAGGATTGCTTCACCGCAACAGCGCAAATGGACATAAGCGAACCTGGTAACATGCCCAGCGCCAGCAAAGCCAGCCCATTGATCGAAATGAGCAAGCCGCTGCCAGGTTGTACGGAGATTGTGGCATGGCTTTCAGGCGCATCGAAATACATGAGCTTGACGATACGCAAGTAATAGAACGCACCGATCAGGGAGAACAAAATCGCGATGACGGCCAATGAAATATATCCAGCGCTGACCGCCGCCTGCAACACGGAAAATTTGGCGTAGAAACCCACCGTCGGCGGTACGCCAGCCATGGAAAACATTAACAGTAATGTCATAAAGGCAAGCCACGGACTACGCTGATTCAGCCCTTTAAAATCATTAAGGTTATCTGCCTCAAACCCTTCGCGGGACAACAACATAATCATGCCAAAGCTGCCCAAACTCATCAATACATAAACCACTGCATAAAACATAGCCGAGCCGTAACCGTCAAGACCCCCACTGATTATGCCCAGCAGCAAAAATCCCATATGTGCGATGGTTGAGTAGGCCAGCATACGTTTCAGATTAGTCTGCGCGATTGCTACGATATTGCCGACAGCCATCGACAGCACAGCAAGAATAATCAACATGCCGGACCAATGCACCAACAGCGGTTGCAAGCCTTCTACCAATATACGCATAACAAATGCGAACACAGCCAGCTTGGGCGCAGAGCTAATCAACAGCGTGACTGCTGTGGGCGCACCATGATAAACGTCTGGTACCCACATATGAAAAGGCACTACGCCTAGCTTGAAAGCCAACCCTGCCACCACAAATACCAGTCCAAATACCAATAAGTTTTTATCCGCTGCACCGCGCGCAATAACGTCCGAGACTGCATTCACCTCTAACGTACCCGTTGCGCCATACAACATAGATATTCCATACAGCAATAATCCAGAGGCCAACGCACCCAATATAAAATATTTCATGGCCGCTTCGGTGCTGATAGCAGAATCGCGTTGTAATGCCACCATTGCGTACAAGCTCAACGCCAATAATTCCAAGCCCATATATAAACTCAGGAAGTGGCTGGCGGAAATCATCACCATCATGCCCAACAAGCTGAATAACAATAACACCATGAACTCGCCAGTAAACAGGCCGCGCACCATCAGATAAGTGCGTGAATACACCAACACCATCGACATGGACAAATAGCTTAACAGCTTAAGCACATCTGACATCAGGTCATCCACAAACATATTATTGAACAAATGCACGATGCCTGGCTGGTAGGTAGATACCGTCAGAAAGGCGCAACCAAACAGGGTGATCTGCACCAGCAAATAGGTTGGCGTTTTGCCTAGACTGGTGACGAATAAGTCCACAATCAAAATAGTGCACGCCATCACCAGCAGAAATATTTCTGCATAGAGCGGGGACAGGGTGGCTAGATAATCCATAGATTCCTCATTAAAGCTTGGGTCGTGCCATATGCACGAGCAAGTCACTCACGGATACGTGCATCACTTCGCTGAACGGCAGGGGATACAACCCCATCCCTAATACAGCCGCTGCCAAGATAGAGCACACTAATATTTCCCGCCCATTTATATCGGTTAATTGTTCAACATGCTGATTGGTAACTGCGCCAAAAATCACCCGCTTGACCATCCACAAGGTATAAGCCGCGCCAAAAACAAGCGTGCTGGCGGCTAACAGCGCGTACCAGAAATTGACCTTGACTGCCCCCATGATGACCATGAATTCGCCGACGAACCCGCTGGTGCCGGGCAAACCTACGTTAGCCATCGCGAAGAGTACAAAGAATGCGGCGAATACCGGCATCTTGTTGGCGACTCCGCCATAATCCGCAATGTTGCGTGAGTGCATACGGTCATACATCACACCGATACATAAAAAGAGTGCGCCGGACACAAAGCCATGCGAAATCATTTGCAACAATGCGCCCTCTACCCCATACGAGTTAAAAATAAACAAACCCAGCGTCACGAATCCCATGTGTGAAACTGAGGAGTACGCCACCAGTTTTTTCATGTCGGTTTGTACCAAAGCTACCAGCGCGATATATACCACGGCAATCAGCGACAGTGCGATTATGACACCAGCTAATTCACGGCTCGCATCGGGCACGATAGGCATGGAGAAACGAATAAAGCCGTATGCCCCGACCTTCAGCATGATCGCCGCTAATATGATTGAACCACCAGTGGGCGCTTCAACGTGTGCGTCCGGCAGCCAGGTATGCACCGGAAACATCGGCACCTTGACAGCAAAGGCCATGAAGAACGCGATGAAAATCAGAATCTGCGCGGTGAGTGGGATAGCGACCTGATGGTAGTCCAGAATCGAAAAGCTGCCGCCGGACTGGTTGTAAAGATAGAGCAAGGCGACCAGCATCAGCAGCGATCCAAGCAGGGTATACAGAAAAAACTTCACGGCGGCATACACGCGGTTTGCGCCGCCCCACACCCCGATAATAATAAACATCGGGATCAGCATCGCCTCCCAGAATACGTAAAACAGAACCGCATCCAGCGAAGCAAACACGCCATTTATCAATCCTGACATCATCAAGAATGCAGCCATGTATTGTGCTACGCGCTTCTCTATAACCTTCCAACTCGCTATTACAACCAAGGGGGTGAAAAAGCTATTGAGCAGAATAAACAGCACTGATATGCCATCTACGCCGAGGTGATAGTGAATGTTATAACGGGTAATCCAGTCGTGTATTTCGACGAACTGCATGGCGCTGGTGGTCTTATCGAAACCAGTAAATAACGGGATGGTCACGATAAAGCCGAGAATTGCGCCCAGCAATGCCAGAACTCTGGCAAGCGGTGCATTGCGATCGCCACCCGTCGCCATAATCAGCACCCCAAAAAGGATGGGCAACCAGATCGCAACACTTAATAAAGAAAATCCAAGAATCATGCTGTTATTCATCCGAATATATTGTGATCAAAATATTTTGACCTGCTTCATTCAAACCAATGCCGTATGGTCAGCAGTAGGAATACACCGATAATCATAGAAAATGCGTAATGGTAAATGTACCCCGTCTGCATGTTACGCATCACTCCAGAGAACACGCCAACCAAACGTGCCGTGCCATTCACCATGAGGCCGTCTATCAGTTTTATATCGCCAAATTTCCACAAAAAACGACTGAGCCCGCGTGTGCCACCCGCAAAAAACCAGTCATTAAAGCGATCGAAATAATATTTATTATCCAGTACGGTATATAGAAATTCGAAGCGGTGCTTGAGCATTTGTGGAATATCAGGACGCTTCATATAAAAGAGCCAAGCAGTAAACACGCCCGCCACTGCCAGCCAGAAGGGTAGCGTACCGAATGCATGTAAGGCCATGCGCATGGGATGCTCGATAATTTCATGGTGCAAAATGTTGGCTAGCACCTGAAGCTGATGTGCCTCAGCTACATAAATAGAATCGCCAAAATATCCTAAATGTAATAACTGATCAAAAACCAGTGCGCCAATTCCTACAGAAGGGATCGCTAGCAAAATCAATGGGAGCGTCACCACCCACGATGTTTCATGCGGTTTTTCTCCGGGAGCCAATCCCTGAAGATGGTCGTGTGCGCCTGCTGCGGCAGCGTGATCGTCCTGATGATGTTCATGCTGTGAGTGTTTTTTGCCAAACCGTTCCGCACCATGAAACACCAGAAAGTACAAACGGAATGAATAGAAAGCAGTGACAAAAACGCCCGCCACTACCGCAAAGTAAGCGAAGCCCGCGCCTGGCAGCTGCGATAGATAAACCGCTTCAATGATGCTTTCCTTGGAATAGAAGCCTGATAAAAATGGCGTGCCGATCAAAGCAAGCGAGCCGATCAAAAATGTGATCCAGGTAATCGGCATGTATTTGCGCAAGCCACCCATCTGGCGTATGTCCTGCACGTGATGCATGGCGATAATTACTGAACCAGCCGCAAGGAACAGCAGCGCTTTGAAGAAGGCATGGGTCATCAAGTGGAAGATCGCCACCGAGTAAGCAGAAGCGCCCAGTGCTACGGTCATATAGCCGAGTTGCGACAGGGTGGAATAGGCAATCACGCGCTTGATGTCAGTTTGAATGATCCCCAAAAACCCCATGAACAGAGCGGTAATCGCGCCTATAACCATCACAAATGAAAGTGCGGTTTCTGATAATTCAAACATCGGCGACATGCGCGCCACCATAAAAATACCTGCCGTCACCATAGTAGCCGCGTGGATTAATGCAGAGATTGGCGTGGGGCCTTCCATAGAATCCGGCAACCACACATGCAATGGAAACTGTGCTGATTTACCCATTGCGCCAATAAACAAGAGTATGCAAATCGCACTCATTAAATTCCACGACACCCCTGCGATTGGTGCCATATCCTTGGCATGGCTGGCAGCATTGTTAAATACTGTTTGATAATCCAGGGTGCCGAACACCATAAACACTAAACCTATGCCTAGTAGAAATCCAAAGTCGCCCACACGGTTAACCAGGAAGGCTTTGAGATTGGCGTAAATCGCGGTGGGGCGCGTATACCAGAAGCCAATTAGCAAATAGGAAACCAGCCCAACCGCTTCCCACGCAAAAAACAATTGCAGAAAATTGTTGGACATAACCAACATCAACATGGAAAAAGTAAACAGCGCAATGTAGCTGAAAAAACGCTGATATCCGGCATCGTCTTTCATGTAACCGATGGTAAAAATGTGTACCATCAGTGAGACGAAGGTCACCACCAGCATCATCAGAACCGTCAATCGATCGATCATGAAGCCGACTTCAAGCCGTGCATCGGTTGTGGTCAGCCAAGTATAGACCGTACCATTAAAAGTATTTCCGGCCATGACGTCTTGAAAAATTAACACCGATGCAACAAATGACACAAACACCATAAGAATGGTGATGCGATGTGTCCAAGCGCGACCCAGCACATGGCCGAGCAGTCCGGCGAGAATTGCGCCCAGCAATGGCGCAAGTGGAACCAGCAAGTAGAGATTTTGCATATTACTCATTGCACGATTAACCTTTCAAGCTACCAATATCATCCACGTTAATAGTGCGCAGATTGCGGAACAGCACGATCAGAATCGCCAGGCCAATTGCGGCTTCTGCGGCAGCGACTGTCAATATAAAAAATACAAATACCTGCCCAGCCAAATCATCAAGATAGCGCGAGAATGCGATAAAGTTGGTGTTAACCGCCAATAACATCAGTTCGATGGACATCAGCAATACAATTATATTTTTACGATTGAGGAATATCCCGACTACACCAATCGCAAACAAAATCGCCCCGAAAACCAGATAATGCGCCAAACTCAAACTCAGCATGTCTCATCCTTTTTTTGATGCATTCTTTATGATTCAATCACCAGTACAACCGAAATCTTCCAGCACTCCATAATGCTGTCTGGCTGCTTTATGTTTTTTCTTGCCCAGATGCTTCTTTGTAGCCTGACACTTCTTGATAACCAGACGGCATGGGGATGACGCGGATGCGATCTGCTTTTTTCACCATGACCTGCTGTGCTACGTCTTGCGATTTTGCATCCTTGCGATGCCGCAGGGTCAGCGCAATCGCCGCAATGATGGCCACCAAAAGCACAATCGCCGCCAACTCAAACGGATACACATAATCGGTGTAAATTACACGTCCCAATTCTTTAGTGTTGCTATGATTGGCCGCATGTTTGGTGATCGCCACGCCCGTTTCCATCGCTGGGCGATTACCCACCACGGCGACCATTTGTATGACCATTACTATGGCCAAGGTCACACCGAATGGAAACCAGCGCCAGAAGCCTTCGCGCAGCTTGGCGATGTTGATATCCAACATCATCACCACAAACAAAAATAACACCATGACCGCACCGACATAAACCAGCACTAGAGTGATGGCTAAAAACTCTGCTTCCAGCAACAGCCAGATACCTGCCGAGCTGACAAATGCCAGCACTAGAAACAGCGCGGCATGCACCGGATTGCGCACCGTGATGACCGATATTGCAGACAATACCGCCACAGCTGCAAACATATAAAAAACCAATGTATCGAAACTCATACTCATGCCCTAAAGTGCTTACCTGTACTTCGCATCTGCCGCTTTGTCGCGGGCAATCTGCTTTTCATGTTTGTCGCCCATTGCCAGCAACATGGGTTTGGTGTAATACAAATCGCCACGTTTCTCACCGTGGTATTCAAAAACGCGCGTTTCTACAATCGCATCAACCGGGCAGGACTCTTCGCATAAGCCGCAGAAAATGCACAAGGTCATGTCGATGTCATACCGTGTCGTGCGCCGTGTACCGTCAAGACGTTCTTCGGATTCAATCGCGATGGCTAACGCGGGGCAGACCGCCTCGCACAACTTGCAACCGATGCAGCGTTCTTCACCATTTTCATAACGACGTAAGGCGTGTAAGCCACGAAAACGATATCCCTGCGGTGTTTTTTCCTCGGGGAATTGCACCGTAATTTTGCGTGAGAATAAATAGCGCCCAGTCAAGGCCATGCCTTTGAGTAACTCAATCAGCAAAAAGGATTTAAAAAAAACTATCATTTTTTCCATTATTCTTTTACCACAGCCAATAGGGGGTTTGCATCCATACGCCTACCACCACTAACCAAACGAGCGTAATAGGAATCAATATTTTCCAACCCAGGCGCATCAATTGGTCGTAACGATAACGCGGGAATGTTGCGCGAAACCACAGAAAGAGAAAAAGTATAAAAGACATTTTACCGAGCATCCAAAAAATACCGGGGATGTGATCGGTCAATTCACCTAACAGTGGCAAGCCATGAAATGGATTGAGCCAGCCGCCCAGAAACAACAGCGCAGTGAGTGCTGCAATCAAGATCATATTGGCGTATTCGGCCAACATGAATACGCCGAATCCCATGCCTGCATATTCGACGTGGAAACCCGCAACAATTTCAGATTCACCCTCAACCGTATCAAAAGGAGAACGGTTGGTTTCAGCGACGCCTGCAATAAAATAAACAATCAACATCGGGAACAGCGGAATGAAATACCAGCCCAGCATACCCATTTCGCTTTGTTGTCCATGCACAATGTCGCCCAGGTTCATGCTGCCGGAAACCATCAGCACGCACACCAGCGCGAATCCCATGGGGATTTCATATGACACAATTTGTGCCGCCGAACGTAATGATCCCAAAAATGCATATTTAGAATTGGATGCCCAGCCCGCAATAATCACACCGTACACGCCCAGCGAAGTCATGGCCAAAATGTATAACAAGGCCGCATTCACGTCGGCTAAAACAATCCCGTCAAAAATTGGTACCACCGCCCACGCCACCAAAGCTGGCACTAAAGCTAAAACCGGGGCGGCAATAAATAGAAATTTATTGGAGCCTGTTGGAATAATAATTTCCTTGAGCAGTAATTTGATACCATCTGCCAAGGGTTGCAACAAACCAAAATAGCCGACGCGATTAGGGCCGATACGCGCCTGCACATAGCCGATCACTTTGCGCTCTGCCAAAGTAATATAGGCGACACTGCCAAATATGGGTAATACGATAACCAGGATTTTTACCAGCGTCCAGATTGGCAGCCACAGCACGCCCAAATAGCCGTTGCCTAATTCATGCACTGTTTGTAGCAGTTCTGTCATGCGCGCTCCACCGTCACCGTTCCAAACATCGCACCCAATTTTGCTGTTGCCGCATGGCCTGCAGCCAGTCGCACCACACCCTTCGGCAATTTATTATCTGCGCGTGCGGTGAGTCGAATGCTACCTTGACCTTGACTGACCTTAACTTGATCACCCGTCTTCATACCCAGCTTGGAAAATTCTTCGCCATGCATCATCACCATTGGTTCAGCGGCATCTGCTGTAGCTTGTAGCGGCGCAGAGCGGCGTACAACCGCGTCGGCGGCATAAATCGGTACATCGCTGACACGCTGCAAACCAGTTTGGACATTGCCCCCTTGTGGGATAGCCGCTGTTACGGGTGCAGCGGAAGGGTCGCTGTGCAACAGCGGGGCACCCACCGGCGTACTCCTTGCGGGTGTAATGCTTAACCCAGCATTGTTCAGCTTGCTCGCAATGTCTACTCCTGCCAACGCCTCATCACGCACGGCTTCGCTGCTATCCTGGTCGAATCCGGGAATCTCCAGAAGATTACCCCATACGCGCAATATTTTCCAAGCTGGTCGCGCTTCACCCAATGGCTGCACGACTCCTTTAAAACTTTGTACACGCCCTTCGGTGCTGATGAAAGTGCCGGAAGTTTCTGTAAACGGCGCGATGGGCAATAGCACATCGGCATAATCCAGCGCATTGTGTTTGTATGCGCTAAGGGCAACCACCATATCTGCGGCGCGCATGGCCGCCATAGCTTGCTGCGGATTATGCGTGTCTAGATCAGCTTCTACATTTAGCAAAATATAAGCTTTGCGGGGTGATGCCAACATCGTTGCAGCATTCATTCCCAGCTTGGCTGAAGAGGCTTTACTTGCCGATAAATGAGGAACGGCCTGCGCTAAATAGCCGCCTACACTATTGGCAGCTTCGCCTAAAAATCCAAACTTACCGCCGCACAAGGTGGCGATTTGTTGCGCTAAGGAATGCAATTGTGCAGCCTGTGGATGTTGCTGTGCAAAATTTCCCAATAGGATTGCGACACGTTCGCCACTGGCTAAACTCGCTGCAATTTTAGCTGCAGGACTCGCAGGCGCGGCGGCGGGATTGGCTTGTTTGACCTGTGTCAGAGTCTGCAATATCTGCGCCAGCACCGTTACCATATCAGTTGGCGCAACAATAGATTTATTCGCCACTGCCATCAGTAAATCATCGTCAACGGCATGTAACACATTCAATTGCGCGCCTTTTTTAATCGCGTGTCGCACACGCGCAGCCAGCAGGGGTTGATCTTTACGTAAGAAGCTACCTACCAATAAAAAGCGATCACATTTGTTCATATCCGCTACTGCCATGCCCAGCCAAGGCGCACCTGCTTGCTTGTCATCTGCGCTGAAGTCGGATTGGCGCAAACGGAAATCCACATTATTGCTGCCTAAGCCGCGCACCAGTTTCTGTAATAGATAAAGCTCTTCCAAGGTGGAGTGCGGTGTTGCAAGCGCGGCGATGTGCTCTGCACCCGACTCTGATTTGATTTGACGCAGGCCATTGGCTACATATTCCAGTGCAGCTTGCCATTCCACTTCTATCCACTGCCCGTCCTGCTTGAGCATGGGCTTGGTTAAACGATCTGTAGAGTTCAGCCCATCGTAGCTGAAGCGATCTTTATCTGACAACCAGCATTCATTGATTGCCTCGTTCTCGCTTGGCAAGACGCGCATCACGCGATTATTTTTAACCTGTATGGTGAGGTTGGAACCCAAGCCATCATGCGGACTCACTGACTTGCGCCGTGATAATTCCCATGTTCTGGCGCTGTAGCGGAAAGGTTTGCTGGTCAGTGCACCCACTGGACACAGGTCGATCATATTGCCGGATAATTCCGAATCCACCGTACCGGACAGAAAGCTCATAATTTCGGCATGTTCGCCACGGAATGCCTGTCCTAACTCCATCTCGCCGCCAATTTCAATGCCGAAACGCACGCAACGTGTGCAGTTGATGCAGCGACTCATTTCTTCAGCTGCCACCAAAGGGCCAATGTCTTTGGCCATGACCATGCGTTTTTCTTCCTGATAGCGCGATGCGCTGCCGCCATAGCCCACAGCCAGATCCTGCAATTCGCACTCACCGCCTTGATCGCATATCGGACAGTCGAGCGGATGATTAATCAGTAAAAACTCCATTACGCCTTTTTGCGCTTTTACGGCCTGCGCCGATACGGTCTGAACTTTCATCCCCTCGGCAACGGGCGTGGCACAGGCGGGTAAAGGCTTGGGTGCTTTCTCAATTTGCACCAGACACATGCGGCAGTTAGCCGCAATAGATAATTTTTTGTGATAACAAAAATGCGGGACATAAATGCCCAGACGGTTGGCCGCTTCGATCACCGAAGTGCCGCTTTCTACCGCAATATTTTTGCCGTCAATTTCAAGATTTATCATTACTCACCTTTAACGCCGACTATTCTATTTAAACCCGATTTTTCTTAAACTAGACAACGCTTATGTTCGATGTGATATTCAAATTCGCTACGGAAATGTTTGAGAAATCCCTGCACTGGCCATGCCGCTGCATCACCCAACGCGCAAATGGTGCGACCCGCAATGTTCTCGCATAAATCCAGCAATAAATCCAAATCTTCTGGTCGTCCCTGCCCCGTTTCAATTCGATGCACGATGCGATACAGCCAGCCCGTACCCTCGCGGCACGGCGTGCATTGCCCGCACGACTCTTCAAAATAAAAATAAGACAAGCGCTCCAATGCGCGCACCATACAAGTGGTATCGTCCATCACAATGATCGCGCCTGTACCCAACATCGATCCGGCCTTAATCACTGAGTCATAATCCATGTCCAGATCCATCATAATCTCGCCAGTTAATACGGGCATGGAAGAGCCGCCTGGAATGCAGGCTTTCAACTTGCGTCCACCGCGCATTCCGCCCGCCATTTCCAGGAGTTTTTTGAATGGCGTGCCGAGCGGCACTTCAAAATTACCTGGATTGTTGACATGACCGGAAATGGAAAATAGTTTGATGCCGCCATTGTTAGGCTTGCCCAACTCTAAAAATTTCTGCCCGCCGTTATTGATGATGTAAGGAATGCTGGCGAAGGTTTCAGTATTGTTGATCGTGGTGGGCTTGCCATACAAGCCGAAGCTGGCGGGGAACGGCGGCTTAAAGCGCGGCTGACCTTTTTTACCTTCCAGTGATTCGAGCAGCGCTGTCTCTTCACCACAAATATATGCGCCATAGCCCAAGTGGTTATGTAAATCGAAATTGAAGTCGCTGCCTAATATCTTGTCACCTAAATAGCCCGCCGCACGCGCTTCATCACAGGCTGCTTCCATGCGCGCATAAGATTCAAAAATCTCGCCATGCACGTAGTTATAACCCACCTTAACGCCCATGGCGTACGCCGCTATAGCCATGCCCTCGATCACAATATGCGGGTTGAAACTCAGAAGATCTCGATCCTTAAACGTGCCTGGCTCCCCCTCGTCCGAATTGCAAACCAGATATTTGTCGCCCTGATAGTTGCGTGGCATGAAGCTCCACTTTAAGCCGGTCGGAAATCCCGCACCGCCGCGACCACGCAAACCGGAGGCTTTCACTTCCGCGATGATGGCATCGGGGGACATTTTTTCGGCCAGAATTTTTCGCAAAGCCTGATAGCCGCCCACGCTTAAATAATTCGCCAGCGTCCACGGCTTTTCAAATTGCATGGTATTGAGAAGGATAGGCGCGCCCATTACTTATTCAGCTCCAGCAGTAATTGATCGAGTTTCGCGGTGGTCAAACGCCCGCAAGTTTTCTTATTATTCACCATCAGCACTGGTGCTTCATCACACACGTTTTGACACTCACCTGCACGCAAACCAAATTTACCATCTGCAGTCACTTCGCCGGCTTCTATGCCCAGCTTGTTTTTTATGTGATGCATGATGTCATCCGAACCCACCAATTGGCAGGAGAGATTGGTGCATACCGTCAGAGTGTGGCGACCCATCGGTTTAAGATTGTACATATTATAAAAAGTAGCTACCTCATAGACCGACATCTGCGGCATGGACAAATAGTCCGCCACGTCAGCCATATCATCATTGCTAATCCAACCTTTTTCGTCCTGCACAAACCGCAACGCTGACATCACAGCAGATTGCTTTTGATTGGCAGGATATTTTTTTACTTCGCGATTAATTTTGGCCTGAATTTGTTCGGATAACATTTTAACGGTCAACCTCTCCAAAAACGATGTCTTGTGTACCAATAATTGCGACCACGTCAGCGATCATGTGGCCGCGCACCATCTCATCCAACCCTGCAATATGCGGAAAGCCCGGGGCGCGAATTTTCATGCGATAGGGCTTATTCGCCCCATCTGAAATCAAATAAATGCCGAACTCCCCTTTGGGATGCTCGACTGCTGCATAAGCTTCGCCTTCTGGTACATGCATACCTTCGGTAAATAGCTTGAAGTGATGAATCAGCTCCTCCATATTTTGCTTCATCGACTCACGCTTAGGCGGCGCAATTTTGAAGTTATCAATGATGACCGGACCGGGATTTTTACGCAGCCAATTCACGCACTGCGCGATGATACGGTTGGCCTGACGCATTTCTTCCACGCGCACCAGATAGCGGTCATAGCAATCGCCCTCGACACCAACCGGTATATCAAAATCCAGACGGTCATACACTTCATATGGCTGATGCTTGCGCAGATCCCACAGCACGCCCGAGCCGCGCAACATCGGGCCGGTAAAACCCATTGCCAACGCATCTTCGGGTGACACTACACCGATGCCCACCGTGCGTTGCTTCCAGATGCGATTGTCGGTTAGCAGCGTTTCATATTCGTCAATAAAGCCGGGGAAGCGTTTAGTAAAATCTTCGATAAAATCAAGAACGGAGCCCTCGCGGTTCTCATTCATACGCTTCACAGCTTTAGCGTTATGAATTTTAGAAGCCTGATATTGCGGCATAGTGTCAGGTAAATCCCGGTACACACCACCAGGACGGTAATAAGCTGCATGCATGCGCGCGCCTGAAACGGCCTCATATACGTCCATCAAGTCTTCACGCTCGCGGAAGCAGAACAAAAACACCGTCATCGCGCCGATGTCCAGCGCATGTGCGCCCAACCACAACAGATGATTCATTGCGCGGGTAATTTCATCAAACATCACGCGAATATACTGCGCACGCAACGGAACCTCGAGACCAACCAGCTTCTCGATCGCCATGACATAAGCGTGCTCGTTACTCATCATGGAAACGTAGTCGAGCCTGTCCATGTAGGGCAGTGATTGTAGATACGTTTTATGTTCGGCCAGCTTTTCCGTGGCGCGATGTAATAGGCCAATATGCGGGTCTGCACGCTCGATTACCTCGCCATCCAACTCTAGCACCAGACGTAAAACACCGTGTGCGGATGGGTGTTGAGGCCCAAAATTCATAGTGTAATTTTTTATCTCAGACATACTCGCAACCCAGAATTTCAGTGCAGACTAACTTGCTCAAGCGCACACGTTCCACAGAACCTCGCAATCTCACAGAGCAAGTTAAGCCCGCAGAGCGGTCGGAGCTAAAATTCATGAAGTAATTTTTTATTTCAGACATGTCGAAAAGCACTCAGCGCGGACTAAATTATTTAAATAAGTTGTGTCCGCAAGACGGTCAAAACTCAAACTAAAGGGGGAGTAATTCAAAACACTTACACTCATTTCATGTGCCCGTAGTGCTCTTCGCGAATAATTCGTGGCACCAATTGCCGTGGCTCCACCGTTACAGGCTGATAGATCACGCGCTTTTGCTCGGGATCATAACGCATTTCAACATGTCCAGACAACGGGAAGTCTTTGCGGAACGGGCTGCCAACAAAACCATAATCAGTCAACAAGCGCCGCAGATCAGGATGTCCACTAAAAATAATGCCGTACAGATCAAACGCTTCCCGCTCAAACCAGTTCGCGCTACGCCAAATATCGACCACGGAATTCAGCATCGGCATCACATCATCTTCTACAAAAACTCTGACCCGTAAACGCATATTATTTTTTACTGACAACATGTGGTAGACCACCGCAAAGCGTGCTGGATAAAGAGATTTCGCCTCTGCGGATTTGTAATATGCTCCACCGATGTTCAAATCACTACCGTAAGTAGAGTAATCCACACCGCACAAATCAATCAATTGTTCAAAATGAAAATGAGGGGCATCACGCAAATGCATAAATATAGATATAAGGTCGGCGGCACGCACAACCATCGTCAGCTCACCTAACTTATTATCCAAACCAACTACTTTATCAACGAATGCCTCGTTTAATTGGGTAGTTAACATATTTAAATCAGCAGCCATTTCGTTCCTTAACGTGCAATTGTGCCTTAACGCGCAATTGTATTAGTCCGCTTCACTTTGTTTTGCAATTGGATAATGCCGTACAGTAAAGCTTCTGCAGTTGGGGGGCAACCGGGCACATACACATCGACTGGCACGATGCGATCACAGCCACGCACTACAGAATAAGAGTAATGGTAATAACCGCCACCATTGGCGCAGGAACCCATAGAGATGACCCAGCGCGGCTCGGTCATTTGGTCGTATACCTTGCGTAGTGCGGGTGCCATTTTATTACACAGCGTTCCCGCTACGACCATAACATCTGATTGACGCGGGCTGGGTCTAAACACCACGCCGAATCGATCTAAATCGTAACGCGAGGCACCTGCATGCATCATTTCCACCGCGCAACAGGCCAAACCAAAAGTCATCGGCCACATCGATCCAGTGCGTGCATAGTTAATCAACACATCCGCAGTTGTGGTGACAATGCCTTTTTCGAGAACTCCTTCTAATCCCATTCCAAGGCTCCCTTCTTCCATTCATAAATAAACCCAATGATGAGGATAAACAAAAAGATCATCATTGAAATAAATCCGAACAAGCCAATTTCCTTGAGTGCCACCGCCCACGGAAATAGAAATGCAATTTCCAAATCAAACAGAATAAACAGAATTGCAACCAGATAATAACGTACGTCAAATTTCATACGCGCATCTTCAAATGCCTCGAAACCACACTCATACGGTGCCAGCTTAGCATCATACGGGCGATGAGGGGCAACCAGCCGACTTATGAAAAGCGGTGCTGCACCAACCACCGTTGCCACGATAATGAACAACAGAACAGGAAAATAATTTTCCAACATCTGCAAGCCTCCCATTCACTTGGTGCGTAACCGCACGACAATAATTATACACATTAAAATCTGGTGCCGATGAGCAGACTCGAACTGCTACGGCTCTCGCCACTAGCCCCTCAAGCTAGCGTGTCTACCAATTTCACCACATCGGCTTTAAGTAAATTACCGTGCCACTTTCATTTGGGTATTTCTTTGGATTTTGATCCAGGAACTTCGCTGCCAACCGAATTACCTGGGCTTGCTGGGCTTGCTGGACTTGCCGAAATAGGCGCAGATTCAAGGGGGGGGATTACCTGCCGATCCATAACCCCCCGTTGCTGCGAAGGATTGGCATACAAATAAGTCAGCGACAAGCTGGTAATAAAAAGCACCGTTGCGACTACAGCCGTGCTACGGCTCAAGAAATTAGCCGACCCACCCGAGCCAAACACGCCACCCGCCGAACCAGTGCCGAACGCTGCGCCCATATCCGCGCCCTTACCGTGCTGCATCAGCACTAGGCCTATCAGCACTGCTGCTGCAACTACATGTATTCCCCAAACAACAGTTTCCACAGACTTCCCCACCCAAAATTAATCTTGATCGATACCAACATGCCGCATCAAGCTGCCAATCCATTTGACCAAACTTTACATTAACCAAGCTTTATACAATCTCTTTAACCAGATTTTACAATCTCTTTAACCAGATTTTACAATCTCTTTAACCAGATTTTACAATCTCTTTAAACTAGCCTGCTCCTGCCTTGCAAATACCCAAAAATTCTTCTGCAACTAATGACGCGCCACCAATCAAGCCACCGTCAATATCTGGCATACCGAACAATTCAGATGCGTTCGTCGCCTTGACGCTGCCACCATAAAGAATCCGTAACTCTTGCGCGATTTTTGCGTCCAATTTTGCTATGCGCTGCCGTATAAAATGATGTACCGACTGCGCCTGTCCTGGGGATGCCGTCCTACCAGTGCCTATGGCCCAAACTGGTTCATACGCAAACACCGCATTACGCAAAGCCTGCACCCCTGCCAACTCAATAACTGTATCAATTTGCTTGGCCACAACCGCTTCAGTTTCACCCGACTCACGCTGGGCCAATGTTTCACCTACACACAATATCGGAATTAATCCTGACTGTTGTGCTGCTACAAATTTCTCTGCCACCAACTGACTATTTTCACCATAAATCGACCGCCGCTCAGAATGCCCGACAATTACATAGCGACAACCAAAATCACACAACATGGATGCTGCCACCTCACCCGTAAAAGCTCCTTTTTCTAACTGGTGTACATCTTGTGCGCCCCAGGCTACTAAAGTACTGCGGAGCAATTGTTGAGTTTGGTGAAGATAAGGGAAAGGTACGCATATCGCGCAATCAATCGACAGATTCGCCGTCCCACTAGCCACTGCCGTTAACAATGACTCATTTTGCGCCAGCCCACCCACCATCTTCCAATTTCCAACAATCAACTTACGGCGCATCTGGAATAATATTTCAAACTTAAAGAAGGCCGGAATGCTACCTGTGAAAACTTAAATGGTCAATCGTACTGACACAAATCAGGAAAGACATAATGAAATTCGTGTTGGGACAAGCCCGGCTGTTGAACTGCATGCATATGGAACTTCTCGTGCATTTCGTATTCACAAGCTGGTACAATCGCAGCCTGTTAGCAATAGTTTGTTTGCTCCAGAATAGCATTTTTAGTAGCAAGCCGAACCGGGGGCGACCTGGCTTCGACGTGGGTGGCAAAGCAGTGTAGGGCATACCGAGGACCCGCAACCTCGTAAATCAGCTGGAAAAAAATAGTCGCAAACGACGAACGTTACGCTTTAGCCGCTTAGTCGGTTAGACCTCACACCCTGCTGTCCGTGGAGGGGCTCAAGGCCGTAAGGCCGCGATGAGTGAGGTCATTTACACGGAATCGTGTTATGCAGGGTTACTTTGCATAGCATTAAATATAGGTAACTCGTTCAGTAGCAGCCTGTCGGTTGGCGATTGCCGGATAAAATTAAATAACTAGACTAAGTATGTAGAACTGCCTGTAGAGTACTTGCGGACGCGGGTTCAATTCCCGCCGCCTCCACCAATTATTAGTTTTAAGTGTTCCTAAAGCATCCTCACAACCCGCACTGCGTATAGCTTTAGCGGGTTTTTCTTTGCCTATACGTTCCTAATCATTCCCTTGCAATCCTGATTTTTTGTCGGTATA
>CANJMS010000047.1 GCA_947475825.1 Nitrosomonadales bacterium
CGCGCATTTTGGATACCCTAGCGGTTGTGTTGTTTGTTTGTAATCAATGGTTTGACTGCAATCATACGCATTTCCGCTAGGCTTTTCCACTCAAATAATCAGCTTTTGTTAAATAAAATCAATTTGTTATGTTTCTGGATGGGAACTAGCTAATAACTGAAGTTCGCCAAGCTTAATTTTCGAGGCAAGCATGGAATACAGGTTGTGTGCAATAATTACGCGTTATTTTTAAGGGGAATTCCAATGGATGAAAATAAAAGTAAAGCACTTGCTGCTGCGTTAAGCCAGATAGAAAAGCAGTTCGGCAAAGGCTCCATCATGCGTATGGGCGAGCAGGAAATTGCGCGCGACATTGAGGTGGTTTCTACTGGTTCGCTAGGTTTAGATATTGCGCTGGGTGTGGGCGGTTTGCCACGCGGGCGCGTGATTGAAATTTATGGCCCGGAGTCTTCCGGTAAAACCACGCTGACCTTGCAAGTAATCGCCGAGATGCAAAAAATTGGTGGCACGGCAGCGTTTATTGATGCGGAACACGCGCTTGACCCGCAATACGCACAGAAGCTAGGCGTGAATGTGACAGATTTATTAATTTCGCAACCGGACAACGGCGAGCAAGCACTGGAAATTGTAGACATGCTGGTGCGCTCGGCGGCGGTGGATGTGGTGATTGTAGACTCGGTTGCAGCACTGACACCAAGGGCGGAAATTGAAGGCGAAATGGGCGACGCACAAATGGGTTTACATGCGCGTTTAATGTCGCAAGCATTGCGTAAACTCACCGCAAATATCAAACGCTCGAACACCATGGTGATTTTTATTAACCAGATTCGCATGAAAATTGGCGTAATGTTCGGTAGCCCGGAAACCACCACAGGCGGTAATGCGCTTAAGTTTTACGCCTCAGTTCGTTTGGATATACGACGCACGGGCTCGATTAAAAAAGGCGATGAAGTGATCGGTTCGGAGACACGAGTGAAAGTGGTCAAGAACAAAGTGGCACCTCCTTTCAAGCAAGCTGAGTTTGATATTTTGTATGGCGAAGGTATCTCGCGCGAAGGTGAAATTGTCGAGCTGGGCGTGCTGCATAAATTCGTTGAAAAGGCTGGTGCCTGGTATGCCTACAAGGGTGAAAAAATCGGGCAGGGCAAAGATAATGCGCGGGAATATCTAAAAGAGCATCCTGAAGTGTCGGCAGAAATAGAAAATAAAATTCGCGAAGCAGTGGGCGTAGCAGCGAAACATGCCCCGACCACAGAACCAGAAACCAAAAAAAACACGCGCGTAATAAGCCCCAAAGCCAGTGCCAGCAAGAGTGCCGACAAAGAATCCTGAAATAACCCTGCGTAACCGCGCCCTGCAACATCTATCGCGGCGCGAATATAGCCGTGCCGAATTACAGAAAAAACTACTGCCTCATGCTGCCGAGGCGGAAGAGGTCGATGCGCTACTAAATGATTTAATGGGCAGCGGTTGGTTATCAGATGAGCGTGCGTTGGAACAAATAGTGCGTGTTCGCAGTGCTCGTTTTGGCACACAGCGGGTGGCATACGAGTTGCGCCAAAAGGGACTCAGCGACGAGCTGATTAACACCGCCCTCCCGCAATTAAAGTCCGGCGAACTCGCTGCTGCACGTTCAGTGTGGCAAAAGAAATTCGCTTCTCCCCCGCAAGACCAAAAAGAAAAAGCTAAGCAAATTCGCTTTTTGCAATCACGCGGATTCTCTACGTCGGTTATTTTAGAAGTGTTGCGCTTCAGTGGCAATGGCGAAGTTGAGTAATGGTTGGTTTATTTGCTCTGACTTTGTGCCCGTTTTGCCCGTATTTCCTCAGCCAGTTGATGCACGGTCATCGCATAAAAATTACTATTGTTGTAGAAAGTAATCACCTGAAAATTCTTGAATGCCAGCCACGATTCGCTGCCTTCGGTCAGTGTAAATTCCAGTAGTTTTGCTGATTTTTCAGCTAGCACATTTTTCGGTAAAGCTGAATTGGGTATGCTGATACCTGACGTGAGAGACTCCGTTGCCGGGCGCACGTCCGCTTGCGCCCAGGCTGCTAGCGTTTGCGTTGCACCCACGCTTGAGGCGGCGAATTTGTGTAAACCGTTGCCTGTATCGACAGCATCTAACCCGCTCGGCTGAGTCAACATCGCGACTGGTTCACCTCGCAGCCAGCCATATTGCTTGAGATAATTGGCGACGCTGCCGATGGCATCGACCGGGTCATTCACCAAATCAATTTTCCCATCCCCATTAAAATCTACTGCAATTTTGCGATAGTTGCTCGGCATAAATTGCGGAATGCCAATCGCACCCGCATACGAGCTGGGCACTTTGAGTAGCTCCCAGCCTTGTTCGCGTGCGAGCAGCAGATAGTTTTCTAATTCACTACGGAAAAAATCGGCGCGACGCGGAAAATCAAATGCCAGCGTCATCAATGCATCCAGTGTGCGAAACCCGCCTGCCAGCTGACCATAAATAGTTTCCACCCCAATCACTGCAATAATAATTTCTTGCGGCACGCCATATTCTTTTTCGGCGCGGAGTAGTGCCGCTTCATGCTTGAGCCAAAATTCCACGCCACCATTGATGCGTTTATCGTTCACAAAAGAGGCACGATATTCAGGCCAAGGTCGAGTAGTGGAAGGTAAGGTAATCGCTTTAATAATTGCTGGGCGATGCTGCGCACGCTGAAAAGCCTCGATCAGTTCATCGCGCTGAAACTGGTGCTTAGCCACCATCTCGTCAATGAATTGCGGAATTTGAGGTAGGTCGGCGGCCTGGGTAGAGGATACCAAACTAAGAAAGATCAACAGCAAAGAGGGTAAAATAGCGCGGATATTCATGGTGCGTATTTTAACCTTGGCAATCGGGCGTCGCACTGCTAAATTCTGACTTCGTTATTAATTTTATTTGAAAGTATATTTATGAAAACGCAACATCATCGTTTAATTATTTTAGGCTCAGGGCCTGCGGGTTATAGCGCGGCAGTGTATGCCGCTCGTGCTAATTTGAAACCTGTGCTGATAACTGGCATGGCACAAGGCGGGCAATTGATGACCACGACCGATGTGGATAATTGGCCTGCCGATGCGATGGGCGTGCAAGGGCCCGATTTAATGGCGCGCTTTCAACAGCACGCCGAGCGGTTTGATACAAAATTAATTTATGACCACATACACACCACCCATCTCAAGCAGAAATTGTTCAAGCTGGAAGGCGATTCCGCGCACTACACCTGCGATGCGTTGATTATTGCGACGGGTGCATCTGCCCAATATTTAGGGCTGCCATCCGAAGAGGCCTTTATGGGCAGGGGCGTATCAGGTTGTGCGACCTGCGATGGATTTTTTTATCGCGGGCAAGACGTGGCCGTGGTCGGCGGCGGCAATACCGCTGTTGAAGAAGCGTTATATTTATCCAACATCGCCCGCCATGTCACATTGATCCATCGACGCGACACCTTCCGTGCCGAACGCATCATGGTGGATAGGCTCATGGCAAAAGTGGCAGAAGGAAAAATCTCCCTGATGTTGCATCACGTATTGGATGAGGTGCTCGGTGACAGTACTGGTGTGACTAGCATACGTACCAAGCATGTTAAGACTACGGAACCCACGGTGACCGTGCTAACGGGCGTGTTTATTGCCATTGGACATAAACCTAATACCGATATTTTTGTCGGACAATTGGAAATGGAAAATGGCTACATCATTACGCACAGCGGCAATGCTGGCGATGCAACCGCCACCAGTATCCCCGGCGTGTTTGCCGCAGGCGATGTGCAGGATCATGTGTATCGCCAAGCGGTGACCAGCGCGGCAACGGGCTGCATGGCGGCGTTGGATGCGGACAAATATTTAAGCAATCTGGTTTAAATTAGAGTTAGATTAAATTGGAGTTCGATTAGATGTAAGTTGGGGTAATAATTAACCACGCATGATTTACCGCCAGTGAGTTGTCCGCAAGATGTCAGTGAGAAAGTTGTGATACTTCATGACCAAAAAAACTATCCAGCCGGAAGATTCCGATGCCGAATTATTTCGACAAGCGTTAGGCAAGGTCACGCCCCTACCGCCTGCTAATCGGGCAGATGTGTCTGCTCTGCCGCCACATCCGGCGCAGGTTGCGCAGCGCGTTGCACAAGCCACACATAAAAATCACTTGTCCGATCACGGTGCGGATAACATCACGTTGACTGAATTCATGCGCTCAGGAATCTCGCGCATGGAATTGCGTAAGCTACGCCGTGGAAAAATACAAGACCGTCTGGATTTACATAGCTTGACCAGCGACGAGGCGCAAAAATTATTGCTACAATTTTTGCATGAGGCCACTGCAAATAATTTTCGCTGTGTGTGCATTATTCACGGCAAGGGCTGGCACACAGAGGGCAAAGAGGGTGTGCTGAAAACACGCTCACGCCATTGGTTAACGCAATGTGCAGAAGTGCTGGCATTCTGCGAAGCTCCGCCCTATGAAGGCGGCAGCGGCGCAGTGAAAGTGTTATTAAAAAGTAATCGAGAAAATATTGCTGGCTATTAAGTCGTCATTCCCGCGCTGGCGCGAATCCAGTCAAATAAAACATCTGGATTCCCTAAATTCACAAGCAAAATGCCACTCTGGGTTTTTGTAAAAGAATGGCAGGCCGCAGCCTGCCCTCATCTTAAATCGTGGCGCTGACTGCGATGGACAAGGGTGTCGTTGGTCTGCCGATGAGCTTGCTTAATTGATGACCGTCGTCGAACAGTCCACTTTTGGACACGCCCGTATCGGAGTCAGATAGTAATGAAGCAAAGACCTCTGGCAATCCAACTTTGAGCAACACATTTTTATATTCGGCTTCCGGCAGGTTGACGTAAGCAATGTTCTTGCCGGATTGACGCGAAATTTCTGCCGCCAATTCTGCCAACGTGTAGGCAGAATCCCCTGCCAGCTCGTACACTTTTCCGGCTTGATGGTCTGAGGTCAGTCCTGCAACATCTGCTTCTGCATAATCGGCACGTGTAGCTGAGGCAATGCGACCATTGCCTGCACAACCATACAATGTACCTTGCGCTAGTACACCAGGGATGCCAGCTGTGTAATTCTCGGTGTACCAGCCATGCCGCAGCAACACGAATGGAACACCAGATGCGCGAATATATGCCTCAGTTTCCTTGTGTTCTGCTGCAAGCGCGAGGGGCGATGTGTCGGCATGCAGAATACTGGTATAAGCCAGCAATTTCACGCTTGCCCGTTTGGCCGCATCGATTACCACACGATGCTGTTTTGCACGTTGCCCGATCTCGCTGGATGAAATCAACAACACCTTAGCCGCACCTTTCAGCGCGTCATCCCAGCTTGCAGGCTGATTGTAATCGGCATAGCGCACTTGCACACCCAATGCAGCGAGGTCCTTGGCTTTCTCTACGTTTCGCACCGCAGCAACGATGCTGGATGCGGGAACCTTTTTCAGCAGTGCTTTGATAACCAAATGTCCTAATTGACCTGTTGCTCCAGTAACGATAATCATGATGATTCCTTTCTTAGAGAATTGCCATTTCGCGCTTGATTTGTAGATGATTTTTTAGATCGCATCCTCATCAGTCTCACCCGTACGAACGCGAATAACGTGCTCGACAGGCGTGATGAATATTTTTCCATCACCGATTTTCCCGGTATGTGCAGCTTTTACAATCGCATCAACTGCCCTATCCAGCATTGCGCTGGTGACCACGACTTCCAGTTTGATCTTGGGTAAAAAATCAACTACATATTCTGCGCCGCGATACAGTTCGGTATGACCCTTTTGTCGGCCAAAACCTTTTACTTCGGTGACGGTGAGGCCGCTTACTCCAAGCTCGGATAGAGCCTCGCGCACCTCATCGAGCTTGAAAGGTTTGATAATGGCTTCAATTTTCTTCATAGCATTCCCCAAATAAATGATGTGATAAGTATAGCGTATCTATCAATCATGCTGCGTGTGCAAAGCTTGCCGGTAAATAGTTTTTAGGCGATATAGTGTGCAAAGTTTGCTGTACGACAAGGGCGATCTTGGCACGGTGTGCGCGCACTTGCGCCTCTAGCAAGCGCCCAGGTGCGTCATGCTGTGGGCGATGCCCCCAGTCACTCATTGCAAAGACGCAGGATCAATTTTTTTAGGTCGGAATAACGTAGCCCACATCTGATAAAGCGATGAAAAAATCATCACGGTGGAGGCCAGGCTGTAGCCGAATCCGCTAATGATCACCAGCCACGCGAAACCGGGCTCCAATTTGGTCAGCCACCATGACACGATATCGATGATCAGAAATGCGAACGGGGTGGCTATCAGCAATGACTTTCCCAATGTACTAAAGCCGGTGGCGAAACTGAATATCCAGCCGACGAAAAAGAAAATAAAAGCGATACCAAACAAATGGATATGCGAAACCCTGGTCAGGCTGGCGATGCTTGCGCCATTATCAACTGCCGCCAGTTTCAGCATGACTTCTTTCTTACTTATATTGGACAGGCCGGGTATGTTGGCATGGCAAGCGTCACAGTTCTCGACGACGAGCGGCCTGATTGTCGTCTCCCACTCGCTTTCCGGTGCTCCGGCACGAACCCATTTAATCATAGCCAGCCTAACTTCAGGTGGCGCATTTTCTTTCATCGAACCATTGAGTTTTGCTTCCAGCTTCGAGGCATTTTTGGCATCGCGATTGCCATGATAGCTGTACACGATGTCATCCACAGACAGGTCAAACTTGCCATCAGCCATGCCGTGAGTCAACATGATTTGCGCTCCTGCCATGAGCAAACCCAAACCAATGACCAGCAAATAACCAGTAAAGAGTGACTTAATGGGTAACGGCAGGTCAGCCAAAGCTATATTGTTTATTTCTTTCATGTTGCCTTCCCTTTCATGAATTGATCTCTCCACATGGGAGGGGCTCACAACATATTTCGCGCTCTAGCCGTGCCAACCACTTTTGATCTGTATCCAATCTACGCTGTCTTCCGCGCAAAAAACAGGGGAGACCGAAGCCTCCCCTGCTGGCACATCAGCATGTGTTGCGGACTCGCATTTTAGAACGAGCCAAACAACATAAGCGTGGTTAATTGATCTCCATCAGCTGGAGCCACGTCATACGCACTACCAGAATACTTTTCATGATTTAACTGTAATTGCACGTTTTGAACGATCAGATATGTGCCTCCTACCATCAGGGAATTATCCCTATTCCCAGTAACCTTTCCATTGTCACCTTTGCGGTAGGCCATCAGCAAGGTTGCTCTACCAGGCACCACACCCAATTGCCCAGCGATGGTGGTAGCTGTCTTAGCATTTACTTGATCATTGAAAAGGTTTGGATTGACTCCTGCTTTACTGCCGCTGGCGTTTGCATGTGTCAGGTAGATTCCCAATGGCATATCGGCAACCTCACCTTGCGCCTGTGCATCAACGGCGTAAGCTTTGGTATCGGTGGCGGTCAGAGCCGGGGTAGTCGCCTTACCGCTCCAAGACTGCACACCTACGCCCGTATCCCAGATTCCGATTTTTGGAGTAGCCGCCAGCCTGAAATAGGTTGCTGTTGGAGATCCCGTATTGGCGGCTCCCACACCACGGGGCGACCACTTGCTGATATTGGCGAAAAACATGGAATTGCTGGCAACCACCGCAACACCCTCGGCCGCGCTTGCCGTGCCGATATACTGCTGCGCGGAAAAGCTCTTACGCGCCTCCATAATTCGGCTCCCACGCACCGCGCCAGTATTCAGCAACTCAAATCCATACGCCACACCCTGTGTGGCCGTGGTAAAAGGAATGACCCCTGCCTTAATCCCACTTACATCGTATATGAACGGTATTTTGAAATTCTTCACTACAGGATCTGAATTTTTGCTTTGCAAGTTCAACTCAAGCTGAGCGCCGATATTATCACTGACGCGCCCACCTACCATCAGGAGTAATTCGTCGGGAAATTGTAGCTCTCCATCGTTGGTACTATGCGTACCGAAAACTTTAGCCCCATTGGATTTTTGATAACGGATCTTTGTGACAATACTGGCATTCAGTGTTTCCGGTAGAGATAGTCCTTCAGCTCCCTCGAATTTATGCTGAATGCCCATCATGGTATAACCGCCGGCCTTGAAAAACCGTCCCATCTCATTTAGAGCGGGGAAACTCTGAAAGTGACAGGCGATACATGCAAAACCCGTTTGACGCGCGAACCCTGGAACTGCTGAAGCATTTGGTGCAATCGCTATTGCTGCCAGCGCGACTACTAAAATAATTTTTCTCATGATGGATAAATAATTTTTCTCATGATGGGATCCTTTTTAGATTTATTTTAAAATCAAAAACGTCTAGCATAAACAACTCCGCCGGACATTTAAAATCGGGTAGTTTACGCAGGCAGGCATTCAGCAATTCCACGGAATTGCATCCAATTCCGCTCAGCAGAATATACTCAACCACTTCCTTTGACAAATGCTTTCTGTGCTCCGATGCGGCTGTTAGCGGAATCGAAAAATTCCCAAGCCAATTGATAATAGTCCATAAATAAGGCGAAAGTGACGACTGGATTTTCTGCGGCCTGTATTTTTACTGAATACTGCGGGACTTTTCATGATGGGCATGGCGCAACTGTTCAGGCAATACATTGTAATCGACCGCCGTAAAAAATTTATCTGTACATACTCGCCGGGCATATTACCTATCCAATATGGGCGCGGTAAAATAAAAATGTTTTTTAAGCGAATATCCATACAAATTTAATTGGTCACTACTCGATATGTTGAATATATTTCCCATACCTGCGCTAAAAGATAACTACATCTGGATATTGCACAACGCACATCATGCAGTCGTGGTGGATCCAGGCGATGCTGCGCCTGTGCTGGATTATCTGAAAACACATCAGTTAAAACTGGCGGCTGTTTTATGCACTCACCACCATGCCGATCACGTAGCGGGAGTGTGTCAGTTAGTGGCGTTACATCCAGCGCCAGTATATTTTTCGCAGCGAGAAAAAATTTCGTGCGGCAATCACGCGGTGAGCGAAGGGGATGTGATTAACATTCCAGAATTAAAAATAAAATTCAGTGTACTGGATATTCCCGGTCATACACTCGGGCATGTGGCCTATGTGGGCGCAGGCGGCGTGTTCTGCGGCGACACACTTTTTGGCTGCGGCTGCGGCAGATTGTTTGAAGGCACAGCCGTGCAGTTGCTGCACGCATTGAAAAAATTAGTCGCATTGCCAGATAACACGCAGGTTTATTGCGGACACGAATACACCGAATCGAATATTCGTTTTGCGCGAGCGTGCGAGCCAGATAATGCACAGCTTGTGCAACGACAACAAGGCGTGCAAATATTGCGCGCTGCGGGGCAACCTACGCTGCCTTCCAACATCGTGCTGGAAAAATCCACCAACCCTTTTTTGCGTTGCGCCATGCCTGCGATTATTCAAGCCGTGCAACAGCAATCCGCAATTAAACAACATGATGAAATCAGCATCTTCACCGCCCTGCGGGCATGGAAAAATTCTTTTTGAATAGGCTGCGCTGAGCGCATTTTTATTTCCATTCCAGACTTCATAAACTGTGCGGAAAAAGCTAGAATTGCAAATTCAAAAAAATAACGGGGATCACACTATATGTCTATGTCCGACCGCGACGGGTTAATCTGGTATGACGGCAAGCTCGTCCCTTGGCGCGATGCCACTACACACGTTCTAACCCATTCACTGCACTATGGCATGGGCGTGTTTGAAGGCGTGCGCGCTTATAAAACAGCGAAAGGCACGGCCATTTTTCGCCTGCAGGAACACACTGCGCGTCTATTTAATTCCGCACATATTTTTCAAATGAAAATGCCGTATGACCAGGCGACGATCCTGCAAGCGCAATGTGAAGTGGTGAAACAAAATAAATTGGAATCCGGCTATATACGCCCGATCGTATTTTACGGCTCGGAAAAAATGGGCATTTCCCCCAAGGGCGCGGGCGTACACATCGCCATTGCCGCTTGGCCGTGGGGCGCATATCTGGGGGATGATGGGCTCAATCGCGGTATTCGCGTCAAGACATCTTCCTTCACGCGCCACCACGTCAACGCTACTATGGTGCGCGCCAAGGGTTCCGGGCACTACGTCAATTCTATTTTGGCGAATACCGAAGCGTTGACCGATGGCTACGATGAAGCGCTGTTGTTGGATACGGAAGGTTATGTGGCCGAGGGTGCCGGCGAAAATATTTTTCTGGTAAAAAAAGGCAAGCTGTACACGCCGGATTTAGCCTCATGCTTGGAAGGGATTACCCGCGATACCATCCTGTGTCTAGCCGAAGATTTGGGATTGGAAGTCATGCAAAAACGTATGACCCGCGATGAAGTTTATGGCGCGGACGAAGCCTTTTTTACCGGCACGGCGGCAGAAGTTACTCCCATACGTGAACTGGACAATCGCACCGTTGGCAATGGTGGCCGGGGGCCGATCACAGAAAAGTTGCAGTCGTTATTTTTTGAATGTGTCAGTGGCAGTAATTCAAAGTACGCACACTGGTTAACGCACATTTAATTTGTTGTTGTCACACACCTTTATTTCTGTACATCGAGGGAAAAATTATCATGCAATCCACACTCAACGCACCAACCGCCGTTCCTGAAACCATCATCGAAGTGACTGCATCTGACTTGCCACTGTATTGTCCCATGCCCAACACGCCGCTGTGGAACAGCCATCCTAGAGTGGTCGTGCCCGTCGCCAAACTCGGCGAAGCGCGCTGTCCTTATTGCGGCACGTTGTATAAGTTCAAAGGTGAGTTACCCAAGGGTCATCACTAATCTTGCTGTGGCATAAAGCCGCTAAAGGGCGCATCGCGGCGTTAAATCGCGAATCGGAGTGCTCATTGACATCTGAGTCAACTCCGCTTCCTCTCCGAGATTTGCCTTGCGCTGCATCCCTTGAGCGGCTTCTGACACAGCAAAGCCAAGGAAATATCGAACAATACAACCAACATGAAATAGGAATCCCGTGCCCAACCCCCCTAAAGAAATTTTCAAAGCCTACGACATTCGCGGCATCGTCGGACAATCGCTCACCTCTGAATTTATCCAGGTGATAGGCCATGCCATTGGTTCGGAAGCGGTTGCACGTGGCCAGCACACAATCGCCATTGGGCGTGATGGTCGTTTGTCCGGCGTAGAATTTACGCAGGCACTGGCGCGCGGCATTCAGCAAAGTGGCATTAACGTTATTGATGTAGGTCGCGTCGCCACGCCGATGGTGTATTTTGCGGCCTACCATCTGCACACAGATTCTGCCGTAATGATTACCGGCAGCCATAATCCACCCGATTACAACGGGCTGAAAATGGTGCTGGCTGGCGAGACGCTTTCTGGTGACAGCATTCAAGCATTACGTCAGCGCATCGAACAAAACAATTTTGCGCACGGTACAGGCAGCTACACGCAGCGCGATATAAGCGCCGAATATCTCGCACGCATCACTTCGGATATTAAACTTGCGCGCCCGATGAAAATCACCGTGGATTGCGGCAATGGCGTGGCCGGAGATTTCGCCGCAACCCTGTATCGCTCGCTCGGTTGCGAAGTGACTGAAATGTTTTGCGAGGTGGACGGCAATTTTCCCAACCACCATCCCGATCCCTCGCAACCGGAAAACTTGCAGGATTTAATCCAGGCACTCGCAAAAAATGACAGCGAGCTGGGGCTGGCTTTCGATGGCGATGGTGATCGTCTGGGTGTGGTCAGCAAAAATGGCAACATCATTTTTCCAGATCGGCAACTGATGCTATTCGCGGCGGATGTGTTGTCGCGTAATCCCGGTGCGGAAATTATTTTTGACGTGAAATCCACGCGCAATTTATTTTCTTGGATCAAAAAACACGGCGGCAAACCTACGCTATGGAAAACCGGGCACTCATTCATCAAAGCAAAAATGCGCGAAAGCGGCGCACTGCTGGCGGGCGAAATGAGCGGCCATGTGTTCTTTAAAGAACGCTGGTATGGCTTTGATGATGGCTTGTACGCAGGTGCACGGCTGTTAGAGGCATTGAGCAAACAGCCGGATGGCAATGCCATGCTGAATAGTTTGCCAAACTCGATCAACACGCCCGAGCTGCAAATCAAAATGCAGGAAGGTGAAAATTACGCACTTATTGAAAAGTTGCAAACTCGCGCAAAATTAGTGGATGCCCCATTGTTTACTGATGCACAAGAGGTCATCACGATAGATGGATTGCGCGTGGAATATGCCGATGGCTTTGGGCTGATGCGTTCCAGCAACACCACACCGGTGATTGTGCTGCGCTTTGAGGCGGACAATGAAGCGGCGCTGGTTAGAATTCAGCAGGACTTCCGGCGGGTGTTAACGGTGACGAACTCAGCGTTGCAACTGCCATTTTGATGAGAGTTATTTTGTAACGCGGACGATGCACCAAAGGTAGGCAATTCTCAAGCTCGCAGAGCTTGAGAAGTTGACACCGCCTCTCAAAATCGGCACATCCTACGGCACTATTGTTATGGCTTGCAATTAGCTATTACAGCCTTCATTCGTGTTCTTGCATTTTCCCAAATATTATCATAAATGACTTGGATTCTTTTTCCCACTTTGCCGTCTCTATAAATAATCATGTCTTTTTTGATCTCGCCAGATGCCTCATTAAGCAACCACGGTGAGACATTCGTGCCAATCATTTCAAGTTTATTATTCATTGTTGCACCTCCTCTAGTGTCCAATCCGCAATCATCGTTAATTGGTAATTAAGGTTTATTAAATGAAAGTAATCTAAAACAGCTCCCCATTTTTCATTCATGCATCAATCCCCCATTATGTACCCAACAAACATTCTGCTATGTTTTGAAATTATACCCGCTCGCCCACCCACGCCGTTACTGACTTCAACGCCGCAGCCAAATGCTCCGGCTGTGTGCCGCCCATATTACAGCGTAGCGCACGGCACGTTTGCTGACTATCGCGCTTTTGCCTCCTCCCACTATTTCAAGCGTGATCTGTCGCCCGCCGTCTTGCGCGGTGAGCGAGGAGTCAGTCCGGTAGCCTGAGCCAACTCCATCAATCCGCGCAATGCATCATTCACAGCTTGGGTATTAGGGAACGCCTTTTGCACCTCAGGGGCAATCACCACCACGTTTGATGCCTCCTTATATCGCTTCGCGTATTTACCGCGCATCATTTCGCCAAAATCTTCGCGCTGATATTCAGTGCGGAGTTCGTCGTTTTTTTCTTTACCCTTCTTCATAAAATTTCCTTTCTGCCCGCGTTGCGGGACGTGCACTAATGATGCGAATTTTATCACTGCGTTCGGCATATGCCACAACAAGAATGCGATTCTCGGAGGATATGCCGAATGTAATGAAACGGTGTTCGTTGGTAGAGTGGGCGGGGTCACGATCGGTCAGCGACAAGTCGTCACCAAAAATAGTGGATGCTTCTTGGAAGGATACGCCATGTTTATTCAGGTTGGCTGTCGCTTTGTCGCTATCCCATTCAAACTTCACTTTGACGCTCCTTTAAGTGCAGTAATCGCCTACAAACCACGTTTTATTCATGCGCCTCCTGAACCGCCACCAAACATTTTGTTGCGCTTTGAACTACGCTCGGTCGCGCACCCAATCTAGCACGGAAGTTAGAGCCGCCACTAAATGCTCCGGCTGTGTGCCGCCCGCTTGCGCCATATCGGCTCGACCACCGCCTTTGCCGCCCACTTGCTGCGCAACAAAATTGACCAACTCGCCTGCCTTGATTTTAGCTGTTAAATCGGCACTCACCCCTGCGATGAGCGTGACTTTGCCTGCCTCGGTTGCTGCTAACAACACCACACAATTTTTCAGTTTGTCTTTCAATTTATCCAATGTCTCACGCAAGGATTTTGCATCTGCCCCCACCATTTCGGCGACTAGAATTTTCACGCCGTTCACTTCCACCGCCTGCTTGATTAAGTCATCCCCTTGTGCAGAAGCCAGTTTGGATTTCAACGTGGCTAATTCTTTTTCCAGCGACTTCACGTTGTCGATAATTTGCATAACGCGCGCTGCCGCTTCGGCAGGTTGTGATTTGATCGCGCTCGCCACTTGCTGTAATTGATTTTCTTGTTGCTGAATGTAAGCCAACGCACCTTCGCCCGTCACCGCTTCGGCGCGCCGCACCCCTGCTGCCACACCGCTCTCTGCGACAATTTTGAACAGCCCGATGTCGCCCGTTCTTGCCACATGCGTGCCACCACATAATTCGCGCGAGGTGCCAATGTCCAGCACGCGCACTTCATCACCATATTTTTCACCGAACAACATTACCGCACCGGTTTTTTGTGCGTCGTCTATCGTCATCACCCGCGCTTGTGTTGCGGCGTTGATTAGAATTTCTGCGTTGACCAAATTTTCCACGCGGTGAATTTCCGCATCGGTCATCGGGTGCGTATGCACAAAATCAAAGCGAGTTTTTTCAGCATCCACCAGTGAACCTTTTTGCTGCACGTGCGCGCCCAGCACCTCGCGCAAGGCTTTGTGCATGAGGTGCGTGGCAGAATGGTTACGCATTGTGCGATTACGCGCCGCAACATCCACCCGCGCATTAACACTGTTCCCGACTGTTAACTTCCCGGTCTTCATTACGCCGTGATGACCGAAAACGCTGGCCTGAATTTTTTGCGTGTCTTCCACCGCAAACAGACCATGCGAGCTTTGCAGCACACCACAATCACCCACCTGTCCGCCAGACTCGGCGTAAAACGGTGTGTTGTCCAACACCACCACGCCCATCTCACCTTCCAGCAATTCATTCACCGCTGCGCCTTCCTTGTACAAAGCCAGCACATTGCCATTCCATTCCAGGGTGTCATATCCGTGAAAAATAGTCGCTGCCGCATCGACCTCAAGGTTGATTGCCATTTTGAATTTGCCCGCTGCACGGGCTTGATGTTTTTGCCGTGCCATCGCTGTGTCAAATGCAGCCACATCCACAGTCATGTTATGTTCGCGGCACACGTCTTGCGTGAGGTCAAGCGGAAAGCCGAAAGTGTCGTGCAGCTTGAATGCAATTTCGCCATTCAATAAAGCGCGTTTACCCAAAGCCGCCAACTCACTTTCTAATATCGTCATACCATGCTCGATTGTAGTAAAGAAACGCTCTTCTTCCTGTTTTAAAACATCCATCACGCGCTGTTGTGCAGCCTTTAATTCGGGAAACGCCGCGCCCATTTCCGCCACCAAATCGGGCACGATGCGATAGAAAAAAGCAGTCCGCACGCCCAGCTTATAACCATGCCGAATCGCTCTGCGAATGATGCGACGCAGTACATAGCCGCGCCCTTCATTGCCGGGGATCACACCATCTACAATCAAAAATGAGCAGGCACGAATATGATCGGCAATGACCTTGAGCGAATTTTTAGTCAGATCATTGGATGCTGTTTCACGCGCCGCAGCCGTGATGAGATTTTGAAAGAGATCAATTTCATAATTAGAATGCACATGCTGCATCACCGCTGCAATGCGTTCCAAACCCATGCCCGTGTCTACTGAAGGCTTGGGCAGAGGGTGCAACACACCCTGTTCATCGCGGTTATATTGCATAAACACCAGGTTCCAAATTTCAATGTAGCGATCACCCTCCGCATCGGCACTCCCCGGCGGCCCGCCAAAAACTTCCTCACCATGATCGTAAAATAATTCTGAACACGGCCCGCACGGCCCCGTGTCTGCCATCTGCCAAAAATTATCAGAGGCATAGCGCGCGCCTTTATTATCACCAATCCGCACAATGCGCGCCGCCGGCACGCCCACCTCATTCACCCAAATGTTGTACGCCTCATCATCCTCGCCATACACTGTCACCCATAATTTTTCGGCGGGTAATTTATAAACCACCGTCAATAATTCCCACGCGTACAAAATCGCATCGCGCTTAAAATAATCACCAAAACTAAAGTTGCCCAGCATCTCAAAAAAAGTATGGTGGCGCGCCGTATAACCGACATTCTCCAAATCGTTATGCTTGCCGCCCGCCCGCACACAGCGTTGCGAAGAAGTGGCGCGAACATACGCACGTTTGTCGTGCCCCAAAAAGCAATCCTTGAACTGCACCATGCCGGAATTGGTGAACAACAAAGTGGGATCATTGCCCGGCACCAGCGAACTGGAAGAGATAATCGTGTGACTCTTGGAAGCAAAGTATTGAAGAAAATTTTGACGGATTTCGCTGCTGTTCATTTGTTCAAATCACTCACACAGATTGCTACAGAAACCCCGCACAGGCTTGCTGCACGGCACGAGGGCGAATGATACCATCTTGACCAGCCTTGCTGGTTACCTGTCATTGCGCTGCAGGACAAGAACTTGTTTGCAAACAATTGAAATGTCATACAATCTCACAGCCTTTTCCCACCAGATAATTCATTAAAAAAACCATGGTCAAAGCAGCTGTGGAAAGCCGCCGATAAGTTGCGCAAGAACATCAACGCGGCCGAATACAAGCATGTGGTGATGGGGCTGATCTTCCTGAAATACATCTCCGATTCGTTCGAGGAGATGTTTGCCAGACTGCAAGCTGGCAAGGGCGAGTACAAAGGTGCCGATCCAGAGGACAAGGACGAATACAAGGCGGAGAACGTTTTCTTTGTGCCATCCGAGGCGCGCTGGTCGTACCTTGTCGCCCGTGCCAAGCTGCCCACCATCATCTATCGTTCAAGTCAGCGTGATTGCGCTACATGCCCGATGAAAGCTCGATGCTGCCCAAATACAGCGGTGCGCAAGATAGCCCGCAGCCTCCATGAGAACGCTCGCGATGTTGCCCGGCAAATTGCGACGACACCGGAGTATCAAAGGTCACGCTGTGAACGCAAGAAGGTTGAGATGCTCTTTGCTCATCTCAAATCCATTCTTAAACTGAATCGCCTACGACTTCGAGGACTCAGCGGAGCCGCAGACGAATTCACGCTCGCCGCTACAGTTCAAAATTTGCGTCGTATGGCCAAGTTACTTGCGCACGGACCGCCAATCGACAGGATAGGTGCGCCCGCTTGAGGCAAAAACCATCCGATCAACCTACAAACTGGATATCAGAACCCAGTTGAAGTACCCGAAAGGGTGACCACTACCTCACCAAATTTCAGCGCACCACGATGTTTTTAACAACGAGTTTTTCAACACATAAAGCTATTAGAGAGTATTCATTTCTTATTCCAGAGCACTAGTGTCCGATTAAAAATCAAACAGAATCATTTGGTTATTGGGTGGCGGTGTAATGGTTCCAGTGGTATCCGGCTGCAAGGCGCATGAAATATGGGTTTTCTCGAAGATCGAGACCGACAATATCTGTAATAAAGTGTAGAGCGAGGCATTGAGGTGGAGATCCTTTTTGACGATGGCAATCAGCACGTAGGTGGACACGGCGCACCAGATTTGCGTCTTCACCGCGTTCTCACTCGTGCCCAGAAAGCGCTTGATGCGCAGATGTTGTTTGATCCATTTGAAGAACAACTCCACTTGCCAACGACTCTTGTACAACGCGGCAATGGTCAATGGCGGCACCGTCGTGTTGTTGGTCAGAAATACTAGCGTCTTGCCCGACACGGGGTCTTTGTATCGGATGCGCCGCAGATGTTCGGGATAGTCGCGGGACACGTAGAAACCGTTGAGCCGAATCGACTGATCGCAGATCACACCGGTGCTTCGATCGGTCTTGATCGAGTACACCCGATGTGCGTTCATACCGCGTTTGGCGCGGGTCACAAAGAATGCGCCCGCCTGATGCAGCTTGAAGAGTCGGCTGAAGTCCAGATAACCCCGATCCATCACGTAAAAAGCCCCCGCTTCGATGGGCAAGATATCGAGCACCTTGACGTCGCCCATCTTGCCATCGCTGATGTGAATGAAGGCCGGGATCGCGCCACGGTGTCAACTTCTCAAGCTCGTAAGAGCTTAGAGAATTGCCTACCTTTGGTGCAAGTCCAGCAGCGTGTGCATCTTCACCGCTGCCCGGGTAGCGCGAAACGGCGCCCAATCGAACAGGCTCAAACACAGGTCGACAGCCGTCGAGTCCAGCGCGTAGACAGTCGCATCGAGTTCCAGCCCGGTCGGCTCCTTGGCGTAAAGATCGCGAGCATGCAGAATCAAGCGCATCGCCAAGGCGTGATAGATGTGCCAATCGCGCTGGTTCAGTGCGTCCGAGAGCGTGGATCGGGCAGGAATACCGCTCAAGCCCATGTGAAACAGCTTGGACTGATTGGATGTCAGGCAGACCTCGATGTCGCGCAAAGACTCGCGCCACGTCAATTGCGAGAACGCCATCACGCGAAACAAATCGGCGCAGTCCAAGGTGCGCACTCCCGCATCTCCGTCGTGTCGGTCGATGATGCGTCCAAAGGTCTTCCTGAATTGCCCCGGGAATCGTGGAAGCTCCTTTAACTTATTGATCCGGCCAGATGAAGTTTGAAGTTTTCATGCCGCATATTTTACGCGAGAATCTTGGAAGTATTTTTTGACACGCTCAGGTGATTTTTCCAATGTCAGCATGTGCTCGGTTGTTGCGGCTTTCAGTTTAGCCTTGGTGCGTA
>CANJMS010000048.1 GCA_947475825.1 Nitrosomonadales bacterium
ATGATAAACACCACTAACCGCCCTGATACCGACAGCCAGATTGACTGGCCGATGCATTACACCCATCTTCCTGGCGGACGCAGCCAGGACGCGGGAGCCATCCGTACAAAGGATGGCGTCCTTGCTAGTGGAAAGCCCGCGCTGTTTGGACTTTCCTCCGCGCTTGCGTCCAAGGCGAGGAAGGTTTTTAGACCCCTTATGAGACTCCAGAAAGTACGTTTCATCCGCTTCAACGATGCCGGCAAGCGCATTAGCCATAACTGTTTTAGGCAGCGCAAGAAACCGGTGACGCCAGCGGGATGCCGATCAGGGCGTTGAAAGTCTTGGCGCAATCCCGGCATTTAAATCGTTGCAACTCATCTGCCGTCCCGTTGCGAACCACTGTCTTGCTGTCACAATGAGGGCATTGTGGGTCATCTACAACACCCTTCTCAATCAGAGCAACAGCGGTCGCCTTACTTTCTCCAGCATTTAGCTCAATAGCCACCTGACGGCGTCAGCCGCCCCAACTCAGCAATCAATTTCGACAGTTCACGTTTACGCATTTCAGTTCTCCCAACAGTTGCGCCCGGTCATCGGACACATGTAGGTATTGTATCGCCAGCTAATGTAACTAGAGCCAATTAGTAAGTATGCGCCCCTTCTCTTGATACTTAATCAACTACACTTCCAACATTAACAACACCAGTAATCCTAGCAACAGTAGTAAAATAAATCCCAACAATTGGTTCCTATGCTTTTGCTGAATTATCAAAGTTTGTAATAAAATCTCCAATTGTGCTTTGGGCTTATCGGTTAGGCGCTGATGCAGTAGGCGCGGCATTTCTGGCAACATATTTATGTAGTAGGGCATTTCTTTTTTCAAAGCTTTAACGAAACCGCGCCATCCCACTTGTTCGCTCATCCAGTGTTCCAACCACGGCTTGGCAGTTTTCCACAGATCTAATTCTGGGTTGAGTTGCAGCCCTAAGCCTTCGATATTAAGCAGGGTTTTTTGCAGCAGAACTAATTGCGGCTGCACTTCTATGCCGAATTGGCGTGAGGTTTGAAACAGGCGCAACAGCACGCGACCAAAAGAAACATCGCGCAGTGGCTTGTCAAAAATAGGTTCACATACGGCACGAATGGCGGACTCAAATTCATCTACGCGGGTATTTGCCGGAGCCCAGCCTGATTCAATATGCACCTCAGCCACACGTTTGTAATCGCGCTGAAAAAAAGCAATGAAGTTTTGTGCGAGATAATGTTTATCGGTGTCGGTTAGCGTGCCCATGATGCCAAAATCCAGCGCGATGTAACGACCATCTTGTGCGACTTGCACATTACCGGGGTGCATGTCGGCGTGAAAAAATCCATCGCGAAATACCTGCGTATAAAAAATCTCTACACCATCTTCGGCCAATTTGGAGATGTTGATACCCATCGCACGTAGCGTGTCGACTTGGCTGACAGGCGTGCCATGCATACGTTCCATGACCATGACTGAGTTGGTACACCAGTCCCAGTACACTTCAGGCACGAGTAATAAATTAGAATTGGCAAAGTTGCGTTTCAGTTGGCTGGCACTGGAGGCTTCGCGCATGAGGTCAAGTTCATTGTATAAATGCTTTTCAAATTCTGCCACTACCAGACGTGGTTTAAGGCGTTTGCCATCTTCCCACCAATGTTCAACCAATTCGGCACAAATACTAAGTAAAGCGATGTCATGCGCGATGATACGTTCTATGCCCGGGCGTAAAATTTTGACCGCGACTTCGCGTCCATTTTTTAACATCGCGAAATGCACTTGGGCTACCGAGGCACTGGCTATGGGAGTTTCATCGAAACGGATAAAAATTTCGTCGAGCTTTTGACGGTACGTTGTTTCCAGCAAGGTAACAGCTTCTGCCGAGGAAAAGGGTGGAACTTGATCTTGAAGTTTGGCTAATTCATCAGCGATGTCGACCGGAATTAAGTCGCGCCGCGTGGAAAGCATCTGGCCGAATTTCACAAAAATCGGCCCGAGACTTTCCAATGCCAACCGTAAGCGCTCGGCTCTGGGCGCAGAAATGTTGCGCAGGAATAACAGCACATTCAGTGGCTTTAAAAGCCAGCGTGTATTGCTGTGTGCCAGCAGGAATTCATCCAAGCCGAAGCGCAATAGGATGAAAATAATTGTTATCAGTCGCAGCAGACGCATTGCAAATATCAGAGTTATTTAAAGCTTAATCGGTGCGAGATGTTAGCCGGCTAATACGCTGTTCAAGGCGCGCCACATCGTCGCGCAGTTTATCCACATTTTGGATGAAGCGGGCAACTTGATCTGACTTGGCCAGCAGCGGATGCTCTTCGGTCCAGTATTCGGCCAGTGCTTGCGATAGATTGCGCGCCGTGTCATGCACCTGCTGTTGGCTGCCATGCGCAAACTTCACGATGCGCTCGGCGGCGATGTCCCCAACCGCATGACTCAGGTCTTCCGCTACATCCCAGCGCAAATTGCGGCTGATATACAGCACATCGGCCAGCAGGACGGTGTCGCCTTCACTGACCACAGCTTGCATGGCTGCCTCGTCGTGCAGCGCGAGCCGGGGCAACAACGAGGGGGGGAAGGTGCAAGTAGCATCGGGATCCTGGTCGAACGTTTTGTGCGATGCGTCAGCCAAGGTTTTCTCTGGTAATACGTCTAACTCAGCCGCCGCGAGCAGGCCGTTATTTTGAATAGCGTACGTAAATGAAAACGGCGCGATATTGAATCGCACCGTTTTGCCAGAATGCCGTGCCAACCGCTGCAGCGCCCACTCATTTTGCTTGAGTATATGATTGAGCGCCAAGGCTGTAGGGTGACGCAACATATTCAGATAATTTCCGGTAGCAGAAGATACCCCGCACTTGCTGCCAACCGTGCGGGTCATCTCAATCAGAGTGCGGCTTTATACGATCTGTTGAATCCCAGCCAACAGCCACACAGCCTTGTCGTCGCGCAGATTTTTTTGCACATGCCACACTTCGTCAAAGCTCTCAGCTGTGCCTTTGTTTTCACTCAACTCGCCGCTCATACGAACGCTGGCGATAGCGTAATCAGCTTCGTTCTGCACTTCCAGCAGTTGCGCGTTAATTGATAAAACATTCGTGATTTGCGGCGAGCTATCGCGCTCTTTAATCTGCATCGCAATCTCGGCAAACATTTCCACGGTCGTATATTCGCGAATGTCATCCAAATCTTTACGATCATTAGCTGCTTGCAAACGAATGAAAGAAGTTTTCGCACTACGCAAAAATGGCTCTATTGGGAAATCTGCAGGGATGTTGCTAAGCATCGCGCCAGTTTGCGCGCCGCCAGGGATGGGCTGCTGTTCAAAATGATTTGCCGCTGGAGCTTGGCCTGCCGCACCCGCATATTGCATGGCAGAACTTGGCTGAATGGACGGTTTACGAAACCTGGAAAGCAGAAACATCACTGCGCCTGCTGCCAGCAGCGCCATCAAAATACCACCCAATGCACCATCTAAGCCCATGCTTGAGAACATTGCAAACAGCCCAGCACCCAACGCCAAGCCAGCTAATGGTCCTAGCCACTTATTGCCGGCAGGTTGGCCTGCTGGCGTTGCCGCATTAGGCGCAGCAGCGGGAGCTTTTTGCATTTGCTGCGGGCTGATATCACGTTGCTTGCCAAAACTACTGCCACCGCCAAAGCGCTTGGCTTCTGCATGAGGAGCAGCCACAGAAAAACCGATAAAAACTAACATAGATAAAAGTGCGAAGCGTTTCATGGAGAGATTCCTTTAAGCAATGTAAAATTTAGGTAAACAAAAAATCGGACGTGCAGTATATGGGTAACACCCGTTTCGTGGCAATTTTTTGATGCATCATTTGCATGTTTATATTTTATAGCCGCGATGCAATGCCACCACACCTGCATTCAAGTTGAAATATTCCACGCGCGATAGACCTGCTGCCTCCATCATGCCTTTCAGCTCTTCCTGCGATGGGTGCATCCGAATGGATTCTGCTAGATAACGATAGCTATCGGCATCCTTGGCGATCCACTCGCCCAGCTTGGGTAGCAGTTTGAAGGAATAGGCGTCATATAAGGGTTCCAATGGCTTCCACACTTTGGAAAATTCCAATACCAGCAAGCGTCCGCCAGGTTTAAGCACGCGCTGCATTTCACGTAGTGCCACTTCTTTATGGGTGACATTACGCAGGCCGAAGGCAATGCTGACGCAATCAAAATAATGATCGGGGAAGGGCAATTTTTCTGCATCGCACTGTGCCACAGGCTCTAGTAACCCGGCGTCGGTCATGCGGTCTCGACCTACGCGCAGCATGGCATTATTAATATCGGTTAGCCAAACTTGGCCACTGCTACCTACACGCTTGGCGAATTGGCGCGACAGATCGGCTGAACCACCCGCCACATCCAGCACTTTTTCGCCTGCGCGCAGTGCAGCAAGCTCAACGGCGAAACGTTTCCAGATTCGATGCAAGCCAGCCGACATGAGGTCGTTCATCACATCATATTTGCTGGCTACCGAGGTAAAAACGCCCGCAACACGTTTGGCCTTTTCTGTTTCCACCACAGTTTCAAAACCGAAATGGGTGGTATTATTTTCCGGATGCATATTTATTTCCTTATTCCAATTCTTGATCAACTAAGGATCACTGTGTTGCCTTCTTTATCTTATCCTTGCTGCCTTGTGCTTCTAAATTTATAGGCAAATGGAATTACATATCTCGACTCTTGCCAGCCATCTGCAATTTATTTAAATACTCCTGCCACAGCGTATCCTGGAATTTTCCAAGATCATACAAAAACTCCCAAGTGTACAAACCCGTATTGTGCCCGTCATCAAAGCTCAGCTTGAGCGCGTAGCTGCCGACCGGATGCACCGAAAGCAAGTTCACCTGACGTTTGCCAAACTGCAGCTTTTCATTGCCTTTGCCATGGCCACGCACCTCGGCTGATGGTGAATGCACGCGCAGAAATTCAAATGGCAGGCGATAATTTGCACCATCTTCATAAGTAATTTCCAACACTTTGGATTGCTGGTGCAATGTAATTTCCGTGGGACTTGGCATATTTAATACCCTGATTGATCAATTCAAATTGCAGCGAGGTCTGCGCGCTATCAAAAAATTTTACAAATGCTATCGATTAAATATTATGGCTATAAATTTCATTTATACAGGTTGATTTCAACAGAATTAAATAGTAAACGCATTTTTTATCCACTGTGGTGGCGCGCCATCCAAAGTTTCATACAACACCGCATCAAAACGGCAGGACGGGATATGCGTCATCGAGGCCAGATAATTTTGTGCAGTGCGTATAAGCCGACCTTGTTTGGTTGCGGTAATGCTGGCCGCCGCACCACCGAAATTATTATTACCACGCAGCCTCACTTCAATAAACACGAGGGTTGCGGCTTCTTTAAAAATCAAATCAATCTCGCCATATTTACAACTGTAATTCTGCTGCACCAGCTTAAGTCCTTGGGCTTGCAAAAATTGTGCTGCCAAATGTTCGGCTTGTACACCACGCGGCAAATTATTTTCGCCACCCACCGAGTGCTCAACTTTCATTATGGTCGGAGTGAAACAGGGGGCAATTTGGGGCGGGTTAATAATTGACTTTGCCCCTGCTTAATCTGTGCGGGTATCGCCTCACGTACAAATTGCCTGTTGATCAGATCAATATATCCTGTCACGCCATCCATAGGCAAACTACCCCGCGTTATTTCGTTTTGCAAAGTACTAACACGTAAAATATGCAGCAAACGAAACGCATCAATACCCATGGCATACAATCGCTCCATGTCCGATGGCAACGCCGGATTGGCGCGTGGATAAATCATCACCGCCGGGTGATCTTTTTGCAACAACCACGGCATGTCAGCAAAACGAATGTTATCCAGATCATAATTTGACAGCGTTTTTGTATTGCTGGTAAATATTTGTGAAGTCGCATAAATAGGCAATGCTGCATTAATATAAGGGCGCATCACACGCGCTTTTTCTGCCTCTGCCGCAAGAAATATCATGTTACCTGGCTCGGTGGATAACAACCCTAACGGCTTGCGATCATCCAAATACAAAATTTCCTCAGATACCATACCACCCAAGGCATCCCACTCTTTGGTGAAGGCTAGCGCCAAACGTTTAGACAGTGATGTTCCAGTGCTAATCACAGTTGCCTTTTTCAATTTGGCTGCGATCGCCATTTGCGCTGCCTGACGAGCCTCGGCTTCGATAGACAGGCTGAAAAAAAATAAATTTTGAGTGTTGATGTGATCAAAATAAGTCAGACTTGCCCCATCCACATAATTGAGCGCCAGCGTGGGGACGGTAATTTTGACTTGTCCGGCCAGTGCCGTCACTCCATCACGGGTGAGCGGGCCTGCCACAACAACTGCGCCACTATTAACGGCTTTTTGATATAACGCTGCAATTTCCTTGCTCTCATCCGTACTGCCATATACCTTAACTTTCAAAGTGGCAGGCTGTTTTTTCGCAGCTACCATAAACCCGGCACGCAATGCTTCAGCCGCGCGCCTGAAAGTTTCAGAATTGAGTGGTAGCAGCAAAGCGATGTGTGGTTCGCCCTGCTCACCGCTTATCACAATGACTAACGGAGTTGGAGGAGCGGGTATCGGTGCAGATTTAGCTGGTGGCGGTGTCACAATCGGGGCAGGCGGAATAGTCACCGGTGCATCAGGGACATCAGTTGGCGGTGTCGACCCAATCGGGGCGGGCGCTACAGTCTCCGGAGTATCAGAATCATCAGTTGGTGGCGGCGTCACAACGGGGGCAGGCGCCACAGTCACCGGTGAATCAGGAACATCAGCTGGCGGTGTCGACACAATCGGGGCGGGCGCAACAGTCACTGGTATATCAGGAACAGCGGCTTGCGCCACGACGCTGGATAGTGGCGTAAGGCTGGCACAGCCCGCAGCACTCACGTATAGTGCAGCGGCTAGTCCTAGCCAAAAAGATGAGGTTAAACGGTGCATAGTTGGCAAAGACAAAACTTGGAGAGCGCATTATATGTAGTTGCTACCCCAATTGGAAATTTACGGGATATAACTTTACGCGCGCTGGATGTGTTGGCCTCTGCCGATGTCATCGCTGCTGAAGATACACGCAACACCAGCCATTTACTGACGCACCATGCGATCACCGCGAACAAGCTCACCTCACTCCACCAACACAATGAACGCGCCGCCTCGGACAACATCCTCGCACTGCTGGCTCAAGGTTTATCCGTCGCACTGGTTACGGATGCCGGTACACCGGCAGTCAGCGACCCCGGCGCATTGCTCATCCAGGCAGTCCACGCTGCAGGCCAGCGCGTCATCCCCATCCCCGGTGCGAATGCAGCATTAGCGGCCTTGTCTGCGGGAGGCCTGGCTACGCCGCACTTCTTATTTTATGGATTTTTGCCCAACAAATCTGCGGCGCGCAGCCGTATTTTGCAAGACCTCAGCAGCCATCCTTACACACTGGTTTTTTACGAAGCGCCTCATCGCATCATCGAGTCTGTTGCCGACCTGCTGACTGTTCTCGGCGGCGAAAGAGAAATTATCTTTGCGCGAGAAATCACCAAAATGTTTGAAAGCATTCATCGCTGCAAATTAGCCGAAGCGCTGGAATGGCTGAACGGCGACCCCAATCGCCAGCGTGGGGAATTCGTGTTGCTGATCTCCGGCGCCCCCGCACCTTCAATAGATTTAAGCGCGGAAGCCGAACACACTTTGAAAATATTGCTACAGGAACTGCCACTCAAACAAGCGGTTCAACTGGCCACACAAATTACTGGGGCAAATCGTAATGAGCTTTACCAGCGCGCGCTGCTGATAAAAAATACACAAAATTAGTTTGTGCACATCCAGATCAGAGCGGGCGCAGCATCGCCGATATGTATTTCGACGAGCGGGAGTGTTTAATGGCGTTATCGTGTCCGTTCGATGGATTTGTTGAGCACTCGAAACCTGTATCACCGACCTGCTTGGTGTTGTTCGAGCGCAACCGTTATAGCGTGCCAGCTTCCTATGCTAATCGCCCAATCAGTTTGCGAGTGTATGCCGACAAATTGGTGTTTGTGGCCGAAGCACAAATCATTGCCGAGCATGTCCGAGTTATTTCTAAAAAGAATGGGCCTGGTGTTACGCGTTACGATTGGCATCACTATCTGAGCGTATTGCAACGCAAGCCGGGAGCATTGCGTAACGGTGCACCATTTGCCGAAATACCGGAGGGCTTCAAACGCTTGCAAGCTATTCTTCTTAAGCGACTTGGTGGGGACCGCGAAATGGTGGAGATCCTTGCACTGGTTCTGCAACACGATGAGGAGACGGTACTGACGGCAGTTGAATTGGCATTAGAGAGCGGTGCGCCCTCCAAGCAGCATGTGCTGAATGTCCTTAGTCGTCTGATCGAGCCTGCACCCATCGCTCCCGTCAATACGCCCACACCCCTGATTCTATTGGTTGAGCCGCAGTCCAATGTCATCCGCTATGACCAACTGAGGGAGGTGCGTCGTGCAGCATGAAGCTATGGTGGCATCGCTCAAAGCGATCAAGATGTATGGCATGGCGCAGGCAGTTGATGAGCTTGCCAAGCAGGGTTCACCTGCGTACCTCAGTGCGCAGGAAATGCTGGGTACATTGCTCAAAGCAGAAATGGCAGAACGAGAAGTGCGCTCCATCTCCTACCAGATGAAGTCGGCTAGATTCCCTGTTTACCGCGACCTGTCCAGTTTCGACTTCAGTCAGAGCACGGTGAACGAGGCATTGGTTCGGCAACTACATCGCTGTGAATTTATGGATCAGGCTCATAACATCGTGTTGGTCGGCGGACCGGGAACTGGCAAGACGCACCTGGCGACAGCACTTGGTGTGCAGGCAGTGCAACACCTGCATCGCAGAGTACGATTCTTCTCGACGATCGAGTTGGTTAATGCGCTGGAACTGGAGAAGGCGGCAGGTAAGCAAGGGCAACTTGCCAGTCGAATGATGTATGCAGATTTAGTGATACTGGATGAATTAGGCTATCTGCCATTTAGCCAAGCGGGTGGCGCTTTGCTGTTTCACTTCATCGGCAAACTCTACGAGAGAAGCAGTTTGGTCATCACAACCAATTTGAGCTTCTCGGAATGGGGAAGCGTGTTCGGGGATGCGAAAATGACAACGGCGTTGCTCGACAGGCTCACACATCACTGTCATATCATCGAAACCGGTAACGACAGTTATCGATTCAGAAACAGCTCAACTCAATCAGGAAAGGAGGTCAAAAACAAAAAATTATCCACAGCAGGAAACGTTCAGAGATAAACTAAGGTGTGGGTTTAAATTCAATGCAATTGCTGGGTCAACATTACGTGCAATTCAACACCTCATCGTAAGCTTGGGAAGCTTCTGCTCTACCATTGAGCTACACCCGCATGTAGAATGCGAATCTTACCGCAACCCGACAATGAGTTGATAGTGATTTCAGTTTTAATAAATGGCAGCACGCAATATTTTGAGCACCCTCTCAGCATTGCAGATTTAATCCAAAAAATGGAGTTGGGCGGCAAGCGTATTGCACTGGAACGCAATGGCGAGATCGTGCCGCGCAGTCAATTTAATCAACAACAGATAGCGCACGGCGATAAGTTGGAAATCGTGGTCGCGGTAGGCGGCGGTTAATCAAAAAAGGAAACCGGTAATGACACACGATTCCCTAATGATTGCGGGGAAAACTTACCACTCACGCTTGCTGGTTGGCACGGGCAAGTACAAAGATTTTTCCGAAACAAAGGCGGCGGTCGAAGCCAGTGGTGCGGAGATTATTACCATCGCCATTCGGCGCAGTAATATCGGACAAAATCCCAACGAGCCGAACTTACTGGAAATTTTGCCGCCCGCAAAATATACGCTGTTGCCGAACACAGCGGGCTGCTACAGCGCAGATGATGCCGTGCGAACATTACGTTTGGCGCGTGAATTGTTGGATGGACATAGCTTAGTTAAACTAGAGGTGTTAGGCGATCCACAATCGCTGTATCCTAATGTGGTAGAAACCATCAGTGCTGCCAAAACACTGGTCAGCGAAGGGTTTCAGGTGATGGTATATACCTCGGATGATCCGATAGTAGCGAAGCAATTAGAAGACCTTGGCTGTGTGGCGATCATGCCGCTGGCCTCGCTGATCGGCTCTGGTATGGGCATATTGAATCCGTGGAATTTACAATTAATTATGGAGCGCGTGCGAGTGCCAGTGCTAGTTGATGCGGGTGTGGGTACGGCTTCTGATGCGGCAATTGCGATGGAGCTAGGCTGCCACGGTGTGTTGATGAATACCGCGATTGCCGCAGCTAAAAATCCAGTGCTCATGGCATCGGCCATGAAGCTGGCGGTGGAGGCGGGACGCGCTGCATACTTGGCGGGACGTATGCCGAAAAAATTATATAGCGCGATCCCCAGTTCACCGACCGGTGGCTTAATCAACTAAATGGGACAGCGTCCCAGCAATTTACTTTCGACTGATCATTCCATCGTTCAGACCAAGCACACCCACGGTAACCATATTCGTAGCTATGTGTTACGCCAAGGCCGCATTTCCGAGGCACAGCAGCGTAGTTACAGCACGCTCATGCCTGTTTATGGTATTAAATATTCCAAACAGCTTTTAGATTTAGAAAAAAGTTTTAACCGCGCCGCGCCGAAGATTTTAGAAATAGGATTTGGCATGGGCGAAACCAGCGCGACCATCGCCGAAAATTATCCGCAAAACGACTACCTCGCGCTGGAAGTACACACCCCGGGCGTGGGCAGTTTGCTAAAACAAATTCAGGCCAAGCAACTCAGCAACATGCGTATTATTCAGCACGATGCGGTGGAAGTGCTGCGCGATATGCTGGCGGATGAATCGTTGGATGGCGTACACATTTATTTTCCCGACCCGTGGCACAAGACGCGGCACAACAAACGTCGCTTGATTCAAGCACCGTTCATCGCACTGCTGGCTGGTAAATTAAAAGAGGGTGCGTATCTGCATCTTGCGACCGACTGGGAAAATTATGCCGAGCAAATGCTGACTGTTCTGGATGCCGAACCCAGCTTGCATAACACCGCCACAGATTATGCGCCGCGCCCCGCACATCGTCCGCTGACCAAGTTTGAAAATCGCGGATTGAGGTTGGGACATGGCGTGTGGGATTTGATTTTTGAAAAACGTTCCGCGTAACGGATGCTCGCATAAGGGGAGGCGGATGGGTTTACGGCTAGAGAAAAATGTGGTCTGAGCTAACCCGCCTTTGACGGACACTTCTAATAGTAGACAATACTACAGGAGGTGTCATATGGGCAAAGAACTACTTGGGGCTGACACTACCTCGACCGACTATTGAAGCATTCAATGCTATGTAGTAAGCTTTTATCTACTCGGGTCGGTAATATCGGGCGGGTCACAGTGGCTCGGGAAACCAGCCCCGAATATGATGCGGGAGGAATACCATGCAAGAGATAGGTGGGCAGTCATGAGCATGCGCTTCCATAGGTGGGCTAAGACCTGGATCGAGGATAACATCCCTCTTGGTGCTAATCCCGACCTCCAGAGCTACGCATCGCGGGCAAAGCAGATGATGGAGAAAATGTACGCCGAGGCGGCTGCGGCCAAATTCTCAAACTTCGAGACCGAGGAGGAGCGGGAGCGCATTGCGCCCCTGATTATAGCCGCGGTCTCGGACAGCACCGATTTCGATGTCGATGCCTATACGCTCAAGTTTCTACTGGCGCAGGAGAATGAAGACGGCGATTAAGCCCCGCCGTCCGACTGGCTCACCAACGCATTCAACCCGCGTAGGGCAACCCAGCTTGCACAACACCGCCGCAGATTATGCGCCGCGCCCTGTGCATCGCCCGCTTACAAAATTTGAAAATCATGGATTGAAATTAGGGCATGGTGTGTGGGATTTAATTTTCACTAAAAAATAAAAAGTGCGTGCGGTGTTATTCCTGCCTATTCACGTAAAAAAATCTGCACCAGATCATTCAAAAATCGTTGCCCCAATTCGCTGGGCGCAATGCGCTGTAAATCACGTTGTAACAGTCCGCTCTTTTCAGCCTGTTCCAATTCACGCCGTATCATTAGCAAAGGCAGGCTGGTGCGCTCGGCAAATAACGTCGAATCAAATCCTTGATTTAAGCGCAGCGTGTTCATCATAAATTCAAACGGCAATTCATCGCGCTCCACTCTATGTTCAGTTTGCACAGGTACATCGAGTGCCACTTGCTGTAAATAATTTTGCGGCTGCTTGTAGCGCACCTGCCGCAAAACTTTATCCCGAAAACTAATCTTGCTGTGTGCGCCCGCGCCTATGCCCAGATAGTCGCCAAACTGCCAGTAATTTAAATTATGCCGCGACTGTTTTTTTGGCTGGGCAAAGGCCGATGTTTCGTAATGTTGATAACCGTGTGTCGCCAATATGTTTTGGATGGCTTGTTGCATGGCGTAGCTGGCATCGTCGTCCGGCAAGGTGGGCGGATAGCGGTGAAAAAGCGTGTTGGGTTCTAATGTCAGGTGATAGGCGGATAAATGTTGCGGTGCAAATTCCAGCGCGGTGTGGATGTCTTGCACCGCCTCATCCAGCGTTTGCTGTGGCAGGCCATACATGATGTCTAAATTGATATTTTCAAAATGTTGTTGCGCGATGTCTATCGCCTGCAGGGCTTCATTTACTCCATGAATGCGTCCCAACGATTTTAAATGCGCGTCATTAAAGCTCTGTATGCCGAGCGATAAACGATTCACCCCTGCATCGCGGAAGCGCGCAAATTTTTCCGTTTCCACAGTGCCCGGATTTGCTTCCATGGTGATCTCAGCGTTGATGTCTAACGGCAGTAGCATTCTTACGGCGCTGAGAATTTTTTCTATGGCCTGTCCGGAAAATAAACTGGGTGTGCCGCCGCCAATAAAAATGGAATGCACTTTGCGTCCCCACACCAAGGGCAACGCCAATTCTAAATCGCGTATCAAAGCCGCGATGTATTCCGATTCTTGTGATGCACCCTTTTCTTCGTGCGAATTAAAATCGCAATAAGGGCATTTTCTCACGCACCACGGAATGTGAATATATAAAGCTAAGGGAGGCAAAATTTTAAAACGAATTTCTTGCGTTTTGAGGCCAATGGGGTGTAAAAGGTGAGTGTTCATGAGCGAGATTGTACCAACAACTTCATTGCGTCGACTTGAGGAGAAAATCATGGAACAAGCCACTTTTGCGGCAGGGTGTTTTTGGGGGGTCGAAGCCACCTTTCGCCAGATCCCTGGCGTGCTGGATACCTCAGTAGGCTACATTGGCGGCAACACGGATAAACCCACCTACAAAGAAGTGTGTGCGGGTGACACCAACCACGCCGAGGCAGTACAAATTATTTTTGATCCAGCACAAGTGAGCTACGTACAGCTACTAAAAGTTTTCTGGCAATGCCACGACCCTACGCAGCTTAATCGGCAAGGACCGGATGTCGGCACACAATATCGCTCGGCAATTTTTTATCATTCACCACAACAGGAAATAGCCGCATTGCAGTCGAATGCGCAGCAGCAAAATAGTGGTCAATACTCTAGACCCATCGCCACCAGTATTATCCCCGCCACCACGTATTACTCCGCCGAAGAATATCATCAGCAGTATTTGGAAAAACGCGGACTAGCGCATTGCGCGATTAAATAGGCAGGTTAGGTGACTGTCGCAGCGCGGTTAAGCGCGCCAGACCAAAGTGAATAAAAGCCAGCCCTGTTAACACTGGCGCGAATAAATTTAACAGCGGCACAAAATGCAGCAAGCCCGTCAACAGCCCCAGCCACCACCATGACGATTGATGCAGAGAAAATAAATACAGCATTTCCGCATGGCTGGCATGTTCGGCCAAAGCGTCGTAGCGAAACATGCGCTGATTCAAATAAGCTGCGGCAATAAAAGGAGCCAGCGCACCAATGCCGATTAACCACAGCGGCAAAGTGAACACCCAGATCGCGATAAAAACGCTCACTGCCAGCGCGGCATTAACCACATTGCCGATGACGCTACCGCCGCATTCGCGCTTCAGTGCCGGATAGTCATGCTCGGCCACCAGACGAATCAGCGCCGGCATCGCAAAAAAAGCGGTAATCAACAACGCTGTCATCATCACCAGCGGACTGAATAAAATCAGATGCACGATTACTTGGATAATGCCTGCCACCCAGCGCGGCTCTACCGTTTCCATCCATGTTTGAATGCCGATGGCAGTGAGACCATTGGCAATCCAATCTGAAAACACATTCCAGAACACCACGCTCAACACCAGCCACAGCAGCCCTGCCGCCAGCATTGGCCACACTACAATCCACAATATCTTGAATTGAAACAAGTCGCGGAAGCTGCGGGAGAGTGCGTTGAAAATGGGGGACATGGGGTAGTTTTAAAGATAGTTTTTAAATTAAAAAGTAGGTGGATTCAACTTCAAAGTGCAACAGCTAATGGTGGCTTGGTGTAGCGCATCTTCACCCCGAATAATACTTCATGCGGCGATCTTCCCCCCAGCACTTTGCGTGGCCGGTGGTTAAGTCGCTCTACCGTACGTTGCACCTGCTCATCAGTGATGTTAGTCAAGTCCGTCCCCTTGGGGAAATACTGATAAAACAATTAGTCATTCGGCTAAGCCGATAAACGACTGTAAATGTTGAATTGGCACAACAGCGATGTTCTTGTGCAATGCGTAGTCACAGACTTGCGGTGCAAGACTGTGGAGACTGTAGTGAAAAACGTACCACTTTCACGCTTTTCCGGTGTTTTTGTAGCTGCTTGGGACTGCTTTAAAGTGTGGCGAACACTGGTAAGGTATTGATAATTAGAAGTGTGTCCGTAAGATTCCAATTTTCCGAAGCCAAGGGTCACAGGTTCGACTCCTGTCGGGCGCACCATATAACCAATTAAGTTAAGCAGAAAACTTTTTTCCCTTGCTTATAAATTGTTAGGGGTGTTTTCATTTAAACACTTCAGCCGTTCAGTCTCATTTCTCGTTGGAAATTTGGAAATACGGACAGCCTTCAGACTCATTCCTATTGGACGAGGCTAGTATTTGACAAACTCGATGGGGGGAGGGTAAAGTGCGCCTTGATATTTGCAGCATGTAAGTTACGGTAGTTTAAACCTACTTTAATCTTTCAAAATCAAACGAATCGCTTTTCTTCAATCAGGTGCACATTTGGACACTAATCATTAGCATATCCGCATATCCCTAAGGAGGCTGCAAGCATGAACCGCATTGAATTCACCCGTATATTGAGCCGGAATATAACGGCATTATTTTTTGGCGCAATGTTGGCCTCGTGCGGCGTGGGCGGAGATGTTGCGCAAACCCCGGGTGCCGCCTTGAACGGTTTGGCGCCGGTCTTGAGAGGCGTGGCTGCTGTAGGCTCTCCAATTGTCAGCGGCACGGTCAGTGTGGTATGCGCGGCGGGAGTTGCAATAACTACCACAATCAATGCGGGAGATTTCCCACAAACTTCCCCAAAGACTGCGGGCTATTGGGAAGTCCCCACTACCGGGCTCACGCCGCCCTGTGCGGTTCAGGTATCCGGTGGATCGATCAACGGTGTAATTGTATCCGGTGGAACAATCAACGCTGTAAGCAACACCGCGAAGTACCATTCTCTTGCCACCAGTTTTGGTACGGTGAACATCACCCCGCTCACCGATTTGATCGTGGCTAATGTTGTGGGCAGATCCAATCTCGATGTTTGGTTTACCGGATTAACCCCCGACTCATTCACGCCTACCGCGGTTGCTCCAATCACCCAGGCCTCGGTCGACACGGCACTCAACAAGCTGCGCACAGCCTTTGTTGAACTCACCCCGCTCAGCACGACTAACCCCATCACCACGACATTCACGCCTACCGCCGGCAACGCCAGCGATGACATGTTGGTTGCCCTGAAATCGGCCATGACTAGCACCACTGTTACGCATGTGAATTTATTGAGCAATGCGTCCCTACCCGGCTTTACCGCTCCTACGGGCTTCGGTGCAGCTTTGACGACCGCCTTCGCGGGCACGGTGAGCGGCGGTGCGAGCCCCCCCGTCAGTGGCAATATCAATGCCTCTGGTGTCAGAGCTACCACGGGTATCATCGCGACTGCTGGTGATGGGCAGGTGACCATTACCTGGAATCCGGTTGCCGGAGCGACTTCCTACAACCTTTATATGAATACGCAGCAGGGCATATCTCCCCGCACTGACCCAAACAATTCGGTCGACCTGAACGTGAAGAGTCCGTTCCACAAGCTTGGCCTGACTAACAATACCCCGTACTTCTTTGTGGTGACAGCGGTTAACGTGATTGGCGAGAGCGCAGCATCAAGTGTAGTTTCGGCTATCCCACGAGCGTTACCGGTTGTCACCCTCACCGCTACGCCCTCATCCATCGCGAGCGATGCAACGTCCACCATCGGTTGGATATCTACCAACACCGCGTCATGTATTTCATCGGGTGGCGGGGGTGCGGGCACTACGGGCACCTTCATCACGCCCCCCTTGACTGCTTCCACCACCTACACTGTGACCTGCACAGGTCCTGATGTAACGGTAACGGCTGGTCAACAGTCGCTTTCATCTATTAGTACAAATGGATCACCTACAATTACCTCCACTGCCTTATTCGGAACAGTAGCTGTAGGGGACGTTGTAAGTGGAACTGGTATACCCGCAGGTTCAGTGGTTACTGCTAAAGAATCTTCTAGCAGCCTTACAATAAGCAATAATGCTACCGTTTCTCCTACATTTACATTGTCGTTTGACAATACAAAACAAATTTTATCTACTACTACAAGTGGGTCACCTACAATTACCTCCGCTGCCTTATTCGGACCAGTAGTTGTAGGGGACGCGGTAAGTGGAGCTGGTATACCCGCAGGTTCAGTGGTTACTGTTAAATCAACTCCTAGTAACATTAATATAAGCATTAATGCTACTGCTACCGGTTCTTCTACATTGTCGTTTGGCGGTCCGAAGTCGATTTCATCTATTACTACAGCTGGATCATCTACAATTACCTCCAATGCCTTATTCGGACTAGTAGCTGTAGGGGACGCTGTAAGTGGAACTGGTATACCCGTAGGTTCAGTGGTTTCTGTTAAAGCCAGTTCTAGTAGCCTTACAATAAGTAATAATGCTACTGATTCTCCTACATTTCCTTTGTTGTTTGTTGGAATACCAACCCAGAGACCTAAAACAATAACCCAGAGTGTTACGGTAACCGTAGCGGGTGCGGCATCCTTCAGCAACGTTGCTGATGGTGCGAACCCGAAAGGCTGTGTGCGGGATAGCGTCGCTGGCTTGATGTGGGAAGTAAAAACAGCTGACGGCGGCTTGCGCGATTGGAGAAATAGTTATACCAATTATGACAGCACCTTGTTTGCGCAAAAATACGATCCTGCGACGGGCCTTTTTTCCAACCCCACCCAAGCCGATATCGATGCGCCTAGTTCCGGTTCTCCTATACTGTTGTTTGTTGGTGGGCCGTTGCTTTTATCTACTCCTATTTTATCTACTATTACAAGTGGATCACCTACAATTACCTCCGCTGCCCTATTCGGAACAGTAGCTGTAGGGGACGCTGTAAGTGGAGCTGGTATACCCGCAGGTTCAGTGGTTACTGCTATAGAATCTCCTAGTAGTCTTACAATAAGCAATAATGTTACGAGCAACAGTGTGGGCTTCCAGAATGCAGTCAACGCGCAGGGGCTGTGCGGCTTTAACGATTGGCGTTTGCCCACTGATGTCGAACTGCGAAGCATTGTAAAGCTTGGCACTATCCCTACTATTGACGAGGCATTCTTCCCCAATACGCAACCCAACGTGTATTGGTCTACGACGCCAGTAAATCCTCTCGGCACAGCTACACTTTGTGATATTTCTCCGGTTCCAGTCTGCGCGACAGTACCTGTCGTTGGTAACGTCAGTAATCCCGCTAAGGCCGTCTATTTCTTCAATGGCTTAGAGAGCAGCTATAAACGAGACCTCAGCATCTATGTGCGGTTGGTGCGGACCAGTCCGTGATTTGGTTTTGGACATTGTTCTTTGCTGTGGCAGTGCGGGGAATTATCTAGCCGACTCCAAGCCGTATTGGTAGAGGATTGTCAGTTTTAACAAAGAGCCGGAGTGATCAGGCTCTTTATGTTTTGGGTCGTTTAAGCAAGAGCACGGAATGATCCATCGTTATGGCTAAGTTTTTTATTGCTGAACCCAGTAATTCCAATTCGCGTTAAAAACGATAACTGTGTTGGCATCGTCTTCGGTTCCTGATGAAACTACTAGCCATCCCACTAAGCAACCAAAAGACGGTTGCAAAGTGGTTGGTTATAGTCGTACTCAAATGTACTGTCTTCGTCACCTCATCCTTGCCGCCTTGTCCTCCTTTTTAACCGAGATTTTCCATTAGGACGAAATCAAGGGGAATAAATTGGGGTAAATTTTGCGGGCAAATCGAAGGATTTGGATGCATTCCATAATCCTTGCATCCAAGTGCGCTGTTGCATAGCTAAAGCAA
>CANJMS010000049.1 GCA_947475825.1 Nitrosomonadales bacterium
TGCTCGTGGCGGTAAAATCGAGTGCAAAACATTGAACAAGTTGCCTGAATTTAGCTTCACTGATTCGAGAACGGCAATAATATCTATTTTTATTAATCATCTTAGTAAGTTACCACACTTTAAAATGTGCTTAACTTCCTAAGACCCTACTTTTAATATTGCGGTTTCCATTATGGTGCTGCTGGTCAGCATGAATACCAACAGAGCACTGGACTTTGCGATATTTCCAACGGTGTTGTTGATCACCACGTTACTGCGCTTATCGCTAAACGTAGCTTCTACACGGATTGTACTGCTGGAGGGACATACCGGCCCGGATGCAGCGGGCAAGGTGATTGAATCGTTCGGCCACTTTCTGGTAGGTGGCAACTATGCCGTGGGTATTGTGGTATTTGCCATTCTGGTGATTATCAACTTTGTGGTGATTACCAAGGGTGCAGGACGCATTGCCGAAGTAGGCGCACGCTTTACGTTGGATGCAATGCCTGGTAAGCAGATGGCGATTGATGCCGATCTGAATGCGGGACTGATCGGTGAAGATGTAGCTCGAAAGCGTCGTGCCGAGATTGCGCAGGAAGCAGATTTCTATGGGGCGATGGACGGTGCCAGCAAATTCGTTCGCGGTGATGCGGTGGCGGGCATCATTATTGTGCTGATCAATATTGTCGGCGGCCTGATCGTTGGCGTGTTGCAGCACGATCTCGATATTGCTACCGCTGCCAGATACTATACTTTGCTTACCATCGGCGATGGTCTGGTGGCGCAGATTCCGGCATTGGTGATTTCCACTGCCGCTGGTTTGGTGGTAAGCCGCGTGGCCAGCGATGAAAATATCGGCCAGCAATTGATTGGACAATTATTCAAACAACCGCAAGTCATTATGCTGACCGCCGCGATTATTGGCGCGATGGGCTTAATTCCGGGAATGCCACACTTTGCTTTTTTGCTGTTGGCAGGCGCGATGGGAGGGATAGCCTATTATCTGTCGCAGGCAGAAGACCGAAGTCAGAAAACAGAAGTCAATTCTACTGCTTCTGCTCCCGCTCTTATCGAAGCGCCTGAGGCAAGCTGGGAAGACGTGGCGCAGGTTGATGTGCTTGGGCTGGAAGTTGGCTATAGACTGATCTCACTGGTGGACAAGGCGCAAGATGGCGATTTGTTGCGCCGCATTAAGGGAATTCGCAAAAAATTTGCCCAGGATATTGGTTTTCTACCCCCTGCCGTGCATATCCGTGACAATCTGGAGTTACGCCCGAATGGTTATCGCATTACTCTCAAGGGGGTGGATGTCGGTAGCGGCGAAGCTTATCCCAACATGTTACTGGCTATCAATCCCGGTAATGTGACTGGCGAACTGGCTGGCACGCAGACGCGTGATCCCGCTTTCGGCCTGCCTGCAGTGTGGATTGAATCTGCATTGCGGGATAAGGCGCAGGTCATGGGCTATACCGTGGTAGATCCCAGTACGGTGGTAGCAACACACCTGAGTCATCTGATCAGCACCCGCGCTGCCGAGTTGCTCGGGCGTCAGGAGGTGCAGCAATTGCTGGATCATATCGGTAAATCCTTGCCCAAGCTGGTTGAAGATCTGGTGCCCAAAACACTACCGTTGGGTACGGTGCAGAAAGTGCTGCACAACCTGTTGGACGAAGGCATGCACATTCGTGACATGCGCACCATAGTAGAAACCTTAGCGGAAAATGCGCCGCGCACCCAGGATACTTATCAACTGACTGCACTGGTAAGGGTGGCTTTGGGGCCTGCCATCGTGCAACAGTTTTACCAGACTGCACAGGAGTTGCAGGTGATCGGTATGGATAAGGAATTGGAGAACATCCTGGCGCAGGCAATGCAATCCAGCCAGAACGGTATCGGCATTGAGCCGGGACTGGCGGACACCGTGCTGCGTGAGACACGTGCCGCTGCCAAGGTGCAGGAGCAAATGGGTTTGCCTGCGGTGATGCTGGTGCCAGCGCAGCTGCGCGATTTGCTGGCACGGTTTCTAAAGCGTGCAATACCGGATATCAGAGTAATTTCGCATGATGAAGTACCGGATTTCAAAACCATCCGGGTGACCGCAATAGTAGGAGGTAGAACATGAGCGTCAGAAAATTTATCGCCCCGACAGCGCGCGAGGCATTACGGGATATTCGCAACGAGCTGGGCGACGAGGCAGTGATCCTGTCCAACCGCAAGGTGGGTGAGGGGGTAGAAATAATAGCCTTGGCGAATGAGGAACAGTTATCGGGAATCAAGGAGCAGTGGTCAGGGGTCAAGGAACAGGGGTCAGGGGTCAAGGGTCAGGTATCGGGAATCGGCAAAGAAAGTTCATCGGCTATGGTTTCTGAAAACCCGATTCTCATTGAGATCAAGTCCATGCAGAACATGTTGCAACAGCAGTTTGCGGCGCTGTCCTGGAACGAGGCACAGCACCGCGACCCTCAACGCGCTGGCTTGCTGCGCAGAATGTTGAATTCCGGTTTCAGTGCACTGCTGGCGCGGCGATTGCTGGACAAGATGCCTGCCGGAAAAGAGCAAGCTGAATCGTGGATCAAACAAGTGTTGAAGCACAATTTGCATGTTGCCGGAGAAGCGGATGACATCGTCGCAAAAGGTGGTGTATATGCGCTAATAGGACCTACTGGCGTGGGGAAAACCACCACCACGGCCAAGCTGGCGGCGCGAGCTGTGGTGCGCTATGGCGCAGACAAGGTGGCTTTGTTAACCACAGATAGCTACCGGATTGGAGCTTATGAACAACTCAAAATTTACGGCAAAATTCTCGGTGTGGCAGTGCATGCGGTGAAAGATACAGACGATTTACGACGGACCCTTTCCTCTTTACGTCACAAGCATCTGGTATTGATCGACACTGTCGGCATGGGTCAACGCGATGAGCGCGTAGGTGACCAGAATGAAATGTTTGATGAGACGGGCGTGAGACGGCTGCTGTTGTTGAATGCCACCAGTGGCGGTGACACGCTGGAAGATGTGGTGCGGATGTATCGGGGATCAGTTAGCCAGGAAACAGTAAGTAATATTATTGGCTGTATCGTTACCAAGCTGGATGAAGCAGTCAATTTTGGTGCGGTGCTGGATGTGGCGGTGCGTCATCGTCTGACCATGCACTATATGACCAATGGCCAGCGTGTACCTGAAGACTTACATTCGATCAATCTGGATTATCTGTTGCATCACGTGCTCAAAACGGTAGAAGAGAAAACTCCATTTTCCTTGAATGAACTGGAGTTCCCACTGTTGATGGCAGCAACAGGACCACTACGCGGGGGCAAGGCATCCTATGCGCTCTAATATTGGAATGGATCAGGCCGAAGGGTTGCGCCGCATATTAGTACGCAATCAAACTCAGGTAATCTCTGTAGTAGCGGGTAAGTCCGGTGTAGGGCGTACCAGTGCGACCATCAATCTTGCTACGGCATTAGCGAGTATTGGCAAGGATATTTTGGTGCTGGATGAAAATCATGGGCCGGATAATTTGCTGGATCGCCTTGGGCTGTATACCAAATATGATTTGCTGGATGTAGCGCAAGGAAAATGCACACCAAAAGAGGCAGTACTAATCACCAATGGATTTTCTGTGTTGAACACAGCACGTGCAATGTCAAAATTTTCAATGCTGGACCAGATTGGACAACAACGCCTGGAAGATGCGCTGACCAAAGTAAGCGGGGGAGTGGATGTCATGCTGGTAGATACAATGATGCCTGTATTGAACAAGACTAAAGAGCAGGCTAGGCAAGCCTCTGTTTCATCAAGCATGGCAAGCGGGGCAGCGTTGCTGGTCGTGGTGGATGCTACGGCAAGTGGTATTACTGAAAGTTATGCATTGATTAAGAGGTTGGCACTGGAAAACGAACGTTCGCGGTTTGAGATATTGGTAAACAAGGTTGGTGAAGAACAGGCAGCGCTTAGAGTATTTGAAAATATGGCAAAAGTGGCGCGACGTAACCTTGCTGCGCGGCTGGAGTATCTGGGCTATATACCCAGCGACAATAAACTAAGGCACGCTGCACAGCTTGGTAAACCAGTAGTTGAAGTGTTCCCGAATGCTGTATCGGCAAAACTTTATATGGAAGCGGCACAAAAATTGTTATGCCTGCCAATACAGCAGGATGAAGAGAAATGCGGTATCCCGAACGTTATACAAAAATTAATCAAGCAATTGGCTCGCAAAAATAGCAGAGCAATCGCGTATGTTGCAAACTAGCGCGCATGTACACAGCTCTTGGATTAAATGACAAAGAACAATGCCTGCGGGAGCATGCTCCACTGGTGAAACGGATTGCACATCAAATGATGGTCAAGCTGCCTTACAGTGTGCAGATAGATGATCTTATCCAGGCTGGCATGATGGGGTTGTTGGATGCAGCCAGCCGATACGATGAGTTTCACGGGGCGCAATTTGAAACCTATGCCACGCAACGGATACGCGGCGCGATGCTGGATGAATTGCGCGAAGCGGATTGGTTGCCGCGCGGCTTACGTAGCGATATGAGGCGCATTGAAGTAGCCATCAGCCGCACACAGCAAAAATTGGGGCGCTCACCAACTGAAACTGAAATCGCCAAAGATATGGAAATACCCCTCATTGAATATCAACAAATGCTGCAGGAATCGCGCGGCGCCCAATTAGTATATTACGAAGATTTTTATAGTGAAGATGACGACGATTTTTTTGAGCGATTCGAGTTTGGAAATGACGATGACCCAATGGACTTGCTGACAAACTCGCAGTTTAAAGCCGAGTTGATGCATGCAATTAGGAATCTGCCGGAACGCGAATGCAAGTTGATGGGCATGATTTATGAGCAGGAGATGAATTTGCGTGAAATCGGTGAAGTACTGGGTGTCAGTGAGTCGCGCGTTTCACAATTGCATAGCCAGGCGGTAGCAAGGCTGCGCAGCTGGTTGAAGGGTTAATAATGGACAGACTCACAATATTGGGCTTGGTGATTGGACTGACTGGCATTATGACCGGACAGATTCTGGAAGGCGGCAATCTTTCCATTCTGTTTCAAGGCGCAGCTTTCTTGATCGTAATGGGTGGCACACTTGGTGCGGTAATGGTGCAATGTCCGACCAAAGTATTTGTCATGGCAATCAGAATGGGCAGTTGGGCGTTCATCACCCCGAAATGGAACGATCTGGAATTAATCAGACAATTGACAGATTGGAGTGTGCTGGCTCGCAAAGATGGCATCCTGGCATTGGAAGCGCGCGCTTCTACTACCACGGATCCTTTTTTGAAAAAAGGGCTTTTTTTGCTGGTCGATGGCTACAGTCCCGAAAAAATCCGTGAAGTACTTGATGTAGATATTCGTTCATGGGAACAATTGCGCTGGCAGTCAGCGCGCGCATGGGAAGCAGCGGCTGGATATTCTCCCACCATCGGTATCATAGGTGCGGTGTTGGGTCTGATGCAGGTTATGCAGAATCTCAGCAATCCAGAGAAATTAGGTGGTGGCATAGCCGTAGCATTTGTGGCGACTATCTACGGCGTGGCCTTTGCCAACTTGCTGTTTCTGCCAGTCGCAAACAAGCTGAAAGCCATCATCATGCAGCAGACACACACACACGAAATGATAGTAGACGCACTTGCGGCAATCGCCAATGGGGATAATCCTCGCCTGATCGAAATCAGGCTACAAAGTTACCTCGACTAAGGCTTTTTCGGAGATTTTATTATGGCGCGCCGAAACAAACATAACGAACATGATAACCCCGACCGATGGCTGATTTCCTATGCTGATTTCGTCACGTTATTATTCGCATTTTTTGTGGTGATGTATTCCATTTCCTCGGTCAATGAAGATAAATACAAAACCTTCAGCGATTCCCTGAGCATCGCTTTGACCGATCAGCCCAGCTCCACCCCACCCGGTATCGTAATCAATCAACAGGAGCAAATGCTCAAGACTTTGGTAGACAAGCGCACTGCACGTCTGGGTGAACAACAACGCAAAATACAGGACAGAATGAAAAAATTGGCCAATGGGCTGAGCAAGGTTATGTTACCGCTAACCGATCAAGGTCTGGTTAATATCAATCTGACTAAACGCGGAGTATTGCTCGATATTAGAGCGAGTTCATTGTTCAAAACCGGTGATGCAGTATTGCAACAGAGCTACTTGGAGGTGCTGCGCGAAGTGTCCCGGGTGCTGGGCAAGGAAGAATTGCCTGTTGAAATCGAGGGGCATACCGACGACATCCCGATCATGACTGCGCAGTTCCCCTCAAATTGGGAGTTGTCCTCAGCACGTGCCAGCAGCGTCGCCAGAATGCTGATTGATAACGGCGTAGCGGCAAAACGATTGTCTGTGGTGGGGTTGGCATCAAATCAGCCGCTGGTTCCGAACAATAGTCCAGAAAACCGTTCCAAAAATCGGCGCGTAAGCATCATGATCGTGTCGCCCGATGTGGAGCTGGTGCAGTAGTGATCTGGAAAATTTTGCACGCTGTTTGGCAACAGTAAAAATTACTTCCACAAATTCTTAAATTTATTTGACCACATCATCTCACTCCCTTTAAATTTTGCCTAATTCCAATTCGCGTTAAAAACGATAACTGTGTTGGCATCGTCTTCGGCTCCTAGTCGTACTCAAATGTACTGTCTTCGTCACCTCATCCTTGCCGCCTTGTTCTCCTTTTTAACGCGAACTGGAATAACGTAATGGAATGGACGCCCACTTCCTAATACGGCATCGAAATGCCAAAGTAGTGGTAGCATTAACTACCACTAAACAAAGAAAGGGGCATCCAAAAATGAAGATTACGACAATAGGCATCGACTTGGCAAAAAATGTTTTTCAGATACACGGCGTGGATGCGCACGGCAAGGTTGCGGTGCGCAAACAAATCAAACGCGCCGAGATGGCGAAATACTTCGCCAACTTGGAACCGTGCCTGATCGGCATGGAAGCGTGCAGCGCAATCCGCCATGCGCTTTGTGACAATTAAAAATGAAGCCCGGCAAAGCCGCTTGTCCTGGCATCGGGTGGAGAAGAGTGAATAGCGGAGTACGTCGCTTTTGATGCGTACTGTTTGATTGTTGGGTGGGTCTGACAGCTACAGAGCGATGGACTCCCCCACTTGGCATCCGATTAAAAAATAAGGAACTTGAAGCCCATCAGTATCAAAACTATTCCGCCAAAAATTTCCGCTTTGCTTTCAAGCCAGGTACCGCTGTTCTTACCAACGAAAACGCCGACCACGCTGAACGCAAAAGTTATTACTCCTATAACAAGACAGGCGACATAAGGATTTACATCCAATAACGCCAGACTGAATCCGGCAGCCATTGCATCAATGCTGGTGGCAATGGCCAGAATCAGCAGCATTCTGTTGGTGACGAATGAAATATCTTCTTCTATACCTTCCTGGGTCCCTTCGTAAATCATTTTTGCGCCGATCAGTGCCAATAATCCAAAGGCGACCCAGTGGGTATAGGCTTGTATCCAACCTAAAATACCCTTGCCGCCAACATATCCGATGAAGGGCATCAAGGCTTGAAAAATTCCGAAGAAAATCCCTGCTCTTAGTGCCAGGTTGGGAACATTTTTCTTCGCACCCAGCCCGATGGAAACTGCAAAAGCGTCCATACTGAGCGCGATCGCAAGAATGATTATTTCAACTATATTATTCTCTTTTCTTTAAAATAATGGTGCGATGAAGACGAAGGAATGCCGCTGCTACTGTCTGACTTAATCCCATGGTCAGGTGTTGTTTGGCTCACTGAATAGCCCAATAAATATATTAGCCAGCAAAATAGCTTTGCCATGCAGCAATCCGCCTACACCAATAAAGGTAAACAACTCTGTCACCGGGTGAGCATGTGCCGCATCTCTGCCTATGGATGGTGCAACAATAAACATTGTAAACCACGCGTACGGATACAGGCTACCAAGACTAATCAATATTGCTGTGATCGGCTTCAGAATGCTTAAGGTTGGACGCTGAAACAAGCAGCAATAAACCGATAGAGAAAGCAGCTATACCTGTGGCGTGAAAATGCGCTCGTTGGGCATAACGCCATATCTTTTCAGGGCTATTCGGATCATGAAGTTCCGGGTGTAAAGCAATACCCTGAGCAATATAATGCTCAAACATTTCCTCGTTGATGCCAAAGGTGATACCAAGACCAATACCGAAAAGCAAGCCAAGCAGTACTAAAGCAAGTCCAATTTTTACGTTTGCGAGGTTGATATTCATTGAGGTCTCCAAGATATATATCAAGTGAAAGGGACTTCCCTGTCCTGTTGACGAGTATGGAAACTACCAAAAAATTAAAATTCGTGTTTCAAGTCGGCACCAAATAAAATCGCTTGAAAACCCCCTCCAGTATTGGCTTTATCGAAATCTGGCAGGCATGTAATCGGACGCTACTGCTCGTAATTAAAGTCTTAGTTTTTAGTCATGTTATGCGTGGCTGGACTATAATAGTTTATTACCTAAGAAAATTCACGTAGTTATCTTGTAGGAGTAATCGCATATGTCTAATTCAAATTTTAAAATCGATACTGGCGGTGTAACTCAGGCGACTGACCCTGCAATTTTTAATAGCTCAAAATTTTTTGAGCTGACTAGGGGCGGTATAACAAAAATCAATCCAACAAAGCACAGCCAAGACAAGCGTAAAGTTGATGAGCTCGAACTGAACGAAGCGGAAGTTGAATCGCCAGAAGAAGCCATGCAAGTGACGCAAGCTATAGTAGCGACTGACACAGCCGCAACTGAAGGCACAGCGGCAAGTGGTGCGGGTGCAACGTCGGCAATAGGCGCGGTTTTCGCTGACCTCTCGACTGGCACCGCAGTAGCGGGTGTGGTGGGGGTGGGGGTGGGTATTGCTGGTAGTGGCAATACAAGTGTATTCAATGCGCCACTTATTACAAGTGATGGCGGAGGTGCAGCAGCAACTATCAATGTTGCGGAGAATACTGCCACCGTAACAACCGTTACCGCTACTGATCCTGATGGCACTGCGTTGAATTACAGCATTGTAGGCGGCGCTGATGCTGCCAAGTTTGTGATAGATCATAATACAGGTGCGATAAGTTTTATTACTGCCCCTGATTTTGAAAACCCTGCGGATGTGGGAGCAAATAACATCTACGATGTCACTGTGCAAGTAACAGATGGCTTAAATATTGATACTCAGGCTATCGCCATCACAGTTGTTAACGTCAATGACAACCCGCCAATTATTACCAGTAACGGTGGCGGTGTTAATGCAACAATCGCTATCGGAGAGGCGGGGAGTACGGCCGTAACCACAGTCATTGCCACTGATGCCGATATAAATGCCACCTTAAGCTACAGTATTGGCGGGGTTGATAAAGATAGATTTGGAATCACTAACGCAGGTGCGATAAGTTTTATTGCTGCCCCTAATTTTGAACTCCCTTTGGATGTGGGGAATAATAACGTCTACAACATTACTGTGCAGGTATCAGATGGCTTAAATGTTGATACTCAGGCTATCGCTATTACTGTCACCAACATCAATGACAACCCGCCAGTTATTACCAGCAATATTACCGCTAACGATGGGGGTGCTCTTGCACAAATCACGGTCGGGAATGGGGCCACCGTCGTAACCACAGTCACAGCCACTGATGCCGATATAAATACTAATTTGGCCTACCGTATTATAGGCGGTGATGATCAAATTAAGTTTCAGATCAGTAGTAACCCAGGATTGAACAACGCAGTATTGACTTTTATCAATCCGCCGATATTCGCAACACCAGCTGATAGTGACCTTAACAATATTTATCTTGTTATCGTACAAGTTTCAGATGGCACTTTCACGGATGAGCAGGTCATTATTGTCACCGTTAGCGAGGCACCCGCCATAACCAGTAACGGTGGCGGTGCGACGGCAACAATAGCCATTCTGGAAAATTCCACAGCAGTGACAACAGTCACTTCAACGAGCACTCCAACGATTGGTATATCCTTCAGCATCGTACGTGGCGCAGACGCAGCCAAGTTTGAAATAGATGTGAATACTGGCGTACTAAACTTTAAAGCTGGGTTTATCCCGGACTTTGAGCGCCCCACTTTCTCAGGCAATGATCCTTTCAACCTTTTAGGGTTAGGCCTTATAGACCGTGGATTTTACGAAGTCATCGTGCAAGCCCAAAGCGGCGGTTTAGGTGGGTTAATAGACACTCAAACCATCGCCGTAACAGTTACCAATGTGGCAGGTGTGGCGGACACCACACCTTTCATAAACTCCGCCCCTATGCTAAAACTTGATGTCACCGACCAGGTGTTTCTGGAAAAACAAGCCGGGGCGATCATCCCGGTATTTCAAAGCCCTGCTGTTGGGTTCACTGGCATCGGGGTGTTGGCACCACAAGACCCGTTACAGACTAGTGATCCGCTATATCTGGCGCAGACCACTGGGATACGCACCACGTCGGGAGTGCTTAACAATCTTGTTCCGGGACAAAGCAACTTCGGCGCAGCCGATCAGCCGTTTGTCAGATTGCTTACACAGATTGATAGCCGTGCTGCGGAGGATATTCCGGCTGGATTACCGCCATTCGGTCAAGCACCAGCAGGCACGCCCACTGCTTACAATAATGGCAATGTGCTGAACCCAGATAATAGCGTAGCGATTAGCGGTCGGTTCATCGTTGATTCCACGCCGCGCGAAATCAGCAATCTGGTGTCCTTCGAAGACAAGTTTAACGACAACACCCCCATACCCGATGCAGTTAATCCCCTGCCGTACAGTGGGGCGATGACCCTGTTCGGGCAATTTTTCGATCACGGCCTGGATCTTATTCCCAAAGGAGGAATGGGCACGGTCTTCATGCCGCTGCTGCCCAGCGATTCCTTGTATAACGACCCTCGCGGGGGGGGTAATAACTTTCAAACATTAACCCGCGCCAGCTACACAGTTGTTGATCCCGTTTCACGTATTACCTTGCTGCCAGGTGATTTTGGATACGATGCCGGCGAGCGCGTTTACTCCAATCTTGCCTCCCCCTTTATCGACCAAAATCAAACCTATGGCTCCGATGCCGGGATGACTGTTTTCCTGCATGAATATCATGATGCGCTTTCGGCCATCCAAGCAAATGGTATAGCTATCGGGTTGCGATACGATGTGGGAATAGACGCCGCAATCGCTGCCGCAATCGCCGATCCTGCCACACCGGATCTGGCTGCCGCCCTTGCAGGCGTTAAAGGAGCGGTTGATGCTGCCATCACTGCCACTGTTGCGGGTTTTACCAACGCAACGGACGTTCCTACCGCAATCGCTACCATTCATGCAGCAGTTGTTGCTGCTATCAACACAAATGTAAACGCTGCTGAAATTTTTACCGCACTGGGGATTGCTCCGGGTGATACAAGTTTTAATATCCCGGCTTACTTCGTTCTTGCAGGCGATCCTACCGGGCGGCTGGTCACCCATAAAAATGCAGATGGCTCAGATGGTGGCATGGCAACCTGGGCGGACATCAAGGCCAATGCCTTGAAAATTGGTATTACCTTGACCGATGCTGATGTGCTGAATCTGCCAAAAGTATATTTATACCCTGATGGCGCAGTAGACAATGTCGCTCTTGTTGATAATGCTTTGAATCCAGCCTATGTAGGCGGTACTTATCAAAGGATGGCGGATGGTGCTGCCGGGCTAGTCATCAGAGACGGCTTTATTGATGGGGGTGGGAATCCCGTTGCGCCACTTGTTTTGCTCGCAAATGGAACTTATTCTGGCTCCTTGGTCGCACATGGTTTTGCTGCTGACGCTACTCCAACAACCCCGTTAAGAATCAACCACGCCCTGTTGGATGACATTGCTTTTGGTGCCAGCCCACTCTCCAGAACAGGTGCTCTCACTCCAGACTCAGACACTATCGCAGGCAACGCACTTCTCGCACCAGACCAATACGACAACGAACTTCTAGACGCACACTTCATCGCGGGTGACGGGCGTGCTAATGAAAATTTTGGCTTAACCACAATCCATTCGGTATTCCATGCCGAGCATAATCGGGTGGTGGCAGAGCTAAGAGCGCTGGATGCTGCGAATGGCATCGAACGCACGGGTGAGCAGCTTTTTCAAGCCGCCAAGTTGGTGATAGAAATAGAATATCAGAATATTGTGTTTGATGAATTTGCGCGCCTGATCAGCCCAAATATTGCAGGATTTGCAGGCTACGATGTTTCGATAGATCCTGCTATTACGTTGGAATATTCACAAGCTGTTTTTCGTTTCGGTCACTCTATGTTGACTGAAACGGTAGACTTCATTGATGCCAGCGGTAACCTGACCCCGGTAGGCTTAATTCAGGCATTTTTGAATCCACTCGCATTTGCCAACGCCGATGGCACGGTAAATGGTTTGGTATCGATTGGGGACACGGGCAGCCGTGCCGTTGCCACACAAGTTATTACGGGGATGAGCCATCAGGTGGGTAGTGAAATCGACGAATTGATTACACCCGCCTTGCGCAATAATTTGTTGGGCCTGCCGCTGGATTTAGCCTCACTCAACATTGCGCGCGGACGCGATGTAGGTTTGCCATCACTCAATGAAGCGCGGGTACAATTCTTTGCGGCAACAGGGGGTAATGCCTCGCTCAAACCTTATGATAGCTGGGAAGATTTTGGTAACAATTTATTGCATCCCAAGTCCCTGCAAAATTTCATCATGGCGTATGCAGCGGCGGATTTATTTGCCTATCAAAAAGATCCGGCAATACCAGCACTTGATCCGCAGCAGTGGATAGATTATCGCGTTTCTACCAATCTCTTGGAGTACCAGGCTTATGCCGCCGCACTGGATGCCGCCGCCAAGAACGCAATGGCTGATCCACTTTTCATGGGCGTGGGCGGCAACCAGAGTTTTTGGGATATTGACTTGTGGCTGGGTGGCCTCGCCGAGCAAAAAGTGTTCATGGGCATGCTGGGTTCCACTTTTGATTTTGTGTTCGCCACACAAATGACCGCCTTGCAAGACGGGGATCGGCTGTATTACCTCAACCGTTTAAACGGCACTAATTTGCTGGCAGAAACAGAAGGTCAATCTTTTTCCGATCTCATCATGCGTAATACCGATGCCACGCATTTATATGGACGAGTTTTCCTCGTGGCAGATGCATATGTGGAAATTGCCGCGCCCGGCACCTGGAAGGTGGCTCCTCATCTGCTCGGTAATGCGGAGGCGATCGGCAATGTTTGGACTCTGGCGACGGTAGCGACAGTAGGTGCGGATAATATCGCTAGATTCAAATTTACTGCCACGGAGCTAAGTGAAATGATCGGTGGCACAGATGACAACGATTATATTTTCGCCGGACTCGGCAATGACACCATTTACGGTGATGCTGGGGATGACATTATAGATGGCGGCACTGGCGACAATTTTTTGTATGGCGGCACGGGCAACGACATTATCTCCGGAGCTGACGGGGTAGATTTTATTCAGGGCAATGAAGGTAATGATGATATTCGCGGGGGTGATGGCATAGACAGTTTATTTGGCGGCACAGGTAACGATGTTATCCACGGCGGTGGCGGCATAGATGAAATCAACGGCGGGGCCGGAGACGATATTTTATTTGGTGATGCCGAGGCCGATACCATCACAGGCGGCCTGGGGAATGACAACATTGATGGCGGGGCGGGGGACGATTTTATTCAGGGCAATGGAGGGCATGACATTATTATCGGTGGGGCTGGGGCAGATAAGATGTTCGGCGGCGATGGTGACGATATATTTATTCAATCTGATAGTGTGGGACTGGGAGATACCTTGGACGGTGGGGCAGGCTTCGATACTGTTGACTACAGTGCGGCCAGAGTCTTTGTGCAGCTTAATTTAAACAACAACGCAGGTGTAATTCTGCCACCAGGGCCGGTGGTCACGCAGCCTGATATTTTTGTTAGTATTGAAAAAGTGATAGGCTCAAACTTCAGCGATTCAATTATCGGCAACAATCCGCTGCTTGCGGGCACGGATTTGATTAACACCATAGTGGGCGGCAAGGGCGGCGATAAAATGACGGGCAGCATAGGCAGTGATCGTTATGAATTTGCACAGGGTGATTCGACGGTGGTGTTGTTTGTTGAAAATGGAACGGCTAATCTGAACAATGGTGATTTTTTTGATTTTACGCTTGGAAATACTATTCCAACCCTAATAGCAGCGCGTGTAGATAACGTTGCCACTCAAGTAGGCGCTATCACTACTTACGCAGCTTTTGGCGTGGGCACGGACACCATCTGGTTGCACAATGGAGCGGGGAGCCTTACTTTAGCCGGACCAATTAATATTGGCGAGGCAGTAGATCAAAGCTATTTCACGGTGCGCGGTGATCTTGCCGGGTCGCGGTTTAATGTGGACTTAACTAACGGCCTGGATACGCTGGTTGTGTATGACGGTGATGCTACTGCGGGTGGCGTGCTGCAAACTGCATTGGTGCTGTCCGGCACGGGTGAAGCGGGATTTTCTTTCCTGGACATAAATGCTACAGCAAACAGTCTAGGGGTTACGTTCATTTTATAAAACCAGAATGTTAATGATCCGTCAAAAAGTGTAGTCATATTGTTCCCGCACAGGCCGGAATGTAGATTCACATTTGAGGCTCATGTTTCAAGACGAAGCCCGATTTGGGCGTATCTCGCAAACCCGATACTGCTGGTGACCGAAGTGGTCAAACTCGACATGGTGGTAGAAGACGGAAAAGTCGCTTCTTAATCGCGCAAGAGTAGCGTTGTCGTTTAAGTACAATCCGAAGAAATAAGCATTAGGGGTAAGAACTTTGGGGGAGGTTGACAGTGCCTGCGATCAAAAATTGGCTTGCCCAAATTTTTGGTAAAGCTCTGCCAAATGCCGCACCGACATTCTGAATTGACTTCGCGCTTTCACAGTTGATTTTTCGGTACTTGCATTCATCACTTTCGAGCCGGGATCGAAAATCACCTTACCCGAACAAAGCGCAGCCAGATAGCGGGTAAAGTCCGTCCCTTCTCCCAACAATGCCGGACTGAAATAACGGTAGGCGGGTGCGACCACCTTCTCGCTCTCATAAGGAATATAAGCTGCTTGCGCGTGTTTCTTATTCCAACCGATCATCAGATCAGCAAACGACCAAGCGGCTGCGCAGTGCCCGGCATCGTTGAGCAATTCCACCGCCCCGCCCACATCCTCGATGATTTTTCGCGACGGGTTAAAGCCTCGCACCGCCAAGGTGAGGCCGGTTTTCTCGTTGCGGCAATCAGCGCGATGTGTACCAGTGAAATACAGCGTGTCGTCTCCGGTTGGCTTGCCGTATTCACGGACAAACACTTTGACACCGCTCTCGCCAAACACGCTCTCGCCATACATCCCACCGTCCGGCTCCCGTGTCATGAGCGTAATTCTGTCTCCGCTGTAGGCTTTCATTTCCCAGCCCAAAAAATATGGCTCGGCGCGTCCGTTGAGAATGATGCGTAGGGTGGGTTAGCCGCTTGCGGCGTAACCCGCAAACATTTTTTAGATAGCCTAATTTTCGACAACAAGCACTTCGCGATTGCATTCAGCGCAACTGTTTACAAATACCTGTTCACCATCAAGCATGGTGATTGCAGGGTCAAGGCTGGCAAAGTTTACCAACTTCATTGCTACCGTGCCGGGCGTTCGACCAATCAGTTTGGCAAGTTGGATAATTTCCGGATTTCGGCTGTGCAATCTTCCAAAAGCAAGTTGGCAATACAGATAAAATGCAAGTTTGAGTTGTTCTTTCGTCCAGCGGCTTGTGCTCATACTGACTTGTGCCGCTACAATAATTTAGAATTTAGCTGCTTATTCAACATCAGTTGCCGACTGATCCAGAGCTAGCATATCTAATGGGACGTGTTTAGACCCCACCTCCACATCGTTTATATGGTCATTTATAGAGAAATGAAGCTTGTCAATCTGATACATTGTTATATGGGATACGTCAGTAATTTTTCGCATTTTATGCCGTTACGAGTGGAGTGTGAGCAAATATCCTTGATACTAATCTCACTCAATATTCTTTGTGGCAAATGCAGATGATTTTAGAATGCGCCTTTAATTGACTGTGGGATAATCTACGCTTAATTTTTGGAAGATTTATGGACACAACCCTCCTCCTCAAAGCCCTGATTCTCGGCATCGTCGAGGGGCTCACCGAATTTCTACCGATCTCATCCACGGGCCATCTCATCATTCTTGGTGATCTGCTTGGCTATACCGACGAGTCCAGCAAGGTGTTTAAGATTGTTATCCAACTCGGCGCGATCCTCGCGGTGTGTTGGGATTATCGTGCGCGATTGACACAGCTGGTGGTAGGTCTCCCGCGTAATCCACGCGAACAGCGGTTTGCGGCGCTGTTGTTGATCGGTTTTTTGCCGGCGGCGGTGTTGGGGGTGTTGTTTCACTCGACCATCAAAGCCTTGCTGTTTAACCCGCTCACGGTGGCAACTGCACTGATTGTGGGCGGCTTGATTATTTTGTATGTGGAGAAACGCGCTTATCATCCGCGCATCCATTCGGTGGATGAGATGCGCTGGCCAGACGCGCTGAAAGTGGGCTTTGCGCAGGCGCTGGCGATGATTCCCGGTACGTCGCGTTCGGGAGCGACGATTATGGGTGGGTTGATTTTTGGCTTGTCGCGTAAGGCGGCGACCGAGTTTTCATTTTTTCTCGCTATCCCCACCATGTTCGCAGCGACGGTTTATGATTTATATAAAAACTGGGCGTTGCTGCGGATGGAGGATTTGCCAGTGTTTACGGTGGGCTTCGTAGCTGCGTTCATCTCTGCAATGTGGGCAGTGAAAAGTTTTATGCGCTTTATTTCGAATCACACTTTTGTGGTGTTCGCTTGGTATAGGATCGTATTTGGCGTGATCGTGTTGCTGACCGCTTATACGGGCGTGGTGCAGTGGTCGCCCATTTAGAGATCAACGACCTCTAAAAATAAATGGGGCAAAATTATTTTCTCTTAGCTGGTCTTTTCCATCCAGTCACTGTTGTTTGTTTCGCGCGTGACAAGGTCAACGCATCCTTTGGCGCATCACGGGTAATGGTTGATCCTGCGCCGATGGTGGCGTTACGCCCGATTGTTACCGGTGCGATGAGTTGTGTGGCCGAGCCAATAAATACGCCATCTTCTATCACAGTGCGGTGTTTGTTCGCGCCATCGTAATTGCAGGTGATTGTGCCCGCGCCAATGTTTACCTGGCTGCCGACCGTGCTGTCGCCAATGTAACTGAGGTGATTGGCTTTGCTGTTTGCGGCGATTTCACTGTTTTTAATTTCTACAAAATTGCCTACGTGCACCTCATCATGCAAACTGCTTCCGGGTCGTAGTCGCGCATAGGGCCCAATCCGACAATTTGAACCAATCCTGGTTTGCTCGATATGACTGAATGGATGGATGATAGTGGCATTACCAATGCCAGCATTTTTTATGATGCTGTACGCGCCCACTTTCACCTGATTACCCAGATGAACATCGCCTTCAAAAATGCAGCCCACGTCAATCTCCACATCGCTGCCACAGGTGAGCGCACCTCTTATATCTATTCGCGCAGGATCGGCCAATGTCACGCCACGCTCCAACAATTGCTGTGCCTGCTCTTCTTGCCAGGAACGCTCCAACGCTGCCAATTGGGTCTTGCTGTTCACACCTACCACCTCCCACGCATGGGTCGGATGCTCTGATTGAATTGCAACGCCGTCTGCAAAGGCCATTGCGACGATGTCCGTTAAATAATATTCACCTTGAAGATTTTTATTATCCAGCTGCGCTAACCAAGCTCGCAAGCGCCGCGTAGGAGCCGCCAGAATGCCCGTGTTCACCTCTTTGATTGTGCGTTCTGCTGGCGTGCAATCTTTGTCTTCTATGATGCGAGCAATGTTTCCATGCTTATCTCGTTCAATACGGCCATAGCCTGTCGGGTTATCGAGCAATGTTGTGAGCAGCACCAATTTATCCGGCACAGCTAACATTTTTCTTATAGTAGTTGGCCGAATAAGCGGCACATCGCCGTATAACACGAGTGTCACGCCATCTTGAGGCATATGTGGGATAGCATGTTGCACAGCATGACCTGTCCCCAACTGCGGTTCTTGTAAAATAAAACTGGCCTGATATGCAACGGCAGCTTGAGGTACTTCTTCACCACCATGACCGTAGATGACATATATTTTGTGTGCGCCGCTTTGTACAGCGGAATCTAAAACATGCATCAGTAGCGGCTTGCCAGCCAGCGTATGCAGCACTTTCGGCTTGTCAGAGTGCATACGCTTGCCTCGCCCTGCAGCAAGAATCACTACGTTAATTTCCATCATAAGTATGGTTCAGTGGGTAAGTTTGTGGAGTGACTCGGGTAAGGAACCTCTGATTAAGTCCCGCATGGCCGCGCATTCGGCTTTGCGGAATGGGATGCAAGAAAGGTGACGACGCGAATGGTTATTCCCTTCGCCAGGAACCTGACGCCGCAGACCGCCCGCAATGCCAATGCCCTTGTGGGTTGCGACAA
>CANJMS010000050.1 GCA_947475825.1 Nitrosomonadales bacterium
AATCTGAAATACTGCTTTTGCCAAATCGATGCCTATCGTAGTAATCTTCATTTCGGATGCCCCTTTCTATGGTTAGTGGTAGTAAAACAACCACTACTTTGGCACTTAGATGCCGTATTAGGAAGTGGGCGTCCATTCCATTATTTCAATAAATTCTGCGTTGGCAATATTCATCTGCTGGGCTTTTTTACGCGCCTGCGCCAGCATTCCTTCTGAAAAATCGACTCCCGTCACATAGCCTTGTGGCAGATGCTGTGCCAAAACCAGTGCGTTATTGCCCGTACCTGTGGCAACATCCAATAAGTGTTCTGCTCCATGTAGATTAAGGCAATGCGCTATTTGTTGCGCGCTTGTTACAAAAAATCGCAAGCCTGGATTGTCATAGCCTTCAGCGACGATGTTGAAAGTTTGTTGAATTTTTTGTTGGCGTTTGTGTTCGTTCATTTAGGAATTTTTTCAGGTATTTCCCCAGCTATTTCTCTAGGCACTGCATTTTAACTTTCGTACAGCAGGAAAATCCAGTAAAGTATTCATCCCATCATACCTAGTAAGAGCATAAGCCATGACTACTAAAGGACAACAATTACAAGATCCGTTTCTGAATGCGCTGCGCAAAGAACAGGTGCCGGTCGCAATTTATCTGGTGAACGGGATTAAGTTGCAGGGACAAATTGAGTCGTTTGATCAATATGTGGTGTTGCTGAAAAACAGCATTACACAGATGGTTTATAAACATGCGATTTCCACTATTGTTCCGGCACGCACGGTCGATATTCCACTAGAAGCTGAGTAATGTACGAGTCTACGACGGCAGCCAATACAGCTATATTGGTGAGTTTAGACTTGGGTGCGCCGGATTACGCTGAGAGTCTGGCAGAGTTGTGCTTGCTGGCAGAAAGCGCTGGCGTGCGTAGCGTGGCACTGGTTGAAGGTAAGCGACAGCGTCCCGATGCCTCGACCTTTGCTGGAAGCGGCAAGGTGGATGAAATTGCAGCACTGGTTGAGCAGCACGAAGTTCCTTTGGTGATATTCAATCACGATCTTTCTCCCGCGCAAATGCGTAATCTCACTGAACGAATCAAGGTGCGGGTGATTGACCGCACGATGCTGATTCTGGATATTTTTGCTTTGCGCGCGCAAAGCCACGAGGGCAAGGTGCAGGTGGAATTGGCGCAGCTTAAGTATTTGTCCACACGCTTGATTGGTCTAAACACCAACATGGGGCAGCAGAAATATGCGGTTGGTGCGCGTGGTCCGGGCGAAACGCAGTTGGAACTGGATAGACGCAAGTTGGATAAGCGTGTTGTGTTGTTGAGTGAGCGGCTGGAGAAGCTGCGCTTGCATCGCCAGATTTTGCGCCGTTCGCGCAATCGTTCGGATGTCTTGTCGGTGTCGATTGTTGGTTACACCAATGCGGGCAAATCTACTTTATTTAATAAGCTCACGCGCGCTGATGTCTATGTAGCCGACCAATTATTTGCCACATTGGATACCACTGCGCGTAAGATTTTTATCGAAGGGGCCGGGCAGGTGGTGATGTCAGATACGGTGGGGTTTATCCGGCATTTGCCACATGGTTTAATCGCGGCCTTTCGCAGCACGTTGGAAGAAACCGCGCAAGCTGATTTATTGCTGCATGTAGTGGATGCGAGCAGTGAGGAAAGATTCGATCAGGTGGCCGAGGTTAATAAGGTGTTGCACGAGGTGGGCGCGGATAAAATCCCGCAGATTTTGATCCTGAACAAGATTGATAAGCAAGAGGCCAGCGGCAAAAATTTGGCAGCCACTGTGGAGCGTGACGAATATGGTAGAATTACGCGCATTTATTTGAGTGCCAAGACGGGCGCAGGAATAAGTGAATTACGTGTAGCCTTGGCAGAGTGGCGTGATGCGCTGCTTAAGGCGAATAAGGATGCATCGTTAACAACTAATGTAAAAGACTATAGGAATATATATGGGACTGAATGACCCGCAATGGGGTAAAAAGAACAATAGTGGTCCGCCAGATTTGGAAGAACTGCTGCGGAATTTTAATAACAAAATCGAATCCTTGCTCGGTGGCAAGGGCGGCAGGGGTGGCGGTGCGCCCGGCAGTGGCGGTGGTCGTGGCTTCGCATTTGGTATGGGTGCAGGTTTAATCGCCGCTATAGTTGTAGTGCTATGGGGGGTGAGTGGGTTCTACATCGTTGATGCAAGCCAGCGTGGTGTGGTACTGCGCTTTGGTCATTATGTTGAAACAACGCAGCCTGGGCCGCGTTGGCATTTTCCTTATCCCATTGAGTCGGCTGAAGTGGTGAATATCAGCCAAGTGAGAACCGTGGAAATTGGTTATCGCGATAATGTCAAAAGTAAGATTTTGAAGGAATCGTTGATGTTGACTGCCGATGAAAACATAATTGATATTCAATTTGCTGTTCAATATTTTCTAAAAGACCCCGGCGATTATTTGTTTAACAATCGTGCGCCGGATGAAAATGTGCGTCAGGCAGCTGAAACCGCCATTCGTGAAATGGTGGGCAAGAATAAAATGGACTTTGTGTTGTATGAAGGGCGCGAGCAAGTAGCCGCATCAACCACTAAATTGATTCAGGATATTTTGGATCGATATAAGTCAGGTATTTTAGTGAGCAAAGTCACCATGCAAAATGCACAACCCCCCGAGCAAGTGCAGGCCGCGTTTGATGATGCAGTTAAAGCAGGGCAGGATAGAGAGCGGCAAAAGAACGAAGGCCAGGCTTACGCGAATGATGTCATTCCCCGTGCCAAAGGTGCGGCAGCGCGCTTGATGGAGGAGGCGGAAGGTTATCGCCAGCGTGTAATTGTCAGCGCAGAGGGTGATGCCAGCCGTTTTAAGCAGGTGTTGGTTGAGTATGAGAAATCGCCTGTCGTGACGCGCGAGCGTTTGTATATAGATATGATGCAGCAAGTTTTAACCAATACCAGCAAGGTGATGGTGGATCAAAAAGCGGGCAGCAATCTGCTGTACTTGCCACTGGATAAACTGATTCAAAGCACCAATGCGTCGACCGAGGTGCAGATGATTCCCACTGAAACCCCTGCATCCACATCAGTGAATGATGCGGCAATGAGCGTACAACGCGCGCGCGAAATATTGCGTGGTCGTGAAAGAGAGGCACGTTAATGAAAGCGAGTACCGGAAATATTTTAATCGGCGCAATTGCGTTGATTATTGTGCTTAACATGACCATGTTTGTAGTGGATCAACGTCAGGCCGCGATTGTGTTGCAATTGGGTGAAATGGTGTCGGTGAAGACCGAACCCGGTTTACATTTTAAAATTCCATTGGCGCAAAACGTGCGCTATTTTGATGCGCGAATTTTAACGCTGGACAGTGCTGAGCCTGAGCGTTTTATAACTTCAGAAAAGAAAAATGTTCTGGTTGATTCATTTGTTAAATGGCGCATTATCGATGTTAAGCAATATTACATTAGTGTCGGCGGCGATGAAATGCGCGCCCAAACTCGTTTAAAGCAAACTGTTAACTCCAGTATGCGTGAGGAGTTTGGTAAGCGCACGGTGAATGAAGTGATCTCCGGTGAGCGCGATAAGATCATGGAAGTTTTACGTGAGAAGACCGATGCAGATGCACGCAAGATCGGCGTGCAGGTGATGGATGTGCGTTTGAAGCGCGTGGACTTCCCGCTTGAAATCAGTGAATCTGTTTATCGCCGTATGGAGGCGGAGCGTAAGCGCGTAGCCAATGAATTACGCGCAACAGGTAATGCCGAGAGCGAAAAAATTCGTGCGGATGCAGACCGTCAACGCGAAGTGACGCTGGCTAGTGCTTATCGCGATGCGCAAAGAATCAAGGGTGATGGCGATGCGAAAGCGTCAGCGTTATATGCGTCTGCGTATGGGCGTAACTCGGAGTTCTATTCTTTTTATCGCAGCATGGAAGCTTACAAGCAGAGCTTTAAAAACAAGAGCGATGTCATGGTGCTTGATCCGAGCTCGGCATTCTTCAAATATCTTAAAGGCTCTTACAAGCAGGCCAAGTAAGCAAGGCTGATATGCTGACCTACTGGTTACTCGGCTTCGCGCTTATGTTAATCATTGAGGGGTTTATGCCATTTATTTTTCCAGCCGTCTGGCGTAATACCCTGCTCAAGCTCGCACAACTCACCGATGGTCAAGTCCGTTTTATTGGTATGCTCGCCATGTTAGCCGGGCTACTGTTGCTGGTCGGAGCCCCACAAGGGGACAATGTGAAATAATGCCGAATTCGAATTGGTTACTGCCAGAATATATACAAGACATTCTGCCGCAAGATGCCGCTCGTATTGAACGTATGCGCGCTGATGTGCTGGAGTTATTGCGCTTGTCCGGCTATCAGCTGGTTGTCCCCCCTTTACTGGAATATGTTGAATCGCTGTTGATTAGTGGCAGCAGCGATATGGATTTACGAACCTTCAAACTGGTCGATCAGTTGAGCGGACGCACCTTGGCACTGCGCGCCGATACTACGCCGCAGGTTGCACGCATTGACGCACACCTACTCAATCGGCAAGGGGTGACTAGATTATGTTATGCCGGAAGCGTATTGCACACGCAGCCTGCGGGCTTAATGCGTACTCGCGAGTTGTTGCAAATTGGTGCTGAGTTGTATGGGCACAGTGGCCTGGAGAGTGACCTCGAAGTGCAGCGACTGATGCTGCAAGCTTTGGCATTGCTGGGAATAGAAGGTGTGCATCTTGATCTGGGGCATGTCGCCCTGTTCCGTGCTTTAGCGACTCGTGCTGAAATTTCTCCTACACTGGAAACAGAGTTATTCAATGCCATGCAGTGTAAAGATGTGTCAGCACTAAGTGGCTTGGTGCAAGGCTTGCAGCCTGTCATCAAAAATGCGCTGTTAGCATTGCCACAATTATATGGCGGCATTGAAGTCATTAAGCGGGCACGAGCCGTGTTGCCAGATTATGCGGAAGTAACTGCGGCGTTGAACCAACTGGAGCAAGCCGCCATGCAATTGCAGCCTATGGCGCACGATATTGGAATTGATTTGGCTGAATTGCGTGGTTATCACTACCACAGCGGCATGGTATTTGCGGCGTATCACGTCGGCAGCCACGATGCTATTGCGCTGGGCGGACGTTATGATGATGTTGGCAAAAGTTTTGGGCGCGCGCGCGCAGCGACTGGATTCAGTATGGATTTACGCCAATTGCATGGTTTGCTACCACCACAAAAACAGCCCATGGGCATACTCGCTCCGCATTTAGATGATCCTGCACTACAAGCAGAAATCGTCAGGCTGCGTAGCCTGGGGCATGTGGTGGTGGTGGATTTGCTGGGCGATCAGTCATTACGCGCCGAGTTGAACTGTGATCGCGAACTGGTGTTGCAAGCGAAAAATATATGGAAGGTAGTTGCCTTGCATAGTTGAAATGAGCAAATTTTAAAAATCTGTGGGTATTGGAAATCCAATAATGTCAAAAAATATAGTGGTAATCGGCACCCAGTGGGGTGATGAAGGCAAGGGAAAAATTGTTGATTGGCTGACTGATCGTGCGCAATGTGTAGTGCGTTTTCAGGGCGGGCACAATGCCGGGCATACCTTGGTCATCAATGGAAAAAAGACTGTGTTGCATCTTATTCCATCAGGTATTTTGCGTGACCATGTGATGTGCTACATCGGCAACGGTGTGGTGGTATCGCCGCAGGCACTGCTCAAGGAAATGGATAACCTGGCAGCAGCTGGCGTGGATGTCTATGGCCGTCTGCGTATCTCTGAAGCGTGTCCGCTGATTTTGCCTTATCACGAAGCGATCGATAAAGCGCGTGAACTGGCCAAGGGCGCAGCCAAAATTGGCACAACGGGACGCGGCATTGGCCCGGCCTATGAAGACAAAGTGGCACGACGAGCCATACGCTTACAGGATTTATTTCACCGTAAACGCTTCGCAGCCAAGTTAGGCGAAGTGTTGGACTATCATAATTTTGTATTGAAAAATTATTTTCAGACCGACACCATTGACTTCCAAAAAACGCTAGATGACACGCTGGCCTTGTCCGAGCGCATCAAACCGCTGGTGCTGGATGTGCCGCGCGCGTTATACGAGGCGAACAAGGCCGGGCAGAACCTGTTATTTGAAGGCGCGCAAGGTACGCTGCTGGACATCGATCACGGCACTTATCCTTACGTCACCTCCAGCAATTGCATCGCAGGCGCAGCCTGTGCAGGCAGCGGAGTCGGCCCGCAAATGCTGAACTATGTTTTGGGAATTACCAAGGCCTATACCACCCGCGTCGGTTCGGGACCTTTTCCTACTGAGTTAGAAGATGAGACGGGTAAACACTTGGCTGAGAAGGGGCATGAATTTGGTTCCACCACTGGACGTGCGCGGCGTTGCGGTTGGTTTGATGCGGCTGCATTAAAACGCTCAATTCAGATCAACGGCGTATCGGGTTTATGCGTTACCAAGCTGGATGTGCTGGACGGCGTACCCATTTTGCGTTTGTGCGTGGGCTACCGCAGCGAAGGTCAATACAGTGACATTCTACCAGTAGGCGCAGAAGCACTGGTGGGATGTGAGCCTGTGTATGAAGACATGCCGGGGTGGAGTGAAAGCACTGTGGGCATACAAAACTACACAGAATTACCGGCAACGGCGCGGAGTTATTTGGAGCGTATCGCAGAAATATGTGAAGTGCCCGTGGATATGGTATCAACCGGGCCGGATCGTGATCAGACGATTGTGTTAAGACATCCGTTTGAAGATTAATCATTTTGGTTAGTCAAAAATAATCCATTAGGCTCACCATTCCTGGTGGATTATCTGAGTTTAAGCATATGCAGGTCTAGATCGGGGAGTGGTGCAGCTTGGAACGCTTGCAAAGAATTTATCGGCTGCATCAAATTCTGGTAGTACATAAAAGACCGCTTCAGCATAGAGTGCTGTGTGAAAAATTAGAATGCTCACGCTCCACGGTCAACCGTATCATTCAGGAGATGCGCCTGTACTTCATTGCACCGATTGAATATGACCGATCCCGCAACGGCTACCACTACACACTGGGCGACGGACAAACCTTCGAACTTCCCGGACTCTGGTTCAGCGCAACCGAACTCTATGCGCTGCTGACCACCCAACAACTGCTCGCACACGTTCAACCCGGCCTGCTCGATACACAACTCAAGCCCGTCAAAGTAGCGCCCGCGCCTCGGCGCGGGCGAGGATGATGCCGATGGTGTAGAATGCTGCAGTTTTTCGTGTGAGGTTTATTGCGTGTGGTTTGCAATGACCGGGATATTAATTAATGCTGAGTGGATATTTTTTTTGGCATGAAAAAACCGCACCTATTCGAAAGAAGTTTAGTGGTGCGGTACTTGTGAAATTTATTGGTGCCAGAAGAAAACCCGAATTAACATCCTAAGCAATCCACCGAAATCCAAATAAACGCTTCAACCCCTATAAAACAGGCCACTTTGCAGTGGCCTTTGTTTTTTGCCGTCCAATATTGTCTATTTACATCCACTGATTTTACGGGTAACTTAACGGGTAACTTGTTTTGGTTACCCAAAAAAGGTTTTGCTCATAATTTTTACGGGTAACTCAAAGCTAACTGACTGAAAAGTAAGGAGGCTCAAAATGCCAAAACTGGCACCCGGTTTAAACGATGTTCGAGTACGAAATGCCAAGCCCAAGGACAAGCCATACAAATTGGCGGACGGCAAAGGGCTGGTGCTGCTCATCAATCCCAATGGCTCGAAGTGGTGGCGATTAAGATACACCGTTGCTGGGCGCGAAAAAATGCTCTCCTTTGGAGTGTATCCAGAAGTATCGCTGGCGTCCGCCCGTAACAAGACACACGACGCGCGCATTGCTATAGCTAAGGGGAATGATCCATCCAAAGAGCGGTTGGCGGAAAAGCGACTGCGCATTGCAGCTTCACGCGGCACTTTCAAATCAGTAGCCGAAGAATGGTATGCACACAAGGCAAAGAGCTGGGCTTCCGAGACAGCCCGCAAGGCGCGTGAGTCACTTGATGACGATCTTTTCCCTAAATTGGGAGCAAGGCCAATTGCTGAGATCACCTCTGCTGATATTAAGCCTGTCATTCTCCTTGTTCATGAGCGCGCACCTCGACTAGCAGTAAAGGCGCGCCAGTATTGCAACCAAATAATCGAATACGCCATTCAAGAAGGCTTGCGTGAGGATGGCAGATTGCTGTCCCTGCGGGGGGCGTTACCTAGGGCGCCCAAAGGCCATTATGCCGCCGTCACCAAGTCGAATGACATTCCCGCGCTGATCAACGCCATTAACGCCATCGGCTCGCCGCAATCGCGTGCCGCCATTCTGTTCTGTCTTTACACCGCCTTGCGTCCCGGCGTGGTGGTGGGCGCACGCTGGGACGAGTTCGATCTCGGTGCAATGGAGTGGCACATACCCGCTTCACGCATGAAAATGGGTAACGACCATATCACGCCGATCGCTTCGCAAATGCTGCCAATGCTGGAGATGCAACGTGAGATCATGGACGGTTCCCCATTCGTATTTCCCGGCGTAAGAAATCCCAGAACCCAACACATGCACCGCGATAGCCTGAGCAAGATACTGCGTGAAAGCGGTTTGCGCGGCGTGACAGTGACGCATGGATTCCGCGCTACATTGCGAACCATTGCGCGCGAGAAGTTTCGGGTCGATGCCGATGTATTGGAGGCACAGCTTGCCCATGCCAAAAAAGATGAGATACAAGCAGCCTACGACCGAACGCAATTCCTTGAAGAACGGCATAAACTTGTACAAGACTGGGCGGATTACCTTGAGTCACAGTCAAAGAGTGCGAAAGTAATACCGCTGCACAGGCAAGCAGCCTGACGAACCTCCGTAATTATTGGTTGCTGGTCTTCGAGAGTGAAAGGATTGCAATGGTTAAGTATGTAAAGTCGTCACCGCAGTCGCTGATTGATTGCTACGAAAAAAAAACAATAATCAAAGGGCGCGACTTCTTGGAGCGTCTAATTACCCATCCCAAAATGGAGCGCGCATGGTGCGAGCTTTCAAAACGAAACAAAAATAATAACCATGCAGAAAAACTACTTCAAGAGATTATTTTTCAGGAGCAAAAAAGCCGCGAGCCCGTTGTGTTGCGTCGTTCGGATGAAAAGAAGAAATATTTTAAGATTGCGGAACATGCAAAGCAACTGGCAAAGGCTATTGCCGAAGGTCCGTTGGATAAACCGTTGTTTCAATATTTTTCTGCCGAGACCATGGACACCAATGGCATTGCCAACTGGGATAATAAGGACAAAATGGAACGTAATAATCTTCCATATGATTTGCTCAGGGAGTGGCCTCCTCTTATAGAGATTTTAAAATCACTGGAAACTCAGGCCATAAAACTAAGTGACGAAGCGATGAATCAGCCCCGCATTGTCGAACGTCAGAAAGCAGACTATCGTCAACTGTACTTTGTACGGGCGCTCGCAGAGTATGTCAACGCTGAATATGGCTCACCATTGTATGGTACAGTTGCAAGAATTAGCAGTGCTGTTCTTGAAGTAGATTTAACTAAAGAGGCTGTCGCAACGATGGCTAAGGGGTCTGCCTAAGACCATACAAAAAAATCGCCTTACGCATTCTGTGCTGTGCGTTTGTCCACAGCCATACTTTCTTGGTCGTCAACAGTCAAGAAAGGATAGCACACCATGTACCAACTCCCCGAAACAGGCTATCTCCGCCTTCGCCAAATTATCGGCGATCCAAAAGCGCAGCCACCCATCCCCGCAGTAATCCCCGTCAGTAAATCCACTTGGTGGGAGGGTGTCCGAACAGGACGCTACCCGCAGTCAGTCAAGACGCTGGGGCGGCGCATAACTGCCTGGCGTGTGGAAGATATTCGCAAGCTGATCGAATCGCAGGGGGCAGCATGAAGCCATCCGACATACTCAAGCAAGCCGAGGATGAATTTCAATCCGCTGCGCATCAATGTAGAACCGCTATGGAACCGCACCTGGTCAAGATGGAAACCGACGAAGGGAAAGTCGGCATGGTGATGATTTCCGGCATCGCGATGCTCGTTCACACTGGCGTCGAGTCACAAGCGGCACTTGCCAGCACCATCAAGTTTGCGGCAGAGATGACAGGCATCCCCACAGATGCTCTTGATGCTTACGCACGCTTTACCATTGCGATGATGAACGCTAAGGGAGCCAAAAATGAATACAAATAATATCGCCATAAATGACTCTCTGCAAATAGACCTTGCCGAAGCTCAACGGTTTTTGAAAATGCTTGATCCTGCGACGGATGAGTGCACTTTTCAAACCTTCGATGACAGCGACGAGAAGCGCCCACACTTGGCTAGGGTTTTTCACGGCACACTTGAACAGTATGCGTCAAGTTTGTCACGACTTAACGAGCGGGGCGCGGGTATATTTGTGACGATCAACCAGACAGACCTGCACGGGCGCAAAGCTGAAAACATCACCATGGTTCGAAAATATTTTTTGGACACTGATGGCGCCCCAATCGAACCCATCAAGAATGCTGCGCAAACCGGGAAAATAATGCCATCCTGTTTAGTAGAATCGAGTCATGGAAACACTCATGTCTATTTCAATGCCGACTGTAAGTTAGACGAATTCACGCCCATACAATCGGCGCTAGCAAATAAATTTGGCACAGATAAATCAGTGATTGATCTCCCCCGCGTGCTGCGGCTGCCGGGGTTCTACCATCAAAAAATCAAAAATGGAATTTACCGCCATGAGTGCGGCCCGTTCCGGGTGTGCATCATCAAAATCTGGGATAACGCGGCGGCATATACACCGGATCAGATGATCCAAGGCTTGGGGCTTGAAGTAGGTAAAGCAATTGCACCCCGCACCTTGCCCGGCAACCTGACACTGGGCGCGAATTTAAAAACCCCGCCGCCACCGGAAACGCCGGAGGCAATCGAACGGGTCAAGGCCATGCTGGAGGCAGTTTCCGCTGATTGTGATTATGGACAGTGGCGCGACGTTGTGTGGGCGGTAGCTGCAACGGGCTGGCACTGCGGCGAAGCGTTGGCTCGTGAGTGGAGCGCAAGCGCACCGGACAAGTTCGATGAATCTGAATTCCAGAAATTATGGAACTCATTTAATCCAGTCGGAGGAATTGGCATCGGCACTCTACATCATTACGCAGAAAAGCACAGCTATCAGCAGACTGAGGAAGTACGTTTCAGTGGCAGCGGCGAGGATGTAGAGAATGGCCGACTTTTCGCCAATACCTGGCGCGGCAAAATGCTGTTCGTACACGAAACCGGCAACGTGTTGCTGTTCGATGCTGCTGCGGGTTGGATCATTGCGCCACCGGGGGAAACTGATAGAGCGGCCAAGCAGGTGCTGAATAAAATGCACGAGGAGGCCAGCGCGCGCTACAAGGCCGCGCCGGATGACCCGAAGACCAAACGCCTCATGGCGCAAGTGACGCGCACCAGCAGAGCACAGAATTTACGCGCTATGATTGCAATGGCTGCATCTGAGAGTGGAATGACTAAAAGCCTTAACGAGTTTGACGCTGATCCCATGCAGCTCGGCGTAGTGAATGGAGTGATTGACCTACGGAGTGGCAAGTTGTTACCAGTTTCGTCAGGCCTGCTTGTAACCAAGCGTTGCACTGTAACTTATGACCAAGGGGCAACATGCCCGCAGTGGGAGAGGTTCCTTGCAGAGGTGCAGCCCGTTCCTGATATTCGAGAATTTATCCAGCGCTGGGCGGGGTATGGTTTGACGGGTAGCGTTCAAGAACAGAAATTTGTATTTCTGCACGGCAGCGGCGCTAATGGCAAGAGCGTTTTCGTTGAATTGATCGCTTGGCTGCTCGGCGATTACGCCAAGAAAATCGCCACGGAAATGTTGATGCAACATCAGCGGAGTCCGCAAGCCGCAAGCCCAGATATTGTTTCCCTCAAAGGCAGACGTTTCGTATATGCCAACGAAACGGAAGAAGGCCGAAAGCTGGCCGAAGCAAGAGTCAAAGAAATGACGGGGGGAGACACACTGACCGGGCGTGTTCCATACGGTAAAGTCGATCTTACTTTTCCGCCAACGCACAAACTCGCAATCGTCGGCAACCACAAGCCTGAAATTGGCGACAGCTCAAACGGAATGTGGCGCCGTGTTTGCCTTGTCGAATTTAACGTAACTATTGAGGAAAAATTACGTGATCCGAAACTGCTGGAAAAACTGAAAGCAGAAGGGCCAGGTATTCTCAACTGGTTACTGGCTGGGTTAAACAAGTGGCAGCAAGGCGGTCTATCAATACCCAAGAAAATCGAAGCCGCTACAGCGGCCTATCGGGATGAGCAGGACACTATCGGCGAATGGTTAAGAGAAGATTGCAACACTGGACAAGGCCTGACCGCCAAAAAAGATGAGCTATATCGGGCATATCATACTTGGGCACTGAAAAACGGGCATCACCCCTTGGCACAAAAAAGATTAACCCGGCGACTTGGGGAGCGTGGCTTCCCTGCTCTGCCAGACAAAAGGTCACTTGGAGGGCTTGCTCTTAACCAGCACGGCATGATGGCAGTGAGGTGATGAGGGTGCGTCATATGCGTCATTATTGACCTATTTCTCAAAATTCCTCTATGAGAGAGAGTTATAGAAAGTTTTTGTTTTTGGGGGGTAAATGACGCATATGACGCAACTCAACCGCCACCTGCCTAACCACCAGCGAGAATAGCCCGAAAAGCCACGCTTGATAATTGTAAATTGGAGATATTACCCATGAGCGCATACATTGCAGAATTAAACCGCATCAAACAGGAAGTCGAAAATCCAAACAATGTGCAGCCACACTCAGAATTGCGCGCCCGATTTTTGGCTTGGTATAACAGCCTGCCAGAAATCTCAAGATGCCGACCGTTCGCCATGCTTGAAATTGAGCAGGCACTCAACACTCAAGGGAAATATATCTCACCTATTCTGCTCAGTCTAGGCTGGCAACGGAAAAGAAAATGGGACTCAAAAGGCCAGTACCCGAGGTACTGGATGCCGAACTGCTCAGGGCGCTGACTTCATCCGCTCCAATTCCTTTTCGCACGATTCAATGTTCATGTCGAGTTGTCGCAATTCATTAAAATTAGCCTCACGTTTTCCTTGGGGCACTTCGAGCAGCGTCTGTGCGTTGGTGATCTGCTTTCGAAGCAGCGAACGAGGGAGCAATCTTTGACGCATTGATTGCCGGTGTCTCACCAGACGAGCGCGCCTTCGTGTTGACCGTGGCAAGGAATTGCTGCGACTTCTTGGGCAATCGCGCAAAGTGAAGGGGTAAAACGGGGGTATAACGGCTGGAAAATTTGTAATTTTTCGCGTGTGATGGGATGTAATAAAACACCCCCCCCTAAGCAACTCCATTCCCCCTGCCACCCCTCTGATTCTGGCCGGTACTTTTTATATTTTGCTCGCCGTTCCTGCTTGCGATCCGTTCCATGCGCGGGGGCATCGTTGACACCAGACACCGCTATGTTGACCGCGCCGTCATGCGCCTTGCAGGACAAAACGCAAGCTACAGGTTATTTTCTTTGTCGTGCGTGTTATTGAGTGTCGGCTTTTCGGGCAAGCAGTTAGTATGTGCGTATAGCTGGTGTGTGCCATCAACAGACCGTCAGTAGAATTGCTATGAATGCTCACTGCTCGGCCTAAGCAGTCGCTCGTAAGGATTCCGCTTAGCTGGCTGTGAAGGTCTGCTAATCACAATGCCGAGTTGGTGCTTTCGACGCGAAGTGGTTATTATGGGGCTGGAAAGTGTCTAGTGAATCGGAGGCGATTCACTGCTTACATTACCTGCCACCACAAGTCTTCTAGACCTACGCTTATATCAGGCTGTATCATACCGTAGAACTTGAGCAGCAGGAATACAAAAACGTAAAAAATTCCTGTTTTATTTCGGTTAGAAGCGATTGGACAGACTCATCTGCACTCTTCGGATATTACAATCTTATTGAGCAGAAATATCACGTAACGCCGCTCGTGGCGTTCCTTTTAAGTGCTACAGATAACCCACATCTGCCATTCTTCCTTATCCTTGACGAAATGAACCTGGCTAAGGTTGAACATTATTTTAGTGATTTCCTTAGTTGTTTAGAAAGCCGTCATATTAAAGACGGGATGTTTATTCAAGAACCTATTCGATTAAATGCTGGTTCAGGATGGATTGAAACTGATGACGATTATTTTGATGTGATTCCGCCAGAGATAGCCATCCCACAAAACCTTTACGTTACAGGCACTGTAAACATTGATGAGTCAACATACATGTTTAGCTCAAAAGTGCTCGACCGTGCCAACGTCATTGAGTTAAATAAGGTTGACCTTGATGGTTACGGCGCAACCAAGGATGCTCCTACTGCCGCTGATTATGTCTTGGACTCATTCCCTGTATTTACCAGTACCAAACTTGCAACAAAGAAGGATTACGTTGAGCTAGTTGATGAAGGAAAGGATTTTTTTAAAAAAATCCATGCTATCTTAGAAAAATATCACCTTCATTTCGGCTATCGGGTAATGAATGAAGTGTCGCTCTATATCAGTAATGCTCTACAATATTGCCATCCGTCTGAGCGCCTCCTTGATTTAGCTAAAGACTATCAGTTGGTACAAAAAATATTGCCAAAGTTTAGTGGCCCTCAAGGAAAGCTTGATTTACCACTACGTGAAATTCTGCAATTTCTGGTGGACAATAGCGAATCCATTGAGAAATTTGATTTTGAAGTAATACAAAACATCGATCCTGATAAAACACGCTACCCCCTCTCCGTGTCGAAACTTCGACGCATGTATATAACTCTCGTAATTAACGGTTTTGCGAATTTCATCGAGTGAGCGAGCTTCGAGTTTTTGAGGATCGGGAACTGATCAAAGAGGTTGATCGGTTTCTGTTCGAGGGTAAAAAATATTTTGTCCAATTACCCTCTTCTGATTCTGCTGCCATCTTATCTGAAATTAGTCGGACTGGACTGGCTGGATTTATCACTTGGCATCCACGCAACCAAATTGCAACTATGCAATTTGTTAATCGAGTTGGTCTGGTTCGTTTCTTTGGAAAAGTGTTTGATGTTCGAAGCGAGAAACTACTGGAGAGCTTCGAAGGTAAGCGCCAATTTGAATATTTGCTTGATGATTTAAAGCGTCTATCAAGAGAAATTGCTTTTGACTATGTTTCACCAACCGTGGCACACAGGCACGTTGATAATGATATTCAGTCGAATGCACTAACTGAACGGTTTAATTATTACCGTCACTTAGTATTAGAAATGCCTAAAAACTCCAATCTGGAGGCTCTTGTAGAATCAATATTTCGAAATTCTCATAGTCGGCATGTGCCTGAATATATCGAAGACTATGTTTGGAATGCAAAACGGCCTACAGAAAAAACATTTATTTCATTTTTTCGTCAAACTCAACATTTTCGCGAACTACCCGAAGATCACCCGTTTGCAAAAGCAAAGATTCGAGGATTTACTTCGCCAGACGGTAAGCGTTCTTTCTTTCCGCTTAAAGTCTCAACAATACGTAATAAGCTTTCAATTGATACGGCGGAAAACAGATTTGTAAAGCACGTCCTAAAAGACATAGAAAAAACGTGTATGGATGTAATGTCAAAGCGTGATTCCAAGGTGATTAGCGACGTTTGCGAAGAAATTCTATTAAAAGTACGCGGGTTGCTTAGCCGGAACTTTTTTATGGAGATTGGTGAGTTGACGTATCTGCCAACATCGTCACCAACGCTCACTTCGCGGCATGGATATCGGGATATGTTTAAGCATTATTTAAACAGCAAGCAGGGTGCAAAACACCTGTTTGATGACTTGCAAAACCAATCCCGATTTATCGATCTGAAAGACATTGCACAGCTATATGAATATTGGGTTTTTTATAGCATCGTGCGAAGCCTGTTGGGGGAAAAAGTTCTCGTAGATTTACGCGACACTGTTGTAAAAAACGGAAAGTTTGTTCAGTCTATTCAGGTCCATCATGATGGTGTTTCTGTTGCTTACAACAAGACCTATGTAAGGCGCGTACATGGTTCTTATTCAGTTACATTGCGCCCCGATATTGTAATTCAGTTTAAAACCGAAAATGGCCCGGTAGTCTTCCTGTTAGATGCCAAATACCGAAGCCGCGAAAGCTATGCAGTTGGTGACGAAACGGACGAGAATTCGGTCGTAGGACGCGCAATATTAACGGCGGATATCCATAAAATGCACTGTTATGTGGATGCTATTGAGGGGGCCGTGTGTGCTTTGGCCGTATATCCTGGAACAGAGTTTATTTTTTATCCTCGTGACCGCCACTCTCCTATAGCAAGGAAATCTGCAGAGATGACATCAATGGAAGGAGTTGGTGCCATTCCTCTTCTTCCTGGCGATGCTACCAATCAAAATGAATTTAACGCCGCTTTAGCTCAATTGAAAAAGCTTGCTCAACAAATGCTCGTGCTGGAGAGTTAACTGCTATGAGGGGATCACCAAGGAAGCAGACACACGCAGCGAACTGAATCGGACCACCCGCCACCGTCCGCTTAGGCCGAGCAGTGAGCATTCATGGTGATCATCCTGAATGGCCGCAAAGTGTCGTTTGCCGAACTTGGTGAACGACCGCTATATGGGAGTGGTATTAGCCATCCACATTTGACCGCTCAGTCACGGCGCTTGCAGTAAAAACCCCGCAAGCCCCGCACCTTCGCTATCGCACTGGAATCCGACAAAGCGCAGAAGGCGATGAAACTGCCCTCTGCTTCCGCTCCGCAGCCAAGTGTGTCCGCTCCGTTCCCGCCGCCGCTTCACGCCGTCGCACTTCATGGCTTCGCAAAAGGCCGCTACGCCATCAAGCGCTCGCCGTTCGCAGTCTGCTGGTGTATGGGTAGCCTGAACGTGCCGCGCCCCCTTGCAGTGCCGTTAAGGCATTGTCGGCTGTGCCGGTTGTATGTGTGGCGGCATCCAACATAACGGCGTCTTATGCAAAGCGCACTCGCCGGGCATGAAGCTGCCCGCCCTTCGGGTTCGCATAAGAGGCCGTTATGTCTTGCGCCCTGCGGGTAAATGCCGCCACACAAGTCAAGATCAACGTCCATCTCCTTCGTCGAGGGGCAGCAAAACGGGGCTGGTCATTCATCGCCCCTTCGCTTTTTGCTGCGTGGTTGGCTGTGCCGTTTTATCTTGCCTGTTTATCTTTGTGGGTTACCCGAAACCTGCCGTTCGTCACCTGCTCCTTACGATACTTTGCGGCCATTCAGGATGATCACCATGAATGCTCACTGCTCGGCCTTTGCTGACGGTGGCGTACTGCCCCACCTAGGTCAGCTGTGCAACGTACACCGGTCATTGGCTTGGAATGCAGCTGAATGGCCGCTTCCAACTTCGGCGACTGCGTACTATCGACACACAGCAGACCTAGCAATTTTCTCAAACCGGACATTCAACGATTGGCAAATGAATATTTAGAGGTGCACTTTAGGCATTAGGCGTATAAAAGTGACTCGTATTTCGCCCATCCTCTTTTGCCTGATACATTGCCATGTCTGCCAAGTGAAGGATTTTTTTCATATTTGTTTCTCCACTAAACATCACTACGCCGATACTTGCGGTACAATGATGCGCGACGGTCGTGCTCTTATTCCCTTCTTGCATGGGTGTAAGTAAATATGGTTCAGCCAAACAGATATTAATTTTTTGTGCGATTCTCCTTGCCTGCACGGTAGAATCTGTCTTGTTCTCACCCAATTCACTGAGCACCACCACGAACTCATCTCCGCCTAAACGAGCCACTGTATCAATTTCGCGCAAACATACGTTTATGCGACGCGATACTTCGATCAAAAGCAAATCTCCCACGCTATGTCCATGCTCATCATTGAGTGACTTGAAATTATCCAAATCAATGAACATTAAAGATCCATACTGCCCACTGCGTTTACTGGCAGCTATGGTTTGTTCAAGTCTGTCGTTGAGGAGGAGGCGGTTAGGTAGCTTTGTGAGTGCATCATAGAAAGCGAGTGACTGGATAAGTTTGTCGGCTTGCTTTCTCATTCGCTCGTATCGATAAACTAGGGTAGCTACACCGATAGAAGCCAGCACTATGAGGGCAGTGAGGGTAATTGCTAGAGATTTAAATGCCCTGATTTCGTTATCTAGTTCTCATCCATAAACACCCGAATTTTCAGCACTGACCGATGACCATTTTTGGACGGACGCTGTAAATCGAACATTTTTTTCGTTATAGGTAGACGAATTCGCTACCTTGATTCGTCTATCCTATTTTTCACCCTTTTTGGCGCGA